>DASWHO010000152.1:0-3909 GCA_036398155.1 Acidobacteriota bacterium
TCACCTCGATCCGGGTCTTGGCCAGCAGCGCGTCGCGCTGCGCCTGCAGCTCGTCGGCCTCGGCCGTGGCCTGGGCCGCCTGCGCCGCGCCGAGCTGGAAGTTCAGATCCCAGCGCAGCGCGAGCGCCGCGCCCAAGGTGACCACGTTGAAGGGATCGTAGGCGAACGGGTTGTCCTGTTTGTCGCGGCCCGGCGCTTCACCGTACTCCGCCCGCCCTTCGAGCCCGAGCGCGGGCCAGCTCTGCTTCGAGACGCTGCGGGCCCAGAGCCGCTTGGCCGCGGCGGCCAGCTCCAGCTCCTTGAGCTCGGGGCGCGCCGCGGCCGCTTCGCGGAGGCCGGTTTCGAGATCCGGCAGCTCCAAGCTGATCGGCTCGAGCCGCTCGGCCGCCGGCCGCACCGCGGCATCCAGCGGATAGCCGACGACCGCGCGCAACCCCTCGCCCGCCAGCACCAGCCGGCTCTCGGCTTCAGCCTCAAGCTTGTCGAGCTCGAAACGATAGGTGCGAGCGCGCAAGGTCGCCAGCGGATCCGGCGCCGCGCCGCCGGCGCCGGGCTCGGCCAGGCGCTGCTCGAGCTCCTCCAGATGACCGCCGACCTCTTCGATCAGCGCCAATCCTTGCTGCGCCAGCAGGTGACCGAAATAGCTCCGCGCCGCGAGCTCGCGGGCGCGGTTGGCGACCGCGTCGCGCTTCGCGCCGCGCGACGCGACCAGGGACTGAGCGGCGCGCTCGGCATCGGCAAAGCGGCCGAAGGCGTAGAGCGGCCAGCGGGCATCGAGCCTCAAACGCCAGAACGGCCCCAGATCGCCGAGCTGGCGCGGGCTGTCCGGCGAGCTCAGCAGGTCGCCGCGCGCCGCCGGAACCGTGCCCAGCAGCGCGGTCCCGGAGAGCTGCGGCGTTCGGCGGGTCCGCTGCGCGATCGCTTCGAGCGCTTCGGCCTGCGCGCGTTGCGCCTCGACCACCGGCAGCTCGGGGTAGTGGGCGACCGCGAGCGCGATCACCTCGCGCAGACTGAGCCGAACCGCCGCATTCGAAAGCTCGGGCCCAGCCGTTGGTTCCGCTCCCGGCCCGCTGCCCAGAAGCCACAATCCAAGCACCAACCAGCTCATCGGCGCACCTTTCGTCCTTGCTCCAAGCGGCGCAGAAAAAGTGGGTACAGCGTGATCGCAACCCCATAGCACGATCCCAGTCCGGCGACCGCGAGCAGCCCGATGCTGCGCAGGCCCGGATGGTGTGAGAACACCATGCCGAAGTAACCGGCGGTGGTGGTCAGCGCGCAGGCGGTGATCGGAGCGCCGAGCTCGGCGAGCGCCTCGGTGGCGCGGGGCGCTTCGGCCGAGCCGGCGACTGATCGCCGGCGCTGGCGCCAGCGCGCGTGGAGATGGATCGAGAAATCGACGCCCATGCCGACCACCGCGGCGAAGATCACCATGTTGTAAAAGTTGATCTCGATTCCCAGTAGCCCCAGCCAAAGCGACATCAGCGCCAGCCCGCCCGCCAGACCGGCGAGAATCCGGGCCGCGTCGGCGGCGCTGCGCAACTGGAGCCAGAGCAGCGCGCAGATCGCCACCACGCTCCAGCCCAAGATCCACAGTCCCTGCCCCACGGCGGAGCGCAGCGTCTCGGCGAAAATCAGGGTATCGCCGGTGAACCCATGGCGGCGCCCGTCGATCGCGATCGGCTGCATGTCGTCGGCGAAGGCGATCGCCATCCGGCCTTGCTTCTTGTTGATGCTCGGATACACGAACAGCGGCTCGGCTCCGGAGCCGTCGCGCACCGAAACCAGCTCGGCGATCTCGGGCGGCAGCTCGTCCCGCGTGATCGGTCGCAAGTCGCGGCTCGCCCGCAGCCGCTCCAGCAGCTCCCGGATTCGGGGCTCTCGAATCCGGCGCAGCAGCGCCGGGCTGACCATGCGAGCCGCGGCGCGGATCTCCGCCAACCGCCGCTCCTGATCGGCCGGCAGGAAGCTGCGGATCGACACCACCCGCCCGATGGTCGGCGAGCCGCGATCGGCTTGGCGCCGCTGCGCCAAGATCTCCAAGATCCGATCGAGCTGGCGCAGATCGTCGGCGAACAGGATCGCTCCTGGAGTCAGCGCTTCGCGATAGACCTCGGCTTGCTTCTCGCGCGCCGCCACCGCCGCCGGAACGATGCCCTGCAGCGTGTCGAAGTCGTAGTTGAACTCGAGCCGATACGCCGCCGCGGCGCCGGACAAAAGGAGCACCACACCGAGAATCAGCGCCGGTCGCAGCGGCGCGCCGGCGAGGCGGGCGGACCATCGCTCCCAGAGCCGGAAACGCCCAAAGGCGAGCCCCGGCTTGCGCCAGACGCCGAGCCGGTCACCCAGCACCACCAGGCTCGGCAAGATCGCGAAATAGCTCGCGGTCATCAGCAACATGCCGAGCCCGGCGATCCAGCCGAGCTGCGAGAACCCTTTGAAATCCGATCGCAGCATGACCAGAAACCCGCCGGCGGTGGTCAGGGCCGAAATCGCCACCGGCGCTCCGGTCCGAGCCAGCGCCCGCGCCAGGGCCGCCTCCAGCTCGTCCCGCGCGGCGAGCCGTTCGAGACAGCTCTGGAGCAGATGAATGCCGTGATCGATGCCCAACCCGAACAAGGTGACGAACAGCATCGCCGAGATCACGCTGAGAAAGCCGATGGTCAGCGCGGCGATCGCGAACGTGACCGCCAGACCGCCGGCCAGCGGCCAGACCAGAACCGGCAGCGCCATCAGCCGGCCGAAGGTGAGGTAGAGAATCAGCAAGATCAGCGAGCCCGAAATCCAGAGCGACGCGATCACATCGGATTGAATCGTCCCGATCTCGTCGAGCTTGGTCTTGAGCGAGCCGGCGATGAACAGCCGCAGGCGGCCGCCGAACGCTTCCCGATTGAGCGCGTCCGCGGCACGCCGCAAGCTGCGGTACAGCGCCCGCACCTGGGCCAGATCGGTATCCGGCCGGCGCGGTCGGACCTGCATCGCGACCAGCCGGCCGTCCGCGCTGGTATGGTACGGCTCGAGCTCGAAAAACCGATCGAGCCGGCGCCGCAGCTCCGGATCCAAATCGCCGCCGTCCGCTGCGGCCGGCTCCGGGTCGTCCAGCTCGAGGTTGAACGGACTGCGCCGCTCGCGCTCGCTGCGCAGGTAGGCCCGGACGCGGCGCAGGTCCTCGAGCGGCAGGAGCATGAAAGCATAGCGGCGCAGAAACTCGGTCGGATTGCGATACAGCACCGAGCGCACCAAGGGGGAGCGGGCGAGCCGCGCGGCGAGCCGATCGGCGAAACGGGTGGCCAGCGCGGTGTCGTCGTGCTCGATGATGATGGTGAAGTAGCGCAGATCCCCGAGCTTGGCGAGCGCGGTGTCCATCTGCCGCACCGCCGGGTACGAATCCGGCAGCAGTTTTCTCAGATCGGTATCGATCCGGAGGCTCAGCGCCCACGGCAGCGCACCGGCGGCCAGCGCGAGGCTGCCGAGCACGATCCGGTACGGGTGCCGGCAGGAGACTCCAGCCCACCATCGCGCCAGCTTGCCCGCTTCCATGTCCGATCGCCGCGCCGCGAGCGGCGCAGCGTTGGGCGATTATAGGCCACCGCCTTGCACTCGCTCTCCCTTTTCGGGCGGGGACAAGCCCCGCCCCTACATTGAGGTGCGCGAGCTCAGCCGTATTCTTAGACGGCCTCCACGCCCCGTCCCCACATCGGTGCGCGCCAGCTCAGCGGTGTTTTTGGAGGTCTCCAATGGTATGCTTCCGATGATGCACACCGTGTTCAAGGCGCTGGCCGCGTTGGTCCTGGTCTATGTCCTGCTCGCGGCCGGCCTGCTCTGGGCCATGCGCCAACCGCCCGAGCGCTTCGGCGGAATCATGTCACGGGTGCCCGACGCCGCCTTCATGGTGCTGCCGTTCAAACCGCT
>DASWHO010000153.1:0-5540 GCA_036398155.1 Acidobacteriota bacterium
TTTGATGGCTGGGATCGCCGAGATCCGCGTGAATTAGCACCCGCCTGACCTCGTAGGGAACTTCGGCGTAGACCAGGCCGCCTGATCGCAACATGCGCCGCACATGTCCGAGGAATCCAGCGAGGTCTACGACGTGCTCCAACACGTGGCTCAACACCAGGACGTCAAAAGCGGCCATCCCGCTGTAGGCGTTGAGGCATACCGGGCTCTTCACGATCCTCGGATCTACGACCGGCGCATCCACTGGGTCGATGACCGAGGCGCTCCATCCGTGGTCTAGAAATGGAGCAACGTAATATCCGTCGCGGCCGCCGACGTCGGCGATCGATTTTGCCCCCCCCGGCCGGGGTCCGACCTCGGCCAAGATTCGCTCAACCATCTGCCGGCGGCGGGCTCGGTTGTTGGTCTGCCGCTCCGGCGTGTCGGTGCGAAGCGGCTCCACCAGCCGCCAGATCTGGGGGGAATAGATCAGCCTGAGCTCTTCGCGATCCCAAACCGGATCCCGGAACAAGCAGCCGCATTCCCAGCACAAACGGACCGCGTGCCGCATCTCAGCAACGCGGAAGACCTCGAGACAGAGATTCCATAGCGGATTGGCTCCAGGCCGGATTCGCCAACGCCGTACGGTAGGTGTACGGATAGAAGCGCAAATTGGGCAGGTCATCACCGGTTCCATTAGGACGGAATCTCGCCTCGCCGGCGGCCGTCGTTACGGCGAGCGTGGCCGGGCCAGGACTGCAAGCCGATCGATCAGCCGCCGCAGGTAGTCCCGCAGCTCCGGCGCGGGCACGCCACCGGGGATCCGAGCGTCGTCACCGATGTCGATCTGCGAGAGGACCCAGGCGAGCTGTCCCGGTGTGAGCCCACCGTCCTTGCGCCGCCCGCCTTCGACAGCCTGCTCGAGCGAGAGGCCGGTCGCCTCCAGAGCGCGCGCGTCGACCAGGTCCCGGATCTCGGCCCTTCCGAGCAGCGTGCAGAGCTTGTTCGCGAAGATCTCTTCCGGCGGATCGACGCGGATCGATCCCACCCTCGGCTTGTCGCCGGCCAGTTGCGGCGTCCTGTCGAGCACCAGGTCCACCACCACCGACTCGCCGCCACGGGCGAGCAGGAAACGACGGAAGTCCGGGGCCGTGCGGGTCTCTTCGCACGTTGCGCCGAGCTCGCGTGCTGCCGAGCGCAGCGCGGCCACGCCTGCATCCAGCGGACCAGCGTTGGTGAAGAGGTCCAAGTCATGGGTTTCGCGGTGACCGAGGTGGAAGCCGGCGAGGGCTGCGCCACCGGTTAGGAAGAAACCCTGCTCGCGCTTGAAGAATGCTTGCAAGATGTCGCGCTGCAGCCGCGTCAGGCGGCTAGTCGGAGCCGGCAAGGCCGAGCTCCTTCCATCGACCCAGAAGGAACTCCCAGAAGGCACGACGCCGGCCGAGGTGGAGCGCGAGGCGAGGCCAGAGCGCGACGACCTCCGCCGGCGACGTGAAGCGCCAGACCTCGGTGTCGCGCGCCTCGCGCAGGATCCGGGCGAGCAGCAGGATCCGTTCAGGCCCGCTTGTCTGGCTGAGCCTGCGTCGCAGCTCTCCGACCGTCAGCGGGTCGTCCCACAGGAAGTAGGGAACGGCGTCCACCTCGTCGAGATCGGTCGTCAGCGTGATGCCTCGCCCTGATCCCATGATGCTAGCGTAGCATCGCGCTGTGGACGAGGTCGAGGGGATGCGGCGCCAGACCTCCCAGCGGGCACTCGCTCCGCGGCTCCCGAGCAACCGGTATTCAGCGGCCGGTGAAGAGGGTTTTTTGGTCGACGAAGCAGAGGGGGTTGCCGAACGGGTCGCTCATGTAGAAGGAGCGCTCGCCCCAGGGGCGGGTGGCGATCTGGCCCATCGGCAGGTCGCCGTCTCCGACCGCGTCCGAGAGTCCGCCGAGCCGTCGGGCGCGCTCGAACACGGCCTCCAGATCGGCGCTCGAAAAGTAGATCGGCTCGGGATTCGGGCGCGCCGCGGTGGCGTCGCCGTCGGCCTTGGGGTCGTAGAGCGCCAGGATGACGCCGCCGGCTTGCAGATAGTAGCGGCCGGGCGAGACCTGCAGGCCTTCGATCCCGAGCAGATCGGTGTAGAAACGGGCGGCTTGCTCGATGTCTCTTACCGCCAGAATAACCCGGTAGAGCTGCGGTCCTTCGGCCACGGCTTCCTCCTCGACCTTGGCGGTTCGATGCCCGAAGCATGACTCCCTTCGAACGCGCCGATGTTCTTTGGCGATGTTAGCGGCTGCGATGCCCGCCGGACCAGAGGATGGACAACACTAACAATGTTAGTGTATAAGGCCGCGTTGGAGGGTTGCCTTGGCGAAGGAATCGCTCGGAGAGTTCGAGCTGCAATTGCTGCTGGCGGTGCTGCGGCTGGGCGGCGAAGCCTACAGCGTCCCGCTGGTCCTGGAGCTGGAGGAGCGCACCGGCCGGGAAGTGTCTCAGGCGGCGGTGTTTATCGTCCTTCAGCGGCTGGAGAAGAAGGGGCTGTTGCGGTCCCGGCTCGACGATCGGGCGGCCCGAGAAACGGGGCGGGTCCGGCGCTATTTCAAGATGACGCCGGAGGCGCTGCGGCGGGTCAAGGAAACCCGCCGAACGCTGGTGCGTTTATGGGAAGGGCTGGAGGTCAAGCTGGACCGGGCATGAGATCGGGACGCGAGCGGCAGCGGTGGCGCGGCGATCTGGCGGCGCCGCCCCTCTGGGCGCGCTGGGCCCTGCGCTGGCTGCTTCGGCGCGACGATCGGAGCGTGGTGATCGGCGATCTCGCCGAGCTCTACGCGCTGCGCCGCGCCCGCGACGGCGAGCGCGCCGCCGCCGCCTGGCTGCGGCGCCAGTGGGCCCAGGTTCCGCTGCAATGGATGCGCGCGCGCCTGCGGCTCGGACCGTCCACGCGCGATATCGATCCTCGAAGCCGCCGGAATCGTTCCGGCCGACCAGGAGAGCCGATGCAGAATTTCTGGCGCGATGTGCATCACAGTTTCAGAAGCCTGTCCCGTTCCCCGGTTCTGAGCGCGACGATCGTCCTCACGGTCGGCCTCGGGATCGGCGCGACCACGGCGATTTTCGGCGTGATCCACGCCGTGCTCTTGAAGCCGCTTCCGTATGCCGACCCCGAGCGGCTGGTCCGCATCTACACTGACGCGCCGCCGAACCGCTGGAATTTCTCGCTGGCGGACTATCTGGCGCTGGCCGAGCAGCAGACCCGCTTCCAGCAGGTGGCGGCCTACGCCAACACCACCATGACCTTCAGCCGCGGTGCGCTGGCCGAACGGATCCATGGCAAATTCGTCAGCCCGACCTACTTCCCGCTGCTCGGCGTCGCTCCGCTCCACGGCCGGCTGTTGAGCCCGATCGACAGCCAGCCGGGCAGCGAGCGGACCGTGATCGTGAGCCACGGCTTTTGGGCCCGCTATCTCGGCGGCGACCCGGGCGCTTTGGGGCGCCGCATCCGGCTCGACGGCGACGACTACACGGTGGTGGGCGTGCTGCGGCCCGAGGTCGGGCCGTTCGAGCATGGCAAGGAGTTCTTCGCCGCCGCGCAGTGGCAGACTCCGCCGCGCCGCGGTCCGTTCAACATCATCGCGTTGGGGCGGCTGCGCGCCGATACCGAACGCGGCGCGGCCGCGGAGGAGCTGCGCGCCATCAACCGGCGCATCTTCCCGCTGTGGCAGTCGAGCTACCAGGACCAACGCGCGACCTGGGGGATGATCGATCTCAAAGAGCAGGTGGTCGGGGACCGAGGGCCGACCTTGCTGATCGTCCTCGCGGCGGTGGGCTTCTTGCTGCTGATCGCCTGCACCAACGCCGCCAATCTGCTGCTGGCGCGCGCGACCGAGCGCAGCCGCGAGCTCGCGGTGCGCCGCGCGCTGGGCGCTTCGCGCGGGCGGCTGGCTCTGCATCTGCTGGCCGAGAGCGCGCTGCTCGCGGTCGGGTCGGCCCTGCTCGGGCTCTGGATTGCGGCCGCGGCGATCGACCTGTTGGCGGTCGCCGGCGCCGACTTCATTCCGCGGACCCAGGAGATTCGGTTGAGCGGCCCAGTGCTGCTGTTTCTGGCCGCGCTCACCGCGGGGAGCGGCCTGCTGTTCGGGCTGATCCCGGCGCTGCACGCGGTCCGGCTGCGGCTCGATCGAGCGATCCACACCGGCGGGTCCTGGTCGACCGCGAGCGGCCGGCAGCGCGGCCTGCGCCGCGTCCTGGTGGCGGCACAGTTCGCGGTCGCCACGCCGCTGCTGATCGCCGCCGGCCTTCTGATCGGAAGCTTGGCCAAGCTGGAGCAGGTCGATCCCGGATTCGACCCGAGCGGTCTTCTGACCGCGGCGCTGGCGCTCCCGGCCCAGCATTACCAGGATTCAGACGCGATCGCCGCCTTCTGGAGCGAGGCCGAAGAGCGCTTGGCGGCGCTGCCCGGCGTGCAGGCGCTCGGTTTCTCCGACGGCCGGCCGCCCAAGGAGGTCTACAACATCAACAATTTCGATCTCGAGGATTTTCCCACCCCCGCGGGCGAGTCGCAACCTGCAACCCCCTGGGTCGCGGTGACCCGCGGCTATTTCGACACGCTCGGGCTGCGCCTGTTCCGGGGACGGCTGCTCGACCACCGCGATCAAGCCGCCGGCGCGCCGCCGGTGGTGGTGGTGGATCAGAGCTGGGCGCGGCGCTACTTCCCGGGCGCAGACGCCATCGGCCGGCGCTTCAAGGAAGGCGGCTGCACGGAGTGCGATTGGACCACGGTGGTCGGCATCGTGAGCGACGTGAAATACAGCGGCCTCGACCGGCCGGTCCAGGGCACGGTCTACTGGCCGCTGGCGCAGCGCCCGGCCGATTCCGAGCTCGATCAAGCGAGCGCGCGATTTCGCTTTCTGGTGATCCGCGGCGCGAACGATCCGCTGAGCTTGATGCCGGCGATCCGCCGGGTGGTTCGCGGCCTGGATCCGGAGCTGCCGATCACCGAGGTGGCCACCATCGATGAGCTGATCGCGGACTCGCTCGAGACGCCGCGCTACCTGTCGCTGCTGGTGGGGACCTTCGCGCTGGCGGCCTTGCTGCTGTCGGTGATCGGCATCTACGGAGTGACCTCCCACTTCGTCCAGCAGCGCTCCAAGGACATCGGCATCCGGATCGCGCTCGGCGGAGCGCCCTCGCGGGTGCTGCGGCTGGTGGTCGGTCAGGGTATGCGGACCGTCGGTCTCGGGTTGATCGCCGGGCTGGGGGCGGCGTGGATGCTCACGCGCTATCTGGCCAGCCTGCTGTTCGAGATCCGGGCCACCGACGCCGGCACCTTCGTCGCGGTCTCGACCTTGATGTTGGCGGTGGCCTTGATCGCGTGTCTGATCCCGGGCCGGCGCGCCACCGGCATCGACCCAGCCGCGGTCCTGCGCGACGAATAGCCGCTCGCCGAATGGTTTTCTTCCTGATGTAGGGGCGGGGCTGGTCCCCGCCCGAAAGGGCCGTGGCATGACTCCGCGTCCCGCGAAGGTTGCGGCGATTGGAATGATGGGTAGACAGAGCCGCGCCTTTCGGGCGGGGACCA
>DASWHO010000154.1:0-2011 GCA_036398155.1 Acidobacteriota bacterium
GCCGCGGGTCAGCGGCGCCGAGCGGGCCCCCTCGGGGCGGGCGCAGTGCCGCGCCTGTCGAGCGGCCATCGAGAAGGGCGCTTGGCGAATCGCGCTGGTCTATTACGAGGAGGGGCAGTTCGCGCCCTCGGGCTACATCCACCTCGCTTGCGCTCAAGACTATTTCGAGACCACCGATGTGTTGGAGCGCCTAAAGCGCTTCTCGCCCGCCCTCGATGATGAGGAGCTGAGCCAGATCAGAGCGGAGCTGCGTATCCCGACTGCCTGAAATCACGCCGGACAGCTCGCCCTCCAATAGCTGTGGGACCTGTAAGTTCGGTTGCGCTTTGGGTTTGCCGGTTCCGGCGGCTCGGCGGTATAAAGCTTGGCAGCGCAGGAGGCTGCGGCATGGCTCGACAGCCTCGCCGTCGAACGGTACGAGGAGCAGATCGGCCCTCGATCGTCCGAACGCCGCAGCTCGATCGAAATGAGGGGCAGCACAACGATCGCTGGTCTTCTTGCCCGTGCCGCCGCGCTGGTGGCAGGGCTCGGTGCGGCGCCGCCTGCGTGGTCGGCCAAACCGGCGGAGCTGCTCTGGGCCGAGCCGTTCGTGGTGCGCCGCGGTGAGACGGTGGCGCTCGCGGTCGAGGGCCGCCGCCTCCCGCTCGCGGCGCAGGTTGCGGTGTTCGACGAGGGAAGGCCCGATCCCAGCATCACCGTGCTCGAGTGGGAGCGGCCGGCGTCGCGCCGTGGCCGCCTGACGATCGAGATCGCGGCCGACGCGCCGGTGGGGCTGCGCGGCCTCGAGCTGCGGCCGGCTGGCGGGACCCGCCTGTTGCAGACGGTCGCCTTTCGGGTTGCCGATTCCGCCCGCCTGCCCTGGCCTCACGAACCGCCCGGCGCGAGCGCGAGCGAGCGCGAGGCGCTGCGCGACCAGGTCTTCATCATCAACAATTTCGGGCTCTACCAGGCCTCGAACCTGCCGGCGGAGAGCTACTTTCACGACGGCCTCGATATCGTCCTGCCGAAAGCCACGCCGATCTACGCGCTCGCGGATGGCGTGGTCCGCGACCGCTTCGAGCCCGCGGTCGCCGGTTGGCGCTCGATCGCGGTCGAGGACCTCGACCAGCCGGGGTTCGGCTGGATCTACGTGCACACCGACGGGTTTCGGCATCCGGTCGGCGACGTGGTGCGCCGCGGCGAACAGATCGCCGAGATCGCGGACTTCGACGGCTCCGAGCACATCCATCTGTCGCGCGCCTTCGTGCCGGACGGCAGGAGCTGGAGCCGGTTGCAGAGTCACCACAATCGATTCGCGGACGACTTGTTCGAGCTGCGCGACGTCGAACCGCCCCGGATTCAAGGACCGCTGTATCTGTTTCGCAACCAGACCGGCGAGCTGCTGCCTGCTTCGGACGGTGAGCTCGTAGCGACCGGGGATGTCGACATCGTGGTCGCGATCCGGGACGGCGGGCACTACGCTCACTCGAAGGATCCGGCGTTCCCTCCGAGCGCCGGCGATCGATTGGCCCCTGCGGTCGTGCGCTGCGAGGTGCTCAACTCCGGCGGAGAACGGGTCGCTCAGTGGACCCGCGACCTGACGCGGATGGTCCTGCGCTGGGAGGAGAGCCAGAGCGCGATCTGGGCTCCCGAGCGGGTGATGGTCGTTTTCAAGTCGCATCTCGAGATTCCGAATGCTCAGTACAATTCTTACTTTGTCTTGACCAACTCGGACGGAATCAACGCCGGCGGCGAAGTCCAGCCCACTGATACGGCCTATGCGTGGCGCACCGCGGCCACCGATCTCGCTGGAGAACGCCTCTTTCCCGACGGCCGCTATAGGATTCGCATCACCGCCTGGGACTCGGTCGGCAATCGCTCCAGCCGCAACCAGCGGGTCCTGGTGCGCAACTAACTAACGAGCGGCCAGGCTCGCCCCTGTTCGCCGCGGGGAGCGGGCCTCGATCCCGACCTGAATAGATCACGTTCCAGTTAGAGTTAGAGAATGATATTCGAGGTGACATAGATCTCG
>DASWHO010000155.1:0-8513 GCA_036398155.1 Acidobacteriota bacterium
CCCCGCCCCTACATTCTCGGCCGGCGAGTGGACCGGCGCCGACTGCGGCGCTTCATGACGAAATCAAAAGCGAGCCGCAAGACCCGCAGGCCAAAAGCAAGGAGCCCGCTCCGCTGCCTAATGAATCGATGCCGGCTCCCAAGATTCCGGTACAGGATACGGCCGAGTCATGGCCGCGCGCTCCGGCGTTTGCTCAGGCCCCGCCGCGGTCCGAGCTCGCCGCGCCCAAGCCGGCGCCGCTGCCGCCCTGCGAAGAGGGCCTCGCCGGTGACGCTTGCGCGCCGGCCAGCGACCGCAGCTCGGAGCTGGCCGAAGCTCTGGCGCCCGCGCCGGAGGCACTGTCCAGCGCGGAGGCTCGAATGGGAAGCTCTGCAGCCGGCGCGGCGGCGCCGGCGCCCGCGCTGCCGCAGCGTTCGGCTCAGGTCGCCGAGTCGTCGCGCTTCGCGGTGCGCGCCGATCGGGTCGCGGCGCGGCTATGCGAGGACCTCGAGCTGCGCGCCCAGCGCCTCGAGCGTGGCGCACCCGAGCGCGCGCCGTTGCTGCTCGCCGCCGCCGACTGCCGGCGGACCGAGAGCCCGGAACGGTCGGTCGAGCTCTATCTCGAAGCCGCAGCGCTCGATCCCGGACTCGGCGCGACGGTGCGCGAGCGGCTGAGCGAGCTGCTGGAGAGCTCTCGGCTCTCACCGTCGGCCGAGGACCGCGTCCGCCGGTGGCTGAACTCGCACTGACACTCGCACTGAGGACCCCCTTGCCCGGCGTGAGGCTGTCCATGGGCGCCCTTCGGCCGCCCATGCCACCCGAATGACAGACGCATTGCGGCAAGACGAAGTAACTGGCTCCAAGCGCCGGCTGATGTGGGCATCGAACACCCCGGAATTGACGGGGCGAAAGCGGGTCACTAGCATCCTGAGCGTGATGCGCAGCCGTTTTCTGCTCTTTCTGCTGGCGGGCTGGACCGCCTCCGCCGCGCTGCTTACGATGGCGGCAGTGGAACCGGCGCGCCGCAGCCTCAGCTCCGAGGAGTTCATCGCTCTGGTCGAACGCACCTACGCGATGCCGCCCGAGCTCAAGGCGTGGCGCCTGCAGGTGACCGCGCCGCGCGCGACCTTCGACGGCACGGTGGATTTCGAGCGCCTCGACCCCAAGAAACGCGAGCAGATCCCGTGGCCGTTCTCGCGCCTGGCAAGCGGCGAGCTGGCGTTCTCGGCCGCCGGGAAGCTCAGCGGCAGCGATGGGCGGGGTGCTTTCGACCTCGAGATCCTCAAGCTCGGCACGGTCGAAATCCCCCACTGGCTGATCCGGAGCTTCACCCCGGCCGAGGCGATCGACCCGGCCTCCGGCGAGCGCCTGGTCCTGATCTTTCCGCTGCCGGACGGGGTGCGCGGCTTGGAGCTGGTGGGGGAGAGCGTGGTTCTGATCCAGGAGCAGGCCCCGACCGCGGGCCATGCTGCGCCTCGATAATCCGGTTCAATACCTGCCAGGGGTCGGACCGCGGCGCGCGCTCGAGCTGAGCGGCGCCGGCATCGCCACGATCGAGGACCTGCTGCTTTACCTGCCGTTTCGCTACGAGGATCGCAGCCGCTTCATGCCGGTGGCCGGGCTGCGGCCGGGGATCGCGGCGACGCTCCAGGTTCGGGTGCTGGCGAAGTCGATGCATCGAACCCGTTCGGGCCGGCCGCTGTTCCGGGTGCGGTTCGGCGACGACAGCGGCACGCTCGACGCGATCTGGTTCAATCAGCCCTACCTCGATGCGAGCTTTCAGCCCGGCGCCGCGGTGGTGCTCTACGGAGCGCCCAAGCCCGATCCGCTGGCCCCCAAGCGGCTGCAGATGGACGCGCCCCAGTTCGAGAAGCTCAGCCCGCGCGATCCGCAGGCCGGCAGCATTCACGTCGGCCGGATCGTGCCGATCTACCAGCGCATCGGCTCGCTCAGCTCCAATCAGATCCGCAGCCTGATGCACCGGCTTTTGCCCCAGCTCCCTGCCGCGCTGGAGGATCCGATCCCGAGCGCGGTGCGCCGGCGCCAGCGGCTGCTGGCGCGGTCCGAGGCGCTCGGCGCGGTCCATTTTCCCCCCGCCGGCAGCGACGTCGCGGCGTTGAACCTGGGGCGCGATCCGGCCCGGCGCCGGCTCGCGTTCGAGGAGTTCTTCCTGCTTCAGGTGGCGCTCGCGCTCAAACGCCGCGGCCGGCGCACCGAACCCAAGGGCGCCGAGCTGCGCATGACCCCGAAGGTGCGGGCGCGGCTGCGCCAGGTGCTGCCGTTTCGGCTCACCGAGGCGCAGAAGCGGGTGCTGCGCGAGATCAAGGATGACCTGGTCGGCGCGCAGCCGATGAACCGCTTGCTGCAGGGCGACGTCGGCAGCGGCAAGACCATCGTCGCCTTGCTGGTGATGCTGATCGCGGCCGAGAACGGCTATCAGGCGGCGCTGATGGTGCCCACCGAGCTGCTCGCCGAGCAGCACTTCCGCAACCTGCGCCGCCTGCTCGAGCCGACTCCGTATCCGCCGGTGCTGCTGACCGGCTCGATGCGCAAGGCCGAGCGCGAGCGCGCGCGCCAGGCGCTGGCGAGCGGCGCGGCGCGGATCGCGGTCGGGACCCATGCGCTGATCCAGCAAGCCGTGGCCTTCAAGCACCTGGCGCTGGTGGTGGTCGACGAGCAGCACCGCTTCGGGGTGGTGCAGCGCGCCGATCTGGTGCGCAAAGGCCTGCGCCCTGACGTGCTGGTGATGACCGCCACGCCGATTCCGCGCTCCTTGGCGATGACCGTGTACGGCGACCTCGACGTCTCGCTGCTCGACCAGATGCCGGCTGGGCGGCGGCCGGTCCGCACCGTGCTCAAATCGGAGCGCAGCCGCGAGGAGATCTATCGCTTCGTCGCACGCGAGCTGGGGCGCGGCCGGCAGGCCTACGTGGTCTATCCGCTGGTCGAGGAATCGGATCGGGTCGAGCTCAAGGCTGCGACCAAGATGGCCGAGGAGCTGGCGCGGCGCTTCCGCGGCTTCAAGGTCGGACTGGTCCACGGCCAGCTCAAACCCGAGCAGCGCAGCGCCACCATGCTCGAGTTCTTCGCCGGCTCGGTGCAGCTCTTGGTCTGCACCACGGTGATCGAGGTCGGGGTCGACGTGTCCAACGCCACGGTGATGGTGATCGAGCACGCGGCCCGCTTCGGGCTCTCGCAGCTCCATCAGCTCCGCGGCCGGATCGGGCGCGGCGCCGAAGGCGGCACCTGCATCTTGATGATGGAGCCCAAGCTCGGGCGCGAGGCGCGCGCCCGGCTCGAGGTGATGCGCGAGACCCTGGACGGCTTTCGGATCGCCGAGCGCGACCTTGAGCTGCGCGGCCCGGGGGATTTTCTCGGCACCCGCCAGTCGGGGCTGCCCGAGCTCAAGGTGGTCGATGTCATCCACCAGCGCGACCTGCTCGAGCAAGCCAAACGCGAGGCGTTCGCGTGGGTCGACTCGCTGCCGCCGGAGCCGGCGGTCTGGAAAACGCTGCCGCCGATGCAGGCGATCCGGCGCCGCTGGGGCGAGCGCTTGCGGCTCGCCGAGATGGGCTGAGCGGCCCACGGTGTGGCATGGGCGTGCGAAGCATTCTAATGACTTGGGTGCTGAGGTCCGACCCTTCGTAGACCGGCCCACGGGGTGGCATGGGCGTGCGAAGCAAGCCCATGGTCGGCATGGTCGGGCCCGCCGTTGCCCGCATCGGCAACGCGGATCTAGGATGGCCCCGATCCGGCGATGAGTAACAGACTGGCGTGCGCGCTGCTCGCCTGCGGCCTGGGGCGGGCTGCGTTGGCGGACGATCCCGCTGCGGCACTGGTTCGCGCGCAAGTGGAAGCGCGGCTGAGCCGGATCGCCCTCGACGGCCCCGGCGTGGTTGCTGTGGCGGCCGTGGATCTGACCTCCGGCGAGCGCTTTGGTCTGAATGACGAGCTGGTCAGCGCGCAAGGCAGCGCGATCAAGATTCCGATCCTGATGGAGGTTTTCAAGCAGGCCCACCAGGGCGCGCTGCGGCTCGAAGATCGCATCACCATCGAGCGCGCCGGCACGGTCGCTGGCAGCGGGGTGCTGCAGCATTTTCAAGACGGCGGCTCGGCTCTGAGCCTGCACGACCTGTGTGTGCTGATGATCGTGCTGAGCGACAACAGCGCCACCAACCTGCTGATCGACCGGGTCGGGACGGAAAACGTCAACCGTACCCTGGCGGCGCTCGGGCTGGAGCACACCCGCCTGCGGCGCAAGATGATGGACAGCGCGGCGTCGGCCCGCGGCGACGAGAACACCTCGAGCCCGGCCGAGGCGATCCGCATCCTGCAGCTGCTGCATGGCGGGCGCTTCGTCAGCGCTGAAATCTCGAAGCAGATCCTCGCGATCTTGAGCCTGCCGAAGGACGGCGACCTGCGCCACGGCGTGCCGGCCGAGATCCCGATGGCGTTCAAGAGCGGCAGCGTTCCCGGCGTGGCGACCGAATGGGTGATCGTCTCGCATCCAGAGCGCCCATATGCCGTGGTGGTGATGCAGAGTCGGGTGCCTCCGGCGGCGGGCGACGCATCGGCCCGGGTCTTTCGAGAGCTGTCGGAGCTGTTCTACGCGTACTTCGCCGGCCGCGAGCGCTTCACGCCCTTCGGCGTTTCGACCGATCCCACGCCCTGGAACTGAGGCATACCCGTCTCGCAGGGGCGACAGGGGCGGGGTCGTGGGTGGGGTCGAGGCGGGGTCGCTATTGACAGGGCTGCGCTATTTCAATAGCCTGGCGGCGTTTCGGAAGGAGGATCCGATTATGTGGGGAAGGGTTCCAGCCACGTTTGCTGCGCTCTTTGCGGCCGGCCTGTTCGCGGCAGTCGGCTTCGCTTCGGACGAGGACGGGGTGCCGACCCCGCCAGGTCCACCGGGGGGGACAGAACAGGTCGCAGGGACCGGAAGCCTGACGACGCTATTCGCCAGTAACAACCAATTCGCCGGCAATACCTTCGATGTCGAAAACATCGGCGCCCTTCCGATCACGATCAGCAGCTTCGACGTCAACTGCACCACCGGAAGCACCACTACCTTCACGATCTACTGGCGAACCGGCACGGCGTTGGGCTTCGAGAGCGCCGCCGCCGGGTGGAACGTGATGGGAGTCGATAGCAATGTTACGTGCAACGGCACCAACATCCCGACCCCGGTTGCGATCGGCGGTTTCACGATCAATCCCGGCGAGGTCATCGGGATGTACGTCGATCTCACCAGCTACCCCAGTGCCAGCCTGGCATACACCAATGGCGGTCCAACCACATTCATGAATTCCGAAATCAGCGTCACGACCCTTCATGGCAAGGGGAATCCGGCATTCACCGGCGCCAATTTCTTCCCGCGCCAGTGGAACGGGACGATCTTCTACGACATCGTCCCGGTTGAGCTGGAGAGCTTTAGCGCCGGCGAGTAGGGTTCCGGTTTTGCCGGCCGGCCGCTGCGACGAGGCGCGGCCGGCTTCTAGATTCTGCACGTCCCATAACTCCAGCTCTTCGTCATGGTGCTTCCAGCGAGTAGCGAGCCAGCCTCAGCCGCGACCCTGTCCGACCTGGTTTGGAGGACGGAGCCCGGGCCGGCGCTATGAAGTCCGCTCCGCTTCTCACCGTGGTCGCGGCGTTTGCCCTGCCGCTGCTCGCCGAGGCCGGTCCCCCGGTGATCGAGAGCGGGTCGCTGCTGCGGGTTCGGGCGGACAACGACTTCGGCCTGGCCCAGCAGCACGATATCACGCCGGTCTTCGGCTTCTCCGGCGGCGACTCGATCGTCGACTAGGAGCCGGGCGGCACGGCGGCGACCGCCATGACCTCAGCGGGCTATGACATTGCGCTCGCCGGCGACACCGCCACCTTCGCCATCGAGGTCCAGGAAAGCTTCTCGCCGGGCTCCCACAACACTCTGGCGGAAGGCTTCATCCAGTTCACCATCGACCAGCCGTACCAGTACGAGCTGAGCGGCAGCCATATGGGCAGCGGCACCGATGGCGGCGATGCCTACCAGCAGCGCACGTTCCTGCGCCGCTTTGAGTCGCCGTTCAACACCATTTATCTGGAGGATGAGACCGGCTTCGGGACGTCGGTGTCGCTGGCGGTCAATCAGCGCAACGACACGGCCGGTGGATTGTATAACCAGTTCGGCCCCGTGGTGGGGATGCTGGGCCCGGGAACCTACGAGTTCATGTATGAGCTCGAAGGCCGAGACCACGACTTGGATCGAGTGGGCTCGAGCATGGCGGCGGGCTCGGTGGCTCTGATCCTCCGCCCGCCGCAGCCCAACCCGGTGCTCAGCCTTCACCTGAACGGCGCCAGCTTCGCAGCGGGTCAGACGCTGATCGTGACCGCGGCTCTGACGCCTGGAACCAACCCGATGCCGGTGGACGTTTACCTCGTACTCGGTCTTCCCAACGGGAGTCTGCTGTCGCTCACGGCTCAGGGCTTGGCTCCCGGTTTGGTTCCCATTGTTCGCGGGTTGACGCCCATCCTGTTCAGCGGGGAGCTGCTGCGCTACAACTTCACCGGCTTTGAGCCGGCAGGTGACTACAATTGGTACGCCGGTTTGACTCAGGCTGGCACCGCCACGGTCATCGGAACCATCGATCAAGACCCGTTCCGATTCAGCCCATAATTTCGACCGATCTCATCCCCTAGAACTGATAGACCTGGCCCCGGCGCGGCTTGCCTACGCCTGGCTAACTTAGTAGCAGCCACCTCTGGGACCGCTCACTGAGAAGGGGGGCGCGCCTCCCGCTCCATGACCACCATCAGCTCGCCCGGCGCCACGATTCCCACGCAGTGAAATCCCTCCGCCACTGCTTGCTCGATCTCTTCGAACATCGTCGATTCGCGGGCCGTTCCGAGCAACCGATACTCGAAGAGCTGGTCGACATTGGGTGGCCGCTCCAGGATCAAGACGACTTCCGCAGCTCCCAAACCCAAGCCACCCTTCCTAGCCAGTACTCGGGTCGGGGAGAAGCGGTAACCCTCAGCGGCCGCCGCGCTGAGCTCCTTCTGCATCGTGCCACTGCGATTGGTCGCCAACACCTTGTAGCTGTAGAGGTCTGGGGGTGTGGCGCGTTCGAGCAGAACGGCCAATCCCTGGCCTTGTTGCCCGAGATGCGAACTGGCGATGACTCGAAAGCCCTGCTGGACGACCGCGTCCAACTCCTTCTGCATCGTCGAGGTTTTGTAGGTGGTGAGGAAATAGTAGCGCTGGTTGGGGTCGACGGCCGCCACCGCGGACGACGCTTGGCCGAGCCAGCTCAAACCGATGGCTAGAATCGCAACGATACGTGGACATCGCACCCCACGTTGACAGGGCGCCATGAGTCGCACCTCCCAGGCGAAGGCTCGCCTTCCGGGTGAAGGGGAAGGTGCTTACACCCTGGACCTATTTTAGAGCCGCGGGCATAGGGCCTCAAGCGGCCGGTGCGCGGACGCGCGGACTGCGCGGGCCAAGGCTGCGGCAAGGTTGCCGCGGCGGCCGACCGATACCGCTTTGAGACCGAGCCAGGTGGCCATCGTTTCGAGCTCGGCGGCGAGCGGTCCGGTGACCGATGCGGCCTTGACGCCGGGCTCCAGGAATGCGGCTTGGACCAGCAGGCGGCCGCCGCCGCGATCGGATTTGAGATCGACCCGAGCGACCAAGCGCTCGCCGAGCAGAAACGGCAGCACGTAGGCGCCCCAACGCCGCTGCCGGGGCGGCACGAAGATCTCGAAGCGGTAATCGAACTGAAACAGGCGCGCGGTGCGGGGCCGAAACCAGATCAACGGGTCGAACGGGGAGAGCAGGGCGCGGGCGTCGATCGGTCGCGGCCGCGCGGCGCGCGGATCGAGGTAGGCGGGCTGGCGCCAGCCTTCGACTTGCACCTCGCGCAGGGCGCCGGCTGCGAGCAGCTCGGCGATCCGGGGGCGCGCCTCGCGGACCGGCATGCGGTAGTAATCGGCCAGGTCGGCCGCGGTGCCGATGCCGCAGGCGCGCGCGGCCAGCAGGATCAGCTCGCGCTGCGCCTGGTCGCTCGCGAGCGGACGCCGGAGGTGGTCGGGCGGGACGACGCGCTCGGCCAGATCGAAGCTGCGGGCGCCGGTTTCGGTGCGGTGCGCCACCGCCATGCGGCCGCGGCCGAAGTGGGCTTCCAGCACCGCGCGCGGCACGGTTCCGATCCACGAGCCGGGGATGCGGCGCTGCACGCCCTCCGGAGTCTCGAGCTCCGCGGCGCAGAGCGGGCCGCGCTGCTCGACCTGCTCGAGCACCCAATCGACGTAGCGCGGGTGCTTTTCAATGAACTTTTCGAAGCCCCAGGGGCGGACGCGGTGGTTTTCCATCCGGTGGCGCAGCAGCGGCCAGCTCGCGACCGGGATGATCGAGGCCTCGTGGGCCCACTGCTCGGTGAACTGGCGGCGGCGGTAGACCAGTTCGTCGAGCAGGCTGCGGCGATAAGGGCCGAGGCGCGAGAACGGCACCTGGTAGTGCGCCGGCAGCAGGACGTTGGCGAAGTCGATCTGCAGCA
>DASWHO010000156.1:0-17760 GCA_036398155.1 Acidobacteriota bacterium
CAACGCGCTGTTGGAGGTGCAAAGCTCATTCCAATTTGCGATTCGTCCCAGCGGTGCGCGTTCTCCAACCGCCATCTCGCGGTCGTGCCCCTAAGATCGAAGCGGGAGTGAGCGCTCGACGCCCAGATACTCTGGTGACGAATGCAGGGACGAATCGCAAACGGTGCTACGCAGCGATCGGGTTGAGCGGCTCCATTCGGGTTGCGAAGCGCAGCATCGAGTTCAAATCCTTGGAGGCGTCCAACAATCTGGAACCGGTGTCGCGCGCGAGCGCTCTAGATGCACCCACGTCTCGTGTCCAATCTGGTTGAGAGCGATGTGTACGGCGGATTACAAAGATAGGGAGCTAATCGGTTGGATTTTGACCCGAACTGCGCCGGCGCGCCAAAGCATGCAGGTGCCACAATCGATAAACTCGCTTGGGGTTGACTCGCCAGCCTTGCTCCCGAAGCATACGGCAGATGCGGCGGTAGCCGTAGGTTGGGTTCTGCTGCGCCAATTCGGCGATGCGCTCGATGAGCAGAGCCTCATCGCCGCGGCGCCGCGGCTGGTAGCGATGGGTGGAGCGCGGGACGCCCAGAATCCTACAGGCCTTGCGCTCCGAAAGCCCGTAGGCGGTCTTGAGATGATCGACGGCCCGCCGCCTGGCCGACGGGCCTACCATTTTTTTGAGGCGATGTCCTTCAGGATGTCGATGTTGACGGCTTGTTCAGCGACCAGACGCCGCAGGGTTGCGTTCTCGCGGGTCATTTTCTGAATCTGCGGCGCTTCGGCAACCGAGGCGCCGCCGTAGAGCTTGCGCCAGCGGTAGTAGCTCTGCTCGCTGATCTCCAGCTCGCGGCAGATCTCGATGACGTCGGATCCCTCGTTCAACCGAGTCTCGACCCGCCGCAGAATCTCGAGGATCTGATCGACGCTATAGCCTCTGTTTGGCATGGACCCCTCCTGGTTTGTGATCCCCATTACAAATCGGCACACTCATCGGTTTCTGTTATCAGGATTACGAAAGGTCCAACAAAAAGTTCTTTCATGCGGCATCCGTGATGACTACGCAGCGCCCCGCTGCTCTCCTTGGACTGCTCGACTGCCGATTCGGTTTGCGATTCCGAACGCGGAGGTTCTCCGGGCACCGCGAGCGGAGCAATTTTTTTGGATGTGGTGCGGCTTGCCACCGGAGCGAGGATTCCCGAAAATGGACACTGTTTGAGTTCGAACAGAGCCGTGCCCGTATCGGTCGAGCATTCCAAGCTGATTTATGAAGCGCTCAAGCAGGGCGGCGTCCGCCTGGTTTCGGCGCTGCCGGAAACCTGGCTCGTCCACCTGATCCGAATGGCGGAGGACGATCCGGAGATGACCTTGGTGCGCTTGGCCAAGGAAGAGGAAGGCATCGGGATCTCCGCGGGCGCGCATCTGGCGGGCGTTCGATCCGCCCTGCTGATGCAGAACCACGGGTTTTTGGCCAGCGTCAACGGCATCGTCTCCTTGGCCCAGCTGTACCGGATCCCGCTCCTGATGCTGATCAGCTATCGCGGCGGCTTCGGCGAGCGCGATCCGTGGCAGACCGAGGGCGGCGGGGTCACCGAAGAGCTGCTGCGGGCCCTACGGATTCCGACCGAGCGGCTCGATCGGCCCAGCGATGTGGGGCGGCGCATCCGGCAGGCGCAGACCTTGGCCGAATCGGCGCTGCGGCCGGTGGCGCTGCTTCTGGACCGCGACCTGATGTGGGAGGAGTGATGGAGCGGCTCGAGGCCCTGCGCGCCATCTACCCGGAGCTGGAACAGACCGTGGTGGTCACCATCATGGGCGCGGTCGCCGCCGAGCTGCAGTCCCTCGGTCATCGACCCAACTTCTTCTACCTGCAGCACGCCATGGGATTGGCCTCGTCGCTGGGCTTGGGGTTGGCATTGAGCCGGCCCGAGCTCCGCGTGGCGGTGCTGGACGGCGACGGCTCGATCCTGATGAATCTCGGGAGCTTGACCACGCTGGCGCGCTACCGGCCTCCCAATCTGGTCCATGTGGTGTTCGATAATGAGAGCCTGCTTTCGGTCGGCGGATTTCCGACTGCGACCTCGACCGGCAGCGATCTGGCCGCGCTCGCCCGCGCCGCCGGCATTGGGAACGTCGCCTCGGTGGGAGAGCTGGAAGCGTTCCGCGCCGCCTTTTCGGCTGCCGCCAGCGCCGGCGAGCTGACCGCCATCATCGCCAAAGTGGAAGCGCGGGGGCCGACCGCGTACGTGACCGACCTGCCGCTGTTGGAAAACCGGTTTCAATTCCAGCGCCACCTCAAGCAGCTCCGGCGCCCGCCGCGCCGGGCACACCGAAAGCGCTGAATCTTGCAGCGCCCTGGCTTCGGAGTGTGCAAGGCATAGCCAAGACGGGGTGGCATGGGCGCGTGCAGGCAGCAGCCGATACGGGTGGCATGGGCGTGCGAAGCAAGCCCATGGACGGCGCAACGCAGGCGAGCCAAGTCCTTCTTTGGTGGTGCCGAGGTCGTCCATGGGCGCCCTGCGGCCACCCATGCCACCCGGTTTGCGAACGCCTTGTACCCTTGACCCCGTACTCGTTCCACTCCCAGAGTCTCCCAGAGTCCGAGGGCGAAGCCCTGGCACAGAATGCATGTCTGACCTACTAACGCGGCTGATCCAACAGCTCGGCGCGGGCCGGCTCCGGGTCATCGATCTGACCCAGCCGCTGGGTCCGGAGACCCCGGTGATCGAGCTGCCGGCAATGTTCGCCTCGTCCCCGGGCGTGACCATCACGCCGATCTCGCGCTACGACCAGCGCGGGCCGGCGTGGTACTGGAACTCCCTGAGCTTCGGCGAGCACACCGGGACCCATTTCGATGCTCCGGTGCACTGGATCACTGGACGCGACTTGCCGGAGGGCAGCTGCGATACGATTCCGGTCGAGCGTTTCATCGGCCCCGCTTGCGTGCTCGACTTCTCGCGCCAGGCCGGCGCCGACAACGATTTCGTGCTGACCGCCGAGCAGGTGTTGGCCTGGGAGGCGCGCCACGGCACGATCCCGCCGCGTGCCTGGGTGCTGCTGCGCACCGACTGGAGCAAGCGCCGCGATCCGGAGAGCTTCGTCAATCGGCGCGCCGACGGGCCGCACAGCCCGGGCCTGCACCCGAGCGCCTCCCAGCTGCTGGCGCGCGAGCGCGACGTGCTGGGTGTCGGAGTCGAGACTATCGGGACCGACGCCGGCCAGGCCGGCGGCTTCGACCCGCCGTTCCCCAACCACGCGATCATGCACGGCGCCGGCAAGTTCGGGCTTGCCAGCCTGTGCAACCTCGACCAGCTCCCGCCGACCGGCGCGGTGGTGATCGCGGCGCCGCTCAAGCTGGTCGGCGGCAGCGGCAGCCCGGTGCGCGTTCTCGCCCTGGTCGAAACTCCGTAGGCGAGGGGCTTGACCCTCCCGAGGGCGGCATGCGAACAGACGGGCGGCCACAAGGGCCGCCCCTACGTGTGCTCCAGGTCGGCGAGGACGGGGGCGTGGTCCGAGGCGATCATCCCGTCCTTCTTCTTGCGGTAATCGCGGTCGATCTCGATCGCACGGACCCGCGCCAGCGCGGCCGAGGTGGCCAGCAGCAGATCGATCCGGAGGCCGCGGTTCATATGGAACGCCCCGGCCCGGTAGTCCCACCAGGAGAAGCGCTGCTCGGTGGGGAACTTTTCGCGAAAAACGTCGCGAAATCCCCACTGCAGCAGGCGCTTGAAGCGCGACCGCTCATCGTCGGTGTGAAAGATGCTGCCCTGGAGCCGGGCTTCGTCGTAGCTGTCGAGCGCACCGGGACAGAGGTTGAAATCGCCGGCGAGAACGATCGTCTGTTCCGCGCGGTAGCGCGCCTCGAAGTGGTCGGCCAAGGCGTCGAGCCAGGCGAGCTTGCGCGGAAAGTCCGGATGGCCGACGTGTTTGCCGTTGGGGCAGTAGAGAGTGGTGAACGACAGATCGCCGACCTCCGCGCTCAACAGTCGGGCTCCGAACTCCTCTTGGCCCGGCAGGCCGCGCTGCTCGAGACGCGCCGGCTCGCGGCTCAGGATCGCCACCCCGTTCCAGCCCTTCTGGCCGTAACAGATCGCGTGATAGCCGGCCGCGCGCAGCTCGGCGTGGGGAAACTGATCGTCGACCAGCTTGAGCTCTTGCACCCCGACTACGTCCGGCTGGCGCTGCCTGAGCCAGTGCAGCAGGAACCCGAGCCGCGCCTGTAGGCCGTTGATGTTCCAGGTCGCGATCCGCACCGCGTCATCCTAACAGAAGCACGTCACGGGCCGATGCGGGAGTGATTGTCGAATGCCAATGTAGGGG
The DNA here is from genome assembly GCA_036398155.1 of Acidobacteriota bacterium. Lineage (GTDB taxonomy): Bacteria > Acidobacteriota > DASWHO01 > DASWHO01 > DASWHO01 > DASWHO01. Next base: position 4,309 of record DASWHO010000156.1, read on the forward strand.
CGGGGCTCGACCCCGCCCGGGATGGCGCCCTGCCGGCATCCGCTGCCGTCGGAAGAGAATGTTGCGCTGGAACGGGAGGGGACAAGCCCCTCCCCTACATTTTCTCCTTGGCGGTAGACTATGCCCGACCATGCGCATTCGATACTGGATTCTCATCCTGCTTCTGGCTGGTGGCATCCTGGTCTGGCGCCCGGCGCTGCGATTGCTGCGCGCGGTCTATCTGCTGCTGGCCTTGAGCGGTCAACCGGAGCACGGGCTCAAGGCGGTCGCCTATGAGGTTACGGTCGAGCCGTGGCGGGTCGAGGCGCCGCGCGGCGCCCTGGAGGCGCGGCTCTATCGTCCGCGCGGGATCGAGCGCCCCGGGATCGCCGTGCTGCTGCACGGGGTCGTGCCGCAGGGCATGAAGGACTCGCGGCTGGTCCATTTCGCCCGCGCGCTGGCCGGTGGCGGCACCGCGGTTCTGACCCCGGATCTGCCCGACATCCGGCGTTACCTTCTGACCATGGCGACCTTGGACGACATCGCCGCCGCGCTGGAGACCGCGGTCGGGTCGCCCGAGGCGAGCTGGGACCGCGCGCGCGCCGGCGTGGTGGGGATCAGCTATTCGGGCACTTTGGGACTGCTTGCTGCCAGCCGCCCGCCGCTGCGCGGCAAGCTCAAATACGGGGTGACCTTCGGCTCCTACTATAGCTTCGCGGACGCGGTTCACTTCTCGCTGACCGGCCGCTACCGGCGCGCCGGCGTCGAGATCGACATGGAGCCCCACCCATACGCGCGGATCGTCTTCTACTACAACGCCGCGCCGGAGATGGCCTCCTTGGAGGAGCCGATGCGGGTCCGCCGGGTCTTGGAGCTGATGCTGGACGAACAGGTTTCACAGGCCGAGGCGGCGCGCGAGAGCCTCACGCCGGCGGATCGCCGCACGGTGCAGGCCATGTTGGATGGGGACAGCGAGCAGCTCAATCGCGAAGTCGAGGCGACCTTGTCCCGCCATCCCGATTACCTGCGCGCGTTTTCGCTGGAACCGCATCTGCCGGAGCTGCGCATTCCTCACCTGGTCTTGGTCCATAGCGCCAACGACGACATCATCCCTTACGGCGAAACCGTGCGGCTGTGCCGCCGGCTCGAGCCCCGCGGCGACCTTGAGACGCGCTGTGTGGTCACCCGGCTGTTCAGCCACGTCGACGTTGAGTCGGGTGTCGAGCGCGGCTTTTGGAGCTTCACCGTTCCGGAGTACAGCCGCCTGATCGGCGCCATCTATCGCGTCCTGACCCTCGCGAGCTAGCGAAAAATGGGGACTGGAAAAATGGGGACAGGTACCAATTTCCGACACCGCCGTGCTGCGGACTCGGCGCTCCTGGAAATTGGATACCTGTCCCCATTTTTCCAACCCGCGTGCCGATGACCTGGACGATCCTGCTGCGGACCGCTTACCTGCTGATGAGCTTGGTGGCGCCCGACTGGGCGCCGGCCATGGCTTGGGTGGCCGAGCCGGTCGAGGAAAGGCCGGTCACCTATCCATCGAGCGGTGCGCCGATCCACGCGCGGCTCTACCAGCCCCAGCGCGCGGGCGAACGCGCGGGCCTGGTGCTGACCCATGGGATGGCCTGGGCCGGCATGGACGATCCCCGAATCGTGACCCTGGCACGGCGGCTGGCCGAGTGCGGCTTCGTGGTGCTCACGCCCGATTTGGATCCGCTCAAACGCTTCCAGCTTTCGATCCACAGCGCCGACCAGATCCGCGACGCGGCGCTTTATCTCCAGGCGCTCCCGCGCGTCTATGACGATCGGGTCGGACTGTTCGGTCTGAGTTACGCCGGCTCTCTGAGCTTCATCGCGGCGGCCGCTCCGGAGCTCCGCGGCCGGCTGCGCTGGGTGACCAGCTTCGGCGGCTATTGGGATTTCGAAGAGCTGGTGCGCTACACCTTGACCGGCTCGTACCGCGGCGCGCCCGCCGCCGCGCTCTTGGAGCCGCAGCTCTATGGCCGGCTCGCGATCTATTACAACTATCCGGAGCTGCTGGAGGCCGGCCTCGAAACCGAAGCGTTCAAGGAGATCTGCTACTGGGGCCTGCATCACGATTACGACCGCGCCGACGCGCTGCGCGACTCGCTGAGCCGCGGCGGGCGGGCGATTCTGCGCTCGTTCTGGGGCATGAGCGGGGACAATCCTTGCGTCGGGCACGAGCGTTTTCAGGCTTGGCGCGCCGAGCGCGGACCGTACCTGCGGCGCATGGCGCTCGCAAGCTGGATCGATCAGGTGCGGCTGCCCGAGGCATTCCTGCTCCATAGCGAGCAGGATTCCCTGGTACCGGCGGTGGAGTCGCGCCTGCTGGCCGATGCGCTGCGCCGCCGCGGCACCAAAGTTCACTTGGAGATCACGCCGCTGTTCCACCATATCGATGCCTTGCGCGGCGATGCTGGCGCGCAGACTGTTCTCGACTGGCGGCGCTTGAGACAGGTCTGGTCGCTCTACCGTTTCTTCGTGCCGTTGCTCGCGCTGGCCCAGGATCCGCGGCAGTAGGTTTTCATGTCGTGGCCAGGCTCATCCGCGGCATGCCGGGGCCCGACTCGGGCGGGGACGAGCCCCGCCCCTACACAAAGATCCGGCTGTGGCACCGGGGCCGCCCCATTGTGCCGGTTTCCGCCAGCTCCTAAACTCGGGGAGCCCGCGCAATGGACGTTCGCGGCCGGTCAAAGTGACGTCGCGCTATCGCCTGATTGCCATCAAGACCTTCGATGGTCCGGCGGTGAACGCCGCGCTAGCGCGGCTGCGGTCCAAGGTCGCCTATCGCGTCTCCGGGGCGGTGCGCGGCTGGGTCGCCGCTTTCCCCGACCAGCCCGACGAGCTGGATTCGGACGCCAGCCGGCTCTCCGCCGTGCTCTCGCTTCCGGTGGTGGTCGCCGCCTGCCACGAGGATCGCTTCTTCTCGGCTTCGCGCTACGATCGCGGCGCGCTCACCGATGCGGTCGACTCGCTGGCGCCCGCGCCCGATCGGCCGCGGCGGCCGGGCGCGGCCGAGCAGTGGCGCGATCTGATGCCGGCCGGCGTGCCGCTCTCGGATCTCGAGGTGGCGATGTCGGCTCACGAGCGGAGCCGAGCCGAAACCTCCGGGGCCGCCGCAGCCCTGCCGCACCTGGAGCGGTTCCTAGCCGTGCTCGGATTGCCGCAAGCGCTCGATGGCCACGCGCTCGCCGCCGACCCGAATTGTCTGATGGTGGAGGTGCGGCGCTATCAGCGCGTGCCGGCCTATCGTCCGAGCTTGATCGATCGCCTGCTGGGGCGCTCGCGCCCGCAGCCCTGATCGGCGGCAGCAGGAGCCATCGTCCGATTTACTTTACGCCTTTGGTCATATTTTGCCTTCTTGCAAGCACTAGGATTACCGAGAATGTTTCGCTAATCTGACCGGGCGTTCGGAGCCATGGGGGCGATCTCGAGGCGTTCGTTCATGGACTGGTTCCTGGGCACCAGCCTCGGCGGCTTGCTGGCGGCGATCGGTTACCCGGTGCTGCGCTTCATCAGCCCGCCCGAGATCCCCGAGGCGGCCACCGACCGGGTGCTGGCCGGCACGGTTCAGGAATTGGCTCAGGGCCACTGGAAGATCTTCAAGTTCGGCAGCCTGCCGGGCATCTTGGTGGAGGTCGAGCCGGGCAGCTATCGCGCCTTCTCGGCCACCTGCACCCATCTCGACTGCACGGTCCAGTATCGCGAGGACGTGCACCGGATTTGGTGCGCCTGTCACAACGGCTGGTACGATGCTCAGAGCGGGCGCAATGTCGAAGGCCCGCCGCCCTCGCCGCTGACGTCGTACTCGGTTCGAATCGAAGGCGACGATATCTACGTGCTGCGAGGTTGAGCGATGGAGCTGGCGCGACTGGGAGCCTGGCTGGATCAGCGCCTCGGTTTGCAAGCGGCGCGCCAGTTCGCGGCCCACAAGACCGTCCCGATCCACCGCCACACGGTCTGGTACTACCTCGGCGGCATGACCTTGTTTTTCTTCTTGGTCCAGGTCGGAAGCGGCATTCTGTTGATGCTCTACTACCGCCCCAGCGCGGCCGAGGCGTTCGAGTCGATTCAATTCCTCATGACCGAAGTGCCGTTCGGTTGGCTGGTGCGCTCGATCCACTCCTGGTCGGCCAACCTGATGGTGGCGGCCGCTTTCGTGCACCTGTTCTCGACCTTCTTCCTTAAGGCCTATCGCGCTCCGCGCGAGCTGACCTGGGTCAGCGGCGTGCTGCTGCTTTTTCTGGTCCTGGGCTTCGGCTTCTCCGGCTACCTATTGCCGTGGAACAAGCTGGCCTTCTTCGCCACCAAGGTCGGCACCGACATCGCCGGCTCGGTGCCGCTGCTGGGGCCGTTCATGCTGCGGTTCCTGCGCGGCGGCGACCTGGTCACCGGTGGCACGCTGTCGCGCTTCTACGGCTGGCATGTCGCGATTCTGCCGGCGGCGAGCACGCTGCTGCTGGGCCTGCATCTCTATCTGGTGCAGCGCCACGGCATGAGCCAGCCGCAATCCGACCAGCGCGCGGCGCCGGCCCGCGCCCAGATGCCGTTCTTTCCCGATTTCGCCCTGCGCGACGCCTTCGGTTGGCTGGTGGCGCTGGCAGTGCTGGCGGCGCTGGCGGCCTTCGCTCCGTGGGAGCTGGGCGAGAAGGCCGATCCGTTCGCGCCCGCCTTCGCCAACATCCGGCCCGAGTGGTACTTCATGTTCATGTTCCAGACCTTGAAGTACATTCCGGGCGGACACTTTCTCGGGATCGAGCTGGAGGCTTACGCGATCCTCGCCTTCATGCTGGCCGGTGCGGTGCTGCTCGCGGTTCCGTTCCTCGATAGCGATCCGAGCCGGCGCCTGCGCAGCGCCTGCTTTACGGCCGCGGGCGCGTTCGCGCTGATCTACATCGTGGTGCTGACCGCGCTCGGCTACCATTCGCTGTGGCCGCTGTGGGCGACTCTTGTCATCTTGGGACTGGTGCGGCTGGTGGCCTGGGTGACCGCGTCGCCTCCGGAGTCGCGATGAGAAGCTCCGCCAGATTGATGGGTTTGGCTTTGCTGCTGCTTTGGGTTGCGGCGCCGCCCGCGTTCGCGGCGCCGACCCCGCAGGACAACGCCTGCCTCAATTGCCACAGCGAGCTGGAGGACGAGCTGCACACGCCGGTCGAGAACTGGCGCCACGACGTCCACTTCGAGCGCGGCATTACCTGCGCCGGCTGCCACGGCGGAGTGGACGATCCGGCGTTGTCCGACGACATGGTCACGACCATGGATCCGGATCGCGGTTTCGTCGGCCGGCCCGAGCGCGCTGAGCTGGCCGAGTTCTGCGGCCGCTGCCACAGCGACGCCGCGTTCATGAAGCGCTACAACCCGCGCGCCCGCATCGACCAGGTGGCGGAGTACCGCAGCAGCGTGCACGGCCAGAAGAACCGGGCCGGCGACCTCAAGGTGGCGACCTGCATCGATTGCCACGGGGTGCATGGCATCCTGCCGCTGTCCAATCCCAACTCGCCGGTGGCGCCGCAGAACGTGCCCCAAACCTGCGCCCACTGCCATAGCGACGCCGCGCGCATGGCCGAGTACGGCATCCCGACCGATCAGTTCGCCGAATACTCCGCCAGCGTCCACGCCGAGGCGCTGCTGATCCGGCAGGACAACGCCGCCCCGGCCTGCAACGACTGCCACGGCAATCACGGCGCGGTGCCGCCGGGGGTGGAATCGATCGCCAATGTCTGCGGCCAGTGCCACGCGCTGGAAGCGACGCTGTTCCGCGGCTCGAAGAAGAAAGCCATCTTCGACGAGCTGGGCTACTCGGAGTGCGCCATCTGCCACGGGCACCACGAAATCGCGCACCCGTCTCCCGAGCTGCTCAACAGCGAGCCGCCCGCGAGCGCCGCGGCCGGGCAGCTGCAATACGACGCGGCCTTCTCGCTCGAGCTGGAGGAGCTGGCGCCCGGGGCCGAAGTGGAGGCGACTTACCGCGCCCGGTTGGCGGCCCGGGAGCGGAGCCCGCAGGATTGGAGCCGATCGGTGAGCGCCCGCGCCGCGGGTCATGATGCGCTCACGGTCGCGCTCGCTTCGCCGCTGGGCCAAACCGCGCCGCAGGAGCCGCTGCTGGCGCAGGCGCAGGCCTGGTCGCTGGGGCTGTCGTTCGAGAATCTGAGCGGCGCGGTGGTCGAGCCCGGCGATACGCTGGCCTACGCGCTGCGGATCCACAACCTCGGCGCCGAGCCGCTGCGCGCGCTGCGGGTCGAGGATCCGCTCGCCGCCGCGATCCGCGCCAGCAGCGGCTCGGTCTGTCTCGAGTGCCACGACCAGGGCGACGCGTGCGACCAATCCACCACCCGCATCTACCAGCGGCTGATGGAAATGGGGCGCTCGATTCGATCGGCTCGGTCGCTGCTGGAGCAGGCGGCGCAGCGCGGCATGGAGGTGAGCGGGGCGCAGTTCGAGCTCGGCAACGCCGGCACCAGCGCGCTGATCGAGTCGCGCGCGCTGATCCATACGTTCGATGAGCCGCGGATCCAGAAGCGCATTCGCGAAGGGCGCGCGGCCGCGGCCTCGGCCCGCGCGGCCGGCCAGCGCGCGCTGGCAGAGCTGCAGTCGCGGCGCCGCGGCCTGATGGTGTCGCTGCTCATCATCGGCGCCTGTTTGGTCGGATTGGCGCTCAAGATCCGCCAGCTATCCCAAGCCCGCAGCATGTAGGGGCGGGGCTTGTCCCCGCCCGGTTGTTTCGGAATGTAGGGGCGGGGCTTGTCCCCGCCCTGTCGTTGTCCCGCTAAGATACTCCCGTCCGTCCAATCTAGGAGGTGCGAGATGGGTTCCGAAGCACGGGTCGAGGCTCTGAACGCGATGCAGGAATACTTCGACCGCAGCACCCGGGTGTTCGCGGAGGGCGATTCCGGCTTCACCCCCAAACCCGGCATGTTCACGGTTGCGCAGCAGGTGGCTCACGTGGCCCAGACCATCGACTGGTTCATGGCCGGGGCGTTCGATCCGAAGGGGTTCAACTTGGATTTCGAAGGCCTCGACGCCGAGGTGCGCAAAGTCGAGTCGTTGACCGCGGCACGCGCCTGGCTGAAGCAGGCGTTCGATGGCGCGCGCGCGACCCTGGAGTCGAAGCACGACGAAATGAAAAATCCGCTGCCCCCGGGTCCGATCATGGGCGGCCAGCCGCGCAGCGCGATCCTTCCGGCGCTGGGGGATCACACCGCCCATCATCGCGGCGCGCTCACCGTGTACGCGCGGCTGCTCGGCAAGACCGCGCCGATGCCCTACATGGACATGTGAGGAAATTCATGTAGGGGCGGGGCTGGTCCCCGCCCGGTTGTTTCGGAGTGTGCGCGCGGTGCCTGTCCCCGCCCTGAGCAGTGCCGGGGAACAACTCTGCGCTCTGGCAACGCTCTCGCGATAGAAATGATGGGGAGAAGGAGACACGCCTTTCGGGCGGGGACCAGCCCCGCCCCTACATTGGAGCGGTGGCATGTCCGGCCAAGCGCGGAGCGACGGGATTCCTGGCCTAATTCGAAACCCGATCCAACCAGCGCCGCTTGCCGTCAATGTAGGGGCGGGGCTGGTCCCCGCCCGTTTGTTTCGGCGGCGCTAGAGATTGAACTCCAATGATCCGCAAAGCGGATAATGGTGATAATCGGCTACCAAGCCGGATCGAACCGGGTTGTTCAAGATGTATCCGGTGGCTTGAAGAAGATCGTCCTCCCGCCGCAAGGCACGATCGTAGTAACTTCGCTGCCAGAACGGCTCGGGCCGCCTGCGACGGCAGCTGATTTGATAACACATCGACTTCCAAGTTCCCACGAAGCTGTTCAGACTGCACGCTGAATCGACGCCCATCAAAAGGTGTACATGGTCGGGCATCAGGCAGTATGCACATACCGGAGTGCCTTTGGACTTACTGAGTTGTCGAAGGGTTTCGATGCACTCGAGGCCGAAGTCCGTGTCTGTAAAGATTTCGCGACGGGGCGCCGTGCCGATTGTCACCGCAAAGATGCCGCCCGATATGGAGTAGCACTGTTTGTCGAGCCGGATCTTCTTGCGCTTGAAAGACATAAGAGTTGCAGGCCTAGATTGACGGAACGCTTCAATCCGTTGTCCAGGGACTGCCACTTGCAAAGGGATTGCCAGCACAACAGGGCGGGGACCAGCCCCGCCCCTACATTTGGACGAGGCAGGGCCGAGGAACAACTCTGCTCTTTGCGAATGCTCCACCCATTGCAACGATGGGACCGGGAGATGCGCCGTTTCGGGCGGGGACCAGCCCCGCCCCTACATTTCAACGACAGCCGCCTAGGATTGGACCAGCCCCGCCCCTACGTTTTGCTGAGGGTGGAATCGATCCAGGTCATGGCGGCGACGCCGGCCGGCAGGCCGATGGTCGGCATCGCGAGGGCGATCACCTGCAGCATCGCTTCGGGCTCAAGGCCGGCGGCGAGCCCCTTACGCACCGCCGAGTGCACCGCGCCCTGCTGGCGCGCGCCGACCGCGACCGCCAGCTTGACCAGACGCGCGCTGCGCTCGTCCAATGGACCGGCGCTGATCGTGGCCTCGCTGAACTGCTCGTAGTGCCGCGCCGCTTCAGGAAAGCGCTCGGTGAAGCGCTGGTAAGCGCCGGGCGGTTTGGGCGTCTTCTTCGGGGTCCCCATGGCTTCACGCTAGCGCGGCCAGCACGCCGCCGAGGTAGGTCCAGAAGTTCTGGACCGAAGAGATTCGAACCCGCTCGTCCGGCGAATGCGGCGCCTCGATCTGCGGGCCCATCGAGACCATGTCCATCTCGGGATAGATCTCGCCGATCAGGCCGCACTCCAGTCCGGCGTGGATCGCGGTCACCGTGGGCTCCTTCTTGAAGAGCTCCTTGTAGACCTTCTTCGCCACCCCCAAGATCGGAGACTTCGGGTTCGGCTTCCAGCCCGGATAATGGTCGCCGACCTGCGCTTCGAATTCGGCCAGCTCGCCGGCGGCGCGGATCTGCGCGGTCAGCGATTCGAGGATTGGAGCAACGCTGCTGCGGCTGCTGGTCCACACCGTGAGCGTGCCCGACTTGCCCTCATCTTGGGTGACGACCGCGAGGTTGTTCGAGGTCTCGACCATACCGGGGACCGCCTGGCTCATGCCGAGCACGCCGTGCGGCAGGGCCTCGAGCAGCCTGAGGAGTCGATCGCGGCTGTCGGCCGACAGGACTTTGGACGGAGCGCCGCCCAGCGCCGCGAGCTCGAGCTTGAGCCCGTCGTCGATGCCCTCGAACTCGACCTTGAGCTTGGGCCGCATCGTATGGAGCACCTGGTCGAGCTTTTTCTTGTGGTCGGCGGCGGCCGACAAGTCGGCGCTGGCCTCGCGCGGGATCGCGTTGTGCTTGCCGCCGCCCGAGATCGCGGCCAGCCCGAAGCGCGCCCCCTGCCGCTGGGCCTCGCGCAGCAGCCGCGCCAGCACTTTGATCGCGTTGCCTCGGTTCTCGTGAATCTGAACTCCCGAGTGTCCGCCGCGCAGTCCGGAGACCGTGAGCCGCCACCCCTTCGAGCCCGCGGGCGCCTTGCTCCACGCCGGTCGCATGGTGAGGCGCGTGTCGCAGCCGCCGGCGCAGCCGACGTAGAGATACCCGTCCTCTTCCGAGTCGAGATTGATCATGCGTTTGCCGTGAAGCAGCTTGGGCGAAAGGTTCTTGGCTCCGGTCAGGCCGGTCTCCTCGTCGAGCGTGAACAAGAGCTCGAGCGGACCGTGGACCAGCTTCGGCGCGTCCAGCAGCGCCAGCGCGGCGGCCACGCCGATGCCGTTGTCGGCGCCCAGGGTGGTGCCGGTCGCGTAGAGATAGTCGCCCTCGATCCGGGGTCGGATCGGATCCTTCATGAAATCGTGCTCGGTGCCGCGGTTCTTCTCGCACACCATGTCGAGGTGGGATTGGAGCACGGTGATCGGCGCCTTTTCGTGGCCCGCGCTGGCCGGCACCCGCAGGACGATGTTGCCGGCGCCATCGCGATCGGCCGTGACCTTGTGGCGTTTGGCGACCTCCAAGACGTGGGCCGCAATCCGCTCCTCGTGCTTGGACGGGCGCGGAATTTCGAGGATGCGGCTGAACTGTGACCAGACCGGTTTGGGCTCCAGCTTCGCAAGCGTATCGGGCATGGGGAACCTCCTCGCCCCCAGCATACCGATCCATTCGTGCCCCGGTCTAATCCCTGAGTTTTGCAATCGGGTGGCATGGGCACGCGCAGCGCGCCCATGGACCAGCTCACTCAGGATATCGGAATGCGAACTTCAAAGGAGGGCTGCAGCCCAAGCCACGTTGTCCATGGGCGGCCTTCGGCCACCCATGCCACCCGTCGCCAGTCCCATTCGGGCGGGGACCAGCCCCGCCCCTACATCAGAAGCAAGGGCGACCAGACCGTCGCCGTGCCCTTTAGGGCAGATCCGTCGCCGGGTCAGAAATCGGACGGCAGCGGGGGGAGGTCGAGCAGAATGCGGGCGGTGTGCGGCGCCAGGTCCGGGTTGCGGCGCAGCTCCTGCTGCAGGCGCGCCAGATCCGCCGGCGTGTCGACGTCGTCCCACGCTTGGACCATGGAAAGCGGCACCCCGGAGCTCTGCGCGGCGTTCAAGGTGGCCTTCTGGACCTTCGAGGTCGACCAGGGGATGCCGCGGAACACCGCGCGCACCGGCCGGGTCAGACCGATCAGGTAGTAGCCGCCGTCCGCCGTCGGCCCCAGCACCATCGGGACCTGCCTGAGCGTCCGCAGCGCCTGCCGCACCGCGGCCGCCGGCAGCGACGGCAGGTCGCTGCCGATCAGGACCGCCGCCGGGCGCTTCTCGCGTACCAGCCGGCGCTGGAAGTTGCGCGCCATGCGCTCCCCCAGATCGCCGCCGCCTTGCGGCTCGATTCGATATTCGCGGCCGCCGCCGAGCCGGTTCGGATCTCCGCCGAGCCCGTCGACCGCCAAGATCAGGTCGACGCCCTCCCGCGTCAGCGGAGCCATATGCTCCAAGACATCCCGCAGGAAGGCGCGCTGCAGCTCGGTGGCCCGCCGGGCGCCGACCGCCTGGGCCAGGCGGGTCTTGACCTGGCCCTCGCTGGGCCATTTGGCCACCACGGTCAGGGCCGGGCGGCCGGGATGCAGGGGCTCGGACATTGGCCTAAAATATCAGAGAACACCGAGTTGCTTTCGATTCGTGTCCTGGGCCACCCGTGGGGGGACTGGTCCTTGACCCGGAAAGGAGCGCCATGATACCAAACGGCTTTTCTGCGCCGCTGGGAGGGGGCACGCACCGATGACTTCCGATCTGCCCAAAGACGCCCGCGCCGTCGCGTTCCAGGACGGCAAGCTCCAGGTTCCCGATCATCCGATCCTGCCGTTCATCCGCGGCGATGGGACCGGGCCCGATCTGTGGGCCGCCAGCGTGCGCGTGTTCGACGCCGCGGTCGCCAAGGCCTACGGCGGCAAGCGCAAGATCGCATGGCTCGAGCTGATGGCCGGCGAGGCCAGCTTCCAGGCCAGCGGCGAGTGGCTGCCCCAGGCGACGCTGGAGAGCCTTAGGAAGTACCGGGTCGCGATCAAGGGGCCGCTGACCACTCCGGTCGGAGGCGGGATCCGCAGCCTCAACGTGGCGCTGCGCCAGATCCTCGACCTTTACGCCTGCGTGCGCCCGGTCTCCTGGGTCGAGGGCGTGCCGGCTCCGGTCAAGCAGCCGGACCAGCTCGACGTGGTGATCTTCCGCGAGAACACCGAGGACGTCTACGCCGGGATCGAGTGGCAGGCGCACTCCAAGGAAGCCGATCGGCTGATCGAGTTCGTCAACAACGAGCTCAAGCCCAAGAACAAGATCCGCGCCGGCAGCGGGGTCGGAATCAAGCCGATCAGCGCCTTCGGCACCGAGCGCCTGGTGCGGATGGCGCTGCAGTATGCGCTCGATCACGGCCGCCGCAGCGTGACCTTGGTCCACAAAGGCAACATCATGAAGTACACCGAAGGCTCGTTCCGCGACTGGGGCTATGCGCTGGCGCAAAAGGAGTTCAGCGCCCAGATCGTTCGGGAGGAGGAGCTCTGGAGCTCGATGGACGGGAAACTGCCGGCCGGCAAGCTGCTGGTCAACGATCGGATCGCCGACGCGATGTTCCAGCAGGTGCTGCTGCGCCCGGCGGAGTACTCGGTGCTCGCCACCCCCAACCTCAACGGCGATTATCTTTCCGACGCCTGCGCCGCCCAGGTCGGCGGCCTGGGGATGGCCCCGGGGGCAAATATCGGCGACGGCTTTGCGGTGTTCGAAGCGACCCACGGCACCGCGCCGAAGTACGCCGGCCAAGACAAGGTCAACCCCGGCTCCCTGATTCTGTCGGGCGCGATGATGTTCGACTACCTGGGCTGGGGCGAGGCCGCCGCTCTGATCCGCTCGGGGGTGGCGGCCGCGGTCTCGACCAAGAAAGTGACCTACGATCTGGCGCGCCAGCTTGCCGGCGCGACCACTGTGCGCTGCTCCGAGTTCGCCGATGGCATCATCGCGGCGATCGGTTAGCGCTTAGGAGAATTCACCATGCCACGCAACAAAGTGACCGTGGTCGGCTCCGGCCATGTCGGAGCGACCGTCGCCCAGCGCATCGCCGAGAAAGAGCTCGCCGACGCGGTGCTGATCGACATTCTGGAAGGCATCCCGCAGGGCAAGGGGCTCGACCTGCTCGAGACCGGACCGGTCGAGGGCTACGACAGCCGGGTGATCGGCACCAACAACTACGTCGACACCAAGGGCAGCGACATCTGCGTGATCACCGCCGGCCTGCCGCGCAAGCCGGGCATGAGCCGCGACGATCTGCTGATGAAGAACGCCGCGATCGTCAAAGAGGTGACCGAGAACCTGGTCAAGCATTCGCCCGACTGCATTCTTATCATCGTGACCAACCCGCTCGACGCCATGTGCCACGTGGCGCTCAAGACCAGCGGCTTCCCCAAGCAGCGGGTGATGGGGATGGCCGGGGTGCTCGACAGCGCGCGCTTCCGCGCCTTCATCGCCATGGAGCTCGAGGTCAGCGTGGAGAGCACCCACGCCTTCGTGCTCGGCGGCCACGGCGACACCATGGTGCCGCTGCCGCGCTACTCGACGGTGGCCGGCATTCCGATCACCGAGCTGATGAGCGGCGAGCAGCTCGCGCGCCTGATCCAGCGCACCCGCGACGGCGGGGCCGAGATCGTCAGCCTGCTCAAGACCGGCAGCGCCTACTACGCGCCCGGCTCCGCGGTGGTCGAGATGGTCGAATCGATCCTGCGCGACAAGAAGAAGATCCTGCCCTGCGCCGCCCTGCTCGAAGGCGAGTACGGCGTCCATGGCGTGTATGTCGGCGTGCCGGTCAAGCTCGGCTCCAAGGGGATCGAGAAGGTGATCGAGATCCAGCTCACCGACTCCGAGCAGCAGGAGTTCCAGAAGTCGGTCGACGCCGTCCGCAGCCTGATCGGCGTCCTCGGCCACTAA
>DASWHO010000157.1:0-14026 GCA_036398155.1 Acidobacteriota bacterium
GGCCGCCTTGTCGACGAGCGCGGCTCGATCGGTTTTCGAGCGCCGCTCGGGCGGGGACCAGCCCCGCCCCTACATTCTATTCAAGCATCGCCTGTGCATTTCTCACGGCCTCGCGGCCGTTCTCCACGGCCCGACACATCAGGTCGGAGCGGCGCCGGTGCGTTCGAGCTCGAGGATGTAGTGATCGCCGAGGCCGGCGCAGAGCGGGACGGCGCTGAGCCGCGCGTCGAGCGCGGCCACGCGATCCAACGCATGCGGCCAGCGGTCGGCCTGGCTGGCGAGGTTGGAAGGCGGGAGCAGCAGGCCGAGCGCGGTGGTGCGCCGGGCGCGAAACCACGGCGCCAGCTCGCGCCGCAGGCGCCGCGCCGAAGGGTAGCTCACCTCGATCCGCGAGCCGCCGCTCAGCCGCGCGCGGGAGCTGGGCTGCAGGCGCCGCAGGGCGCGCCGCGGCCGGCCGTGCAGCAGGTTCCAGCCGATCTCCCACAGACAGATCGGTCCCATCACCACCAGGACCGCCCGTCCTCCAGGCGCGATCAAACGCGCCAGCGCCCCAGCCAGCGGGCGCCGATCGAGGACGCAGTTGATCGCGCCGAAGTCGGATAGGGCGCCGGCATACGCTGCCCCATCCGCCGGCGCCAGCGGACCGAGCTCGCTCGGCCGCAGGGTTCGCAGGTCGTAGTGGACGAAATGGACCCGGCCGCCCACGCTGGCGGCCTCGGCCTTGGCCCGCGCCGCCGCCAGCATCGCGGCCGACGCATCGACGGCCGTGACCTGAAGGCCGCGGCCAGCCATCCAGATCGCGTCCTCTCCGGTCCCGCAGCCGAGATCCAACACCCGGTCACCGGGTTTGAAAGTGTCCTCGATCCGGCGCCAGACGGCGGCGCGCAGCAGCTTCCCGAGCCGGCGCTCGGAGAAGGTGCGATCGTAGGTCGCGGCGGCGGCATCGAACGGATGCGGATCCGGCGGCGCCTCCATCGCGCGCATCGCGGGCGTTCAGCCGCCCGCAGCGGCCGGCGGTTGCTCGACCTGATGCTGGGTCAAGCGCATCCCGGCGCGGCCGATCGCGGCCTGGACCGCGCTGCGCGCCAGCCGCCAGCGATCGGGCCGCGGGCGCAGCCGCTCCCGGTGGCGGGCGACCTCATGCACCATCCAGCGGGTGGCGAAGCCGTAGAAGCGGCGCGTGTGGCGCCCGGCGACCGTGAGGTCGCGATCGGTGCTCTCGGCCCACGGCTTGGGCCGAATCAACCGCTCCTCGACCCGCTGGTAGTAGGGCGTGTCGCGGATCGGATAAGCGACGGTGGTGAGGAAGGTATCGGGCAGGGTGGCCTTGAGATGCGCGACCGTGGCCTCGATGTCGCTGAGCTCCTCGCCCTCGTAGCCCAGCATGATGAACAGGCCGGTCTCGATCCCGTGGCGCTTGAGCAGCGCGACCATCTCGGTGACCCGCTGGGCCTTGGTGCGCCGCTGCATCGCGTCGAGGATACGCTGCGAGCCGCTCTCGGCCCCGATCCAGAGCCGCCGGCAGCCCATCTCGGCCAAGCTGCGAATCACCTTTTGGTTGAGCCGGTCTTCGCGCGAGATGGTCTCGAACGGCAGGCGCAGGCCGCGGCGCCGCAGCTCCTGGGCGTAGGCCTCGAGCCAGCGGTGGTGGATGGTGAACACGTCGTCGGCGTACCAGAGCATGTCCGGGGCGTAGTCGCGAACGATCGCTTCGAGCTCGTCGGCGACATGGGCCGGCGTGCGCCGCCGGTGGGTGAAGCCGAACACGCCGTGGCTGCACCAGTTGCACTCGTACGGACAGCCGCGCGCGGTGATCAGCGAGACCGAGCCCAGGCCGTGGCGTTCGCGCCAGACCCGCAGGTATGCATCCAGGTCGATCGCGGCGCGGTCGGGAAACGGCTGGGCGTCGAGATCGGCGATCGCCGGCCGCGGCGGGTTGCGGATGCAGGTCCCGTCGGGATCGCGAAACACGATCCCGCGCACCCGGCTCCAGTGCTCCGCGCCGCCGCGCGCCGGCAGCGACAGCAGTTCGGCCAGGGTCAACTCGCCTTCGCCGATCACCACCACGTCGGCGCCGCGCCGCAGATACTCTTCGGCGTAGTTGGCCGGTTCCGGCCCGCCGAGGATCACGGTGGCGCCCGCCTCTTTGCTGAGCCGGATCATGTCGAGCAGCGGGCGCCGCGTGATCAGGTTGCCGTAGATCCCGACCCGCGGCGGCCGCTCGCTCTCGAGCAGCCGCGCGAACTCCTGGCGCCGGCGGAAGGTGGTGTCGAAGACCTCGACCCCGAAGCCTTCGCGCTTGAGATGCGAGGAAAGGTAGAGCAGACCGAGCGGCGGATAGGGCCGCATGATCTCCTGCTCACGCGGATCCTCCGCGAGAAAGTAACCGTGCGTCAGCAACAGGTCCATGTGTCTAGATGCGCGGGAGCCGCGAATTGGGTGGCATGGGCGGCCGAAGGGCGCCCATGGACGAGCCATGCACGGCAGGTGAGGCCGTCCATGGGCGCGCTGCGCGTGCCCATGCTACCCGTGCACGCTTCCGCGGCCGAGTGCGATGTTTTGCTCCTGCAGTTGGCAAGCACACGTTTCTAGGATCTCGCTGCATATCAGTCTAAGCTTGCGCGGTCGGCGCCGCCGCCTCGTCGGTAGACAAGGTCGCGCCGAGCGGTTGCATGCCGTCGTGGGGCCGGCGCGCCAGCTGGGCGAGCCGGGCGCGCCCGAGCGGCAGGGCGGCGGCGTGATAGGTCGCCGCGGCCAAGCGGCGCAGGTGGCGCGGCCGCAGGCCGGCGGGCCGGCGCAGCGCCGCGCCGACCTCGCGCAGCGACTTGCGGGCGCGGAACTCGCCGTGCAGCACGCGGTAGAGCTGGCGGTAGAAGCCGGTGCTGAACGGCCCGCGGTAGAGCATGGCGAGGTCGTCGGAGTCGTCCCAGTTTTGCTTGGCGCCAAGCTGCTCGCGGACCGCGCGGTGAAATGGAGTCCCCGGCAGCGGGTAGGAGACCGACATTCCGATGTCGTCGGGCGCGCAGTCGCGCACCAGCTCGAAAGTCTGCTCGATCTCGGTCCGCCCTTCGCCCGGATAGCCGAACTGGAGAAAAAAGCCGACCCGAATGCCGGCCTGATGCAGCCGCCGCGCCGCCGCCCGGATCTGTTCGACCCGGATGCCTTTTTCCATCGCGTCGAGAATCTTTTGCGAACCCGACTCGGCGCCGATCCAGACCTCGCTGCAGCCGGCGCGGCGCAGCGCCGCGATTTCGCCCTCGCGCAGCAGCAGATCGGCGCGGCTCAGGCATTTGAACGGCAGCTTGGCATTCAGCGATTCGACCAGCGCGGCGAAGCGCGGCAGCCAACCGGGCTTGAGCCCGAGGATGTCGTCGGCGAACCCGATGTGATCGGGCCGATAGGTGCGCTTGAGCCAGAGCAGCTCTTCGATCACGTTCTCCGGGCTGCGGCTGTTGTAGCGCTGGCCCCAGATCGGTTTGGCGCACCAGTTGCAGTGGTACGGACAGCCGCGGGTGGTGACCATGTTGATCGAGAAGTGGCCGTGGCGCTCGAGCCAGATGCGGCGGTAGCGTTCGACGTCGATCAGGTCCCAGGCCGGAAACGGCAATGCGTCGAGCTCGCGGAGGTCGGGACGGCGGGCGGTCGAAATCAGCCGGCCGGTCGCGGGGTCGAGCCGGTGCAGACCGGCGATCGATTCGAGCGGCTGCGCGCTGCGGCCGCTGAGCCGATCGAGCAGCTCGGCCAGAGTGAGCTCGCCTTCGCCGAACAAGACGAACTGGGCGCCGCGCTGGAGATAGATTTCGGGATGGTCGCTGGGATCCGCGCCGCACACCAGCACCGTGCAGCCGCGCGCCCGCGCCAGCTCGATCATGGTCAGCGCCGCTTGCCGCATCCGCCCGAGGCACATCTTCGAGAGGTAGTTGAAGTTGTCCTCGAACAGGACCGCGAAGCGCGGGGCGGCGCGCTCGAGCGTGCGATCCCACTCCGATTCGGACTCCGCCAGCATGGCGTCGAACAGCGCGACCTGGTAGCCGCGCTGGCGCAGCAGGCTCGCCGCGTAGAGCGTGCCGAGCGGCGGGTAGGGCTGCATCGCGGCCCACAGCTTGGGGTCGAAGCGCAGGTAGTAAGCCTGGCCCAGGAGAACGTCGCTCATGCCGCGCCCGCCGAAACTCTGCTGATCAACATAGCCCGCCGCCGCAACCGGCGCTACCCCGATAAGGTGGTCGCCGGCAAACTGCGCGGACCGCAAAGGGCGGGGACCAGCTCGGCCTCTCGGGCGGGGACAAGCCCCGCCCCTACATTACATGGGGCGAATTCGCAGCAGTTCAGTCGGGGATACGATCGTCGTTCCGGCCACCTTGGCATCGAGCAGCCGACGATCTCCGGTGACCAGAGCGGTATCGCGCCGCGCATGGATCAGGTTCCAGAGATGTTGATCACGAGCATCGGGTGCCGCTGGCGCCGGCTCCGGTTCTTCGATCACGATGGCGTTGAGCGCCAGCTGCTCGAGAACGATGTCGATTTCGGTTGCATTGAGACGGTGGTAGCGGGCGATCTTGGGTCGCAGCAAGACGGTCCGGTATTCTGCAAGCAGCGCGACAGAGAGCAGGAAGGGGACTCGACCCTCCAAGAGCGCGTCGAGGATACGGGCCGGCGGCGAGCGCGAGTCGCTGCCGATCAAACCGGCCACCAGCACATTCGTGTCCACCACCAGTGGACCGGATGTCATCGCCGGCGCTGTGCCTGAGTTTCCTTCAAAGCCAGCTCGAGGGCCTGTGCGGCACTGAGTTTGCTCATCTTCCGGGCTCGAGCCACCAAGGCCTGGGCCCGTTCGCGCGGCTTGATGCCGTAGTGCGCCAGGCTCTCTTGAATAAGAGAACCCATCGTGGTGCCGCGTTGCGCCGCGGCCTCCTTGAGGGCGCGCTGGAGCTCGTCCGGCAGCGTAATGGTTAGCCTGGCCATACGTACACTTTAGCACATAGACATCAAAGCACCAAATTGCCCTCGCTGGATGGTGTGGGTTTTGGGTGCCGTGGACAACCCGTGAATGTGGAAGGCGAACCGTTGTGACGCGATGTCGTCCGTGGGCAGAGCAGAGCTTGCCCACGGCACCCGATGAAAGGCCAGCAACTATCGGCCGAGGAACATGCCGCCCGTTGCCACGCTCTACGGGTGGATTTCGATCGAGCGGTCGAGCCAGGGAGCCGAAGCGAGCGCGGCTTGCAGCGCCGCGGAATCGACGAAGCACTCGGCCTCCAGGCGACGCGAGCGCAGGCTCAGGGTCAAGGGCGAGCCCGAAAAAGGGTAGGGGGTCAGGCGGTAGCGATCCTCGCCGAGCGGCGCGAGCTGATAGCTGGGCCACGGTTCGGCGCTGATGGTGTCGCCGACCTCGGCGCCGCACAGCGCCAGCGAAAGCGCGTCGCAGATCCACAGCAGGCCCTGCCAGGTCGGGCGCTCGGCCAGCGCCAGCCGGGTGGCGAGCCGCGCCTCCAGCAGCCGCTCGAGGCTGCGCTGCAGCAATGCGGTCTCGGCCAGAAAAACGTCCAGCTTGTCGGCCAGCGCCGGCACCCGCGCGGCGCGGTGGCGGTAGAACGAGGTCAGCCGGCGGTTGTGGCCCAGAATCAGCAGCGCCGCGAACGGGCGCTCGCCGGCGTGCAGCGTGCCGCCGCGGTGCCAGATCTCCAGATGTTGGTCCGTGGCCATTTGGGTGAACGGGCGCGGGCCGTGGTCGTCCGGGTCGATCTCCGGGCGGCGCTCCCATTCGATCCAGCCGTCGTCATGGTGCGCGATGCCGAACAGCGCTTCCTCGCGGCCGGCCTCGGGCGCCTCGGCCCAGGCCGCCGCCAGCCGTCCGGCGAGCTCGGCGTGATCGGTTTGAAGGATGACGTCCCAGCCGCCCGCAGCGGCGCGCCGAATCACGAGGCGGCGTCGTCGATGGGCTTGCTTCGCACGCCCATGCCACGCGGCTCCGGAGTCTGCGCCGGGCGGCAGCGGCGAAAACGGATGGCGCCGCCCTCCAGCGCCACCACCACGCAGTCGCCGGGCTGGAACTGGCCGTCGATCAGCTGCATCGAGAGCGGGTTTTCGATCTGGAGCTCGATCTCGCGCTTGAGCGGCCGCGCGCCGTAGGTCGGGCTGTAGCCGTCGCGGGCCAGCTTCTCGCGCACCTCGGGGGCGACTTCGAGCGTGAGCTGTTGCTCTTGCAGGTGGACCTCGAGCTTCTTGAGCTCGAGCTCGACGATCGCGCGGATGTGGTCGGGCTCGAGCCGGTGGAACACGATCAGATCGTCGATCCGGTTGAGGAATTCGGGTTTGAAAAAGCGCTTGGCTTCGCCCAGCACCAGCTCGCGGATCGATTTGTAGTCCTGGCCGCCCTTGGCCGGACCGAAGCCGAGCGGCTCGCGCCCGTTGCTGAGCAGGTGGCTGCCGAGGTTGGAGGTGCCGATCAGGATGCTGTTGCGAAACGAGACCGTGCGCCCCTGACCGTCGGTCAGGCGGCCGTCGTCGAGCACCTGGAGCAGCACGTTGAACACGTCGGCGTTGGCCTTTTCGATCTCGTCGAGCAGCACCACCGAATAGGGATTGCGGCGGATCTTTTCGGTCAGCTGGCCGCCCTCGCCGTAGCCGATGTACCCGGGCGGAGCGCCGACCAGCCGCGACACCGTGTGACGCTCCATGTACTCGCTCATATCGAGACGCACGATCCGGTTCTCGTCGTCGAACAGAAACTCGGCCAGCGCCTTGGCCAGCTCGGTCTTGCCGACCCCGGTCGGGCCGAAGAACAGGAACGAGCCGATCGGACGGTTCGGCGCCTTGAGTCCGGCGCGGTTGCGCCGAATCGCGTGGCTGACCGCGGCGACCGCCTCTTCCTGGCCGACGATGCGGCGGTGCAAATTTTCTTCCATGTGGCGCAGCTTCTCTGCTTCGCTTTCCAGCAGGCGCTGCGCCGGGATGCCGGTCCAGCGCGCCACCACCGCGGCGATCTCGGCCTCGCGCACCGAGGGGTCGCCCGGCTCGCGTTTCTGCCACTGCTGGCGCGCCTCGGTCGACTCGCGCTCGAGCTCCAGCAGGTCCTGCTGAATCCGCGCGGTGGCTTCGAAGTCCTCCTTTTGGAAGGCCTCCTGCTTGCGCTGCTGCAGCGCGCTGCGCTTGCGCTCCACCGCGCGCAGCTCGGGCGGCACGTAGAGCAGCTCGAGGTGCTTGCGGCTGCCGGCTTCGTCGATCAGATCGATCGCCTTGTCGGGCAGGAAACGGTCGGTGATGTAACGCTCGCTGAGCTTGGCGGCGGCCTGCAGCGCGGCCGGATCGTAGCGCACCTTGTGATGGCGCTCGTAGCGCGGCGCCAGGCCGTGCAGGATCTCGACGGTCTGCTCGACGCTCGGCTCCGCGATCATGACTTCTTGGAAGCGGCGCTCGAGCGCGCGATCCTCCTCGATGAAGCGCTTGTACTCCTGCAACGTGGTGGCGCCGATGCATTGCAGCTGCCCGCTGGCGAGCGCCGGCTTGAGCATGTTGCTGGCGTCGACCCCGCCGGCGCCGCCGCCGGCGCCGACCACGGTGTGGAGCTCGTCGATGAACAGGATGATGCGGCCGCCGGCGGCGACCACCTCGTCCTTGATGGTCTTGAGCCGCTCTTCGAACTCGCCGCGCATCTTGGCCCCGGCCACCAGCTCGGCCATGTTGAGCGAATGCACCCTTTTGTCGAGCAGGATCTCGGGGACCTCGGCGTCGGCGATCCGTTGGGCCAGCCCCTCGGCGATCACGGTCTTGCCGACGCCGGGATCGCCGATCAGCACCGGATTGTTCTTCTTGCGGCGCGACAGGATTTGGATCACGCGCTGGATCTCTTCCTCGCGGCCGATCACCGGATCGAGCCGGCCTTGGCGCGCCAGTTGGGTCAGATCGGTGGTGTAGCGCTCGAGCAGGCCGACCTGATTCTCGGCGTCGCGCCGATCGACGTTCTGATTGCCGCGGATCCGCCGCAGCGCCTCGCGGCAGGCGCCGCTCTGCAGCCCGGCGGCCTCCAGGATTTTGGCCACCTCGCCGGCGCGCGGATCGAACAGGGCCAGAAAGACGACCCCGGCGCTGATGAACTTGTCACCCCACGTGCGCGCCTCCTGGTGCGCGATCTCGAGCACCTCGGCGAGCTCGGCGCTGGCCAGCAGCTGGCTCGCCGGCCGGGTGATCTTCTGGGCGCGCTCCTGGGCCTCGTAGATCCGATCGCGCAGCTTCTGCTTGATCTCCTCGGCCGCGATCGGCTCGGCCTCTTGCAGCACCCGCACTACCACCGAGTTTTCCTGCTCCAGCAGGCCCAGCAGCAGCAGCTCCGGCGTGATCACGTTTTGCTGCAGATTGGTCAGCTCGGCGGTGGCGTGGTTGAACGCCTCCATCACCTTTTCGGTGCACAGGCTGAGGTACTTCTGCAGATTAGTTTCAGCCATAGCTTGTTCTAATAATGCGGCGCGGGCTGCGGGTCAAGCTCCTGCCGTACAATGGGCGCGCCGTGAACCAGCGCCCAGCCAGCGCTTACAAGCAGTTCCAGGTCCGAGCCCCGGAGCTCGGCTGGACGCTCCAGCGCGTCCTTCACGATCGGTTGCAGTTTTCTCATGCGCAGGCCCGCGGTCTGCTCGCCCGCGGCTGTGTCTTTCGCAACGGCTGGGCCCAAAGGGACGCGGCGATCCGAATGAGCTTAGGCGATCAAGTCGAGGTTCGCTACGATCCGTCGCTGCGCTACTCTGCGCCCAAACGCTCGGAGTACCGGGCGCTGGAGGCGGGGGATTTCGTCGCCGGGGGGCGCGTGCTCCACGTCGACGAAGCGCTCGTGGTGGTCGACAAGCCCTCGGGCCTGCTCTCGGTGCATGCGCCCGGGACCCGGAGCCCGGATCTGAAACGCCGCCTCGAGCTGCGCCTGGGGCGGCTGTTTCCGGTGCAGCGCCTCGATCGCTACACCAGCGGCGTGCTCGCCTACGCCCGCAGCCGGGCGGCCAAAGAGGCGCTGCTGCCGCAGTTTCGCGACCACACCGTGCTGCGCGAATACGTCGGTGTCGTGCTCGGGCGTCCCGAGCCCTCGAGCCGCACCCTGCGCAGCTCGCTGATGGAGGATCGGCGCAGCCTCAAAGTGCGGCCGATCCGCTCCGGCGAGACCGGCGAGGAGGCGGTCACCGAGGTCGAGCTGCTCCAAGCGCTGGGCTCGGTCAGCCTGTGCCGCTTCCGGCTCCAGACCGGCAAGAAGCATCAGATTCGAGTGCAGATGGCCGCCATCGGCCACCCGCTGCTCGGCGATCGCGCCTACGGCCGGCCGTCACCGGCGCTCGCGCGGCCGGCGCTGCATGCCGCGGCGCTCGAGCTGAGCCATCCGCTGAGCGGCAAGCGGATGCGCTGGGAGTCGGCGCCGCCCGCCGATTTTCAACGGCTGCTCAAGCAGGCCCGCAGCGGCGCGCTGCAGGCTGGAGAGCCTGCCGCTCCGGCGCGGCGGTCGCGAGTCGGTACCCGGCAGCCCGTCAGCCGCGGCCCGCGCCGGAATCGGACCCGGCGGCGCGGCGCCCGGGGCGCAGGCTGAGCCAGCTCGGCAGCTTGAGATAGCCGGAGGTTCGGGCCCAGCCCAGCAGCGCCATCGCGATCAGCAGCAGCAGCAGACCGAGCGCCGTCTCGCCGAGGCTCAGCTCGCGCCGCCAGCCGCGCGAGAATCGGCCGTAGACCAGGTCGACATGGACCCAATAGATCAGTAGCGACGCCTGTCCCATCCGCCGCACCGTCTCCCAAAGGGGGACCCAACGCGCCTGCTCGAGCACGTAAAGCAGGCCGGTCGCGACCAGGAAAGCGCCGAGGCGGTAGGCGAAGCGCGCCGGCGAGGTCCAGCCTTGGCTGGCGTTGGAGGCGTCGCCGACATACGGGACCAGGGCCGTATGCAGGCCCCAGCCCAGCAGCGCCAGCGCCAGGCTGGTCAACGTGACCCGCAGCACGCTGGTGCCCAGAGCCGGACGGTCGGAGCCGGCGGCGGCGCTCCAGAGCACGCCCACCGCCAAACCGGCGAAAGCGTAAGCGGCCCATGGAAACAGCGGGAAGGCGCTCCATTTGGGATCCCCGCCGACGTAGCCGGTCAGGGCCTGCCAATATCCGCCGGGCAGTGGCATTTTCCAGATCAGCGGGGTCGCGAGCGCGAAAAACGACGCCCACGCCAGCGCGCGCCACGGCCGGTCGAGTTGGGGCGGCTCGGCGCCGGGGCGCAGCGCGCGGGCGCCGCCTCGCAGTCCGACCAGCGCTACCAGCATCAAGGAAGCTCCGATGCAGTTGAGCACATCGACCTTGAGCAGCTGCGCCGCCGCCCCTTTGGCGCCGGCCAATAGCCACTCTTGGAAGCGGAATACGTAGGCCAGCAGGAAAATCAAAGCGCCGCGGTGCAGCGCGGAGCGGCGCGACTCGGCCAGTGAGCGGCCGCGCCGCACCGCCGATTGGAATTTGAAGCCGAGCCCGACGCCGGCCAGCAGCAAGAAACCGGGAGCGGCGAAGCCGCCGAGGTGCTGCGCGAGCCGGTAGGTCGCCGAGCCGCGCAGCGCCGGATCGACCCAGGAGTTGAAACTGTGGATCAGGATCATCAGGAGCACGGCGAGGCCGCGCGCCACGTCGATGAACGCGACCCGTTTCATCGCAGTCGAGGATCGTGCCAAGCGGGCTCGAATGGTACGCTTCGCAACGCTTCGGACCCCGGTTCCGGCCGGTCG
Organism: Acidobacteriota bacterium; assembly: GCA_036398155.1. Classification (GTDB taxonomy): domain Bacteria; phylum Acidobacteriota; class DASWHO01; order DASWHO01; family DASWHO01; genus DASWHO01. Next base: position 10,722 of record DASWHO010000157.1, read on the forward strand.
CATTCTATACAGATTGGCCGCGGCATGATGTAATCTCGCGCCGGCAGTGAGCTCCGCCGGCAAGCGAATCGCGGCCGCCTTGCTGGCGGTGGTTTTGGCGCTGGGGATTTGCTACCAGCGGCTGAGTAGCGTGGCCGCGCGCGAAGCCGCGGCGCTGCGGCAGCTCCATGACGCCATCGAGCGGCGCAATCAGGAGATTCCGGCGCTGATCGAGCTGCTCGGCGACTACGCCCGGCCCGGCAGCGCGCGGCGCGCGGTGATCCGGCTGGCCGCGGGTCGCACCGCGAGCCGCTCGACCCTCGACGATCTGCGCGGCGCGCTCGACCCATCCGGCGAAGCCAGCCCGCTGCGGCTCGGCGAGGAACGCATCGATCGCGCCCTTGCCGAGATCGAAAGCCTGGTGCGGGCCCAGCCGCGGCTCGCCGGCAGTGAAGTGTTCCAGCGCCAGCTCGCGATCGTTCGCCAGCGCCACGGTCCAATCGGGACGCGGGCGCGGGCCTACGAGCAGGCGAGCCGCCACTGGAGCGCACTGAGCGAGCGCGCTCCGTTCCGCTGGCTCATGCCCCTGCTGCCCGACGCGCCGCAGACTGATTCACAGTAGCTGGTGTAGGGGCGGGGCTTGACCCCGCCCGAGCGGGAGCTCAAACGGTTATCGAGTCACCCAGTCAGTTCGGGAGGTTTTTCGGGAGGGGACCAGCCCCTCCCCTACATCGACCAGAGTTGCGAGAGATGCTCCGAGTCAGAGTGAGGGGCGGGGCTTGACCCCGCCCGGGCGGAAGCTCAAACGGTTATCGAGTCGCCCAGTCAGTTCGGGAGGTTTTTCGGGAGGGGACCAGCCCCTCCCCTACATCGATCCGAGGTCGGCGTCACGGGAGCGGGCGCAGGGCCAAGGCCCAGTCGCGCGCGTCGGGTTTGACGAAGCGATAGGGACCGGCGGCGCGTACGATTCCCGGATCGCGCCAGCTTCCGCTGCGCACATCCAGCCAGCGCAGCTCCCAGCCGCGTTCGGGGCCGAGATCGAGGGTGAACTCGGCTCCGCTCCAGGAGTAGGCCAGGCGCGGCAGCTCGGCGTCGGCTAACACCAGAACCGCGCCGGCGCCAACCGACTCCGGCGCCGGGCGCAGCGCGCCGGGCGCGGCGCCGGAGCGATGGATGAATCGGTCCGCTTGCGCGATCAAATCGCGCACCGCGCCGCCCCGGTCGCCTGCGGGCGCGCGCGGGTCGAAGCGGAACACGCCGTCGTTCTGCACGAACACATGCTGGCCGCTGAGCAAGGCGCCGTAGATCACTTGGCGGATCGCCTCCAGCTTCGCGCCGCGCTGGTAGGCGGGCATGGTCTCGGTGATCACCAGCGGCCGCGCCGGCGCCGGCGGCGCCGCGAACCGCTCGCCGATCTGGAGCACGGCTGCGGGGCGGTCGAGCGCCACGTGGTGGGTGATGAAATCGAACGCCGGGTCGCGGTCGTGCCCCAGCGGCTTGTCGCTGCGCGCCGCGATGAAGCGGCGGAAGTGCTGCGCCCATTCCGCCCCCGGCGAGCCCTCGTTGTAGAGCTCGTAGAGCACGTTGTCGTACGGCGCGGTCGCTTCCAGCGCTTTGGCGGTGAGCCGCTCCCAGACCCACTGGTTGCGCTTGGCCGGCGGCCAGTCCGGGTCCCAGCTTTCCTCGACCACATCGCGGCCGGGGTCGGAGAGCCGGGCGATCGCGTCGCGGCCGTCCTTCTGATCGGGCCAGATTCCGCCGTTGGCCTGATTGAGGGGGTGATAGGTGAAATCCTTCGACCAGCCGTCGAGCAAGCTGATCGCCAGCACGATGCCGCGCCGCTGGGTTTCGGCGCACAGCTCCCGAACCCGCCCCCAGAACGCCGGATCGAAACGGGTCAGATCGTACTGCGGCCCGCCGTCGCGCGCCGGCTCGGCGCGGTCGCGCGGCCACGGCATCAAGACCGGAATCGCGTAGCCGTAGCGCGGGTCGAATTGCCCTTGGCTCGGGACCTGGCGCGCCGGCATGAACAGCCAAACCAGGGCGGCGCGGACGCCGCGGCGCTCGAGCTCGTCCAACCAGACGAGGAGGTCCAGATTGGCGTTCTGCAGCACACTCTGGGTGGCGCTCTCGCCGACCAGCAGCCGGGCTTCACCGCGGTAAGTGAAGGTGCGCCCGTCTGGGGAAATGACAACGCCGCCACCGCCGGGCGCCGCCGCAAGAAGAAGGTGAGCCAAGCCCAGGCAAACGAGTCGTCTAAACTGGCGCGCCGCTTGGGTGAGCTGCGCTGTCATCATGAGCGCTGCAACCTGGTGCCGTGGGCAAGCTCCGCTTTGCCCACCAACATCATCGGACCGGCAATCGGGCGTTTCCATAATCTGTAGCGTTGTCCGTGGGCACAGCAAAGCTTGCCCACGGCACCCGAAACGTTGGCCACCCTAGATGCGCTGGCGCTTGGTTTCGATGGTCTGGAGCAGCTCGTTGTAGGAGTCGGAGAACTTGCGCACTCCCTCCTCTTCGAGCTCGCGGGTGGCGGCCTCGAAGTCGATCCCGAGCTCGGCCAGCGCCTCCACGGCGGCGTGCGCCCCGCTCAGGTCGTCGTGGATTCGGACTTTGGGGTCGCCGTGGTCGCGATAGGCCTCGATGGTCTCGGGCGGCGCGGTGTTGACCGAGTCGGGCGCGACCAGCGCTTCGACGTAGTAGACGTCGGGCAGCGCGGGATCCTTGGTCGAGGTCGAGGCCCACAGCGGGCGCTGGACCCCGGCACCCTTGGCTCGCAGCGCCTCGAACCGCGGCCCGCGCATCATCTCCTCGAACGCCACATAGGCGAGGCGGGCGTTGGCGATCGCGAGCTGGTGCACCAGCCCTTCGATCCGTTGCCGGTCCTGCTGGTAGGAGCTTTGCTTGAGCTTCTGCTGCAGCTTCTTGTCGATGTTGGTATCGACCCGGCTGACGAAGAAGCTGGCCACCGAGGCGAGCCGTTCGACGCTCTGTTTCGCCTCCACCCGGCGCTCGAGCGCCTTGAGCCAGGCTTCCATCACCTCGCGGTAGCGCTGGACCGAGAACAGCAAGGTGATGTTGATGTTGATACCTTCGGCCAGGCAGGTCTCGATCGCCGCCAAGCCCTCGCGGGTGCCGGGGATCTTGACCATGACGTTGGGCCGGTCGCAGGCGCGCCACAGATGGCGCGCTTCTTCGATCGTAGCCTGGGTGTCGTAGGCCAGCTCGGGGCGGCATTCGATCGAGACCAAGCCGTCCTGGCCGCCGGCTCGATCGTAGACCGAGCGCAGCACGTCGGCGGCGCGGCGGATGTCCTCGACCGCGAT
>DASWHO010000158.1:0-11491 GCA_036398155.1 Acidobacteriota bacterium
CTCGTCTGCAAACAGCACGTTGAAGCTGGTGAGCGTGCCGTAGCAGCCGGTGATGTAGCCCTGCAGCTTGAGCTTGAGCTCCTGCGGCAGCTCCGCCCCGTTGATCTGCTGCTCCAACACCCGGAGGCGGTTGCGCAACATCACCACCTTGTGAAAGAAGGCTTCGATCGGCCAGCTCTTCTCCTGCAACTGGGGCTTGCCCGGCCGCAGCACCAGCTCCCCGCCGTGCCATTTCTCGGCCATGGCGGCCGGAGTGAGCCCGATCTCCTCTCGGATGATGCGCCGCAGCAACAGCTCGAGATCGATCCCTTCCGCTGGATTGTCTGTGCTCACGCTCACGGGTGGATATCTCCTTTCGCGCGCCGCGACCAACGCGCCGGCGACCTTCAGGCTGGAAGCGCGCGCCGCGGGCCGATCCGGGGGCGCGCCGCCGCGAAAATGGTGGGCGCTGCCGCAGGTGTCGCACGACACCCGCAGGATTTGGCCCTCCAGATCGGCGGCGATCACGGTATGCCGGCGCGCCATCTTGCAGACCCGGCAGTGATCTTCGACCGGATCGCCGGCCCTGTAGTGCCGCGCCGCGCTGTCGTTCATGCGGGTTAGATTACTGGAACGGCGGAACGATTGGCCAGATTCGCCGGCGCAAAGGCAAGGTTACGGCGCTCGGCTGCGGCGCCTCTTGCCGACCGCAGCGCGCCAGCCATGCCGGAAGCTGGGCCGAGTATGAAACGCGACGGAGGTGTTCGATGAACTGGCAACTGTTAGTCCTGGGGCAGATCGGGATCGCCTTGCTGCTCAGCGGCCTGATCGGCTTGGAACGCGAGCTGGCGCACAAACCCGCCGGCCTGCGCACCCATATGCTGGTCGGAGCGGTCGCCACCATGCTGGTGGCGTTGGGCGGCGTGATCGTGCAATCCTTTTCCGATCACCCCAGCCTACGAACCGATCCGATTCGAATCTTCGAGGCGATCATCGTCGGGATCAGCTTCCTGGGCACCGGCACGATCATCCAGCGCCGGCACCAAGAGCGCGTCGAAGGCCTGACCACCGCGGCTTCGCTGCTGTTCACCGCCGGAATCGGGATCAGCGTCGCCTTGAAACAGCACGTCCTGGCCGGCGGCGCCACCGTGTTGATCCTGATCGTCAACCGACTGCTCGGCCAGCTCGAAGGCGTCATGCTGCGGCGCCGCGGCGAAGATGCGACCGAATAGAGCCTGTGGTATAGTTATTGCTCCTCTCATTGGATTCGCTGCAGTCAGACGCCCAAAACTTGGGCGATTCACTTCAACCAGGAGGGAGTTTATGCACAATCCGGTACGATGGACCGCTTGGCTGTGGCTGGCTGGCGGATTGAGCGCGGCCCCCGCCGCAGCTCAGCAGTCGCTCCAAGTCGACGCCTACCTACAGGACGGCGCCAAACACAGCGCTCGATTCTTCAGCTTGCAGAACGGCCAAATCCAAATGGCGCTGGACGGCGGGCAGCGGCAGATCTACACCCAAGCGCAGGTGCCGCTGCTGGTGTTCGACGACCGCTACACCAACTTCGATAGCGATCGCGAAACCACCCAGCAGGCCTATCCGCATACCATCGTGTTCAAGGATGGCCGGGTGCTGCACGGCACCGCGCTCGACTACTACATCAGCGGCGCCTTCCTCGCCTTGATCGAGGGCCAGCGCCAAACCTACAACGCGGTCGATGTCGCGCGGATCTATTTCGACCCCAGGGCTTTCTTCGCCCAGCGCGGCGGCGGGCCGGCCGACAGCCCCACGCTCAAGCGCAATCAGGCCTTTCTCAAGCTCGTAAGCGGCGACACCCTGACCCAAGAGATCGAAGACATCCGCGGCGGCAAGGAGCGCTACTACGCGCTCAAGGGCGGCCGGCGGATCCCGATGGACGACGTTGTCTTCATCAATTTCGACTCCGCCGAGGACCTGAGCCGCAGCGACCGCGACCGGCTCAAGCGCGATCAGGCCACGTTCTTCATGCGCGACGGCCGCGTGATCCACGGCGTGGTGCGCGACCTGCTGGGCGATCAGGCTTTCGAGCTCGAAGACGGAACTCGGATCCCGCTGCGCGAGATCTCCCGAGTCTATTTCCGCTGAGACGCGAGCCGGGTCTATCGATGGTGGGGCGGGGCTAGTCCCCGCCCTTATTTTTCTTCCCCGGCGGGTTACACAACGGTGAGATACTGGACGCTGAACAACCGTTCGGCGTCGGTCCAAACCTGCTCGACCTCGAATCCGCCGCCCAGCGCCAGCTCCGCAAACGCTTCCAGACTGTACTTGTAGGAGTATTCGGTCAAAATCGTCTCGCCGGGCGCGAACTCGAAGCGCTCCTCGGCCAGCGAAACCTCCTGCCGCTTGGCGCTGACCAGGTGCATCTCGATCCGACCGTGCTGACGATCGTAAAACGCTCGGTGCTCCCAGTCGCCGAGCACGAAGTCTGCACCGAGCTCGCGGTTGATCCGAGCCAACAGGTTGAGATTGAACGCCGCCGTCACCCCCTCACGATCGTTGTAAGCGGCCTCGATGCGTCCGGCCTGCTTCTGGAGATCGACGCCGATCAGCAACGCGCCGGAGCGACCGCATAGGTCTCGGAGCCGCTCGAGAAAGCGGACCGCCCGCGGGGGTTCGAAGTTGCCGATGGTGGAACCCGGGAAATAGGCCGCGCGACGGGCCACCGGCCGGCGCGGCCGCGGCAGCTCGAAGTCTTCGTTGTAGTCGGCGCACAGCGGGGCCACTTCGAGCTGGGGATAGGCCGACGCAATCGCCGCGGCGCTGCGGTGCAAGTGGTCGCACGAGATGTCGATCGGTACGTAGGCCACCGGATCGATCAGTTGGTCGAGCAGGTAGCGGGTCTTGATGCTGCTGCCGCTGCCGCATTCGAACAGCAGACAGGCCGGCCCGAGCCGCCCGGCCATCTCTGCCGCATGGCGTCGCATGATGCCGATCTCGGTGCGCGTCAGATAATACTCATCGAGCTCGCAGATGCGATCGAAGAGCCGCGAGCCCTCCTCGTCGTAGAAGTATTTGCAGGGCAACCACCGCGGGCGGGCGCGCAAACCCGCCAGCACTGCGGCGCGGAATTCGCCGAGCGGCGGGCTGTGGTCCACCAGCAGCGGCGCGCGGTCGCTCGCCAAGCTCATGGGCAACCGGCCCATCTTGACCCGGTGAGCGGCCCAGGACAAGACCGGCCCCCGGCGACCGAGCTGTAAGCTACACAACAAAGAAAAGGCATGGCTGCCCGAGTTTTTTGGGGTGCCGTGGGCAAGCTTCGCTGTGCCCACGGACAACACAGCGAATCTGGAACTGGTTTCCCCTGGTTCAATGTCGTCCGTGGGCAAAGCAGAGCTTGCCCACCGCACCCACACGAGATACGTGCAAAGGCTTCCTTGCGGAGAAGCAGGTCGGCAAGCCAGCCGTAATCGGCCAAACGGACCCACCACCCCAGCCTCCCACGGCTTGTCCCCGGGGAAGGTTATCCCTACAATAAATGAGACGTCTGGCAGGGGGGTGGTTTCCGGTTCCCTGTTTCGCCGGGCGCATCTCAAATCATGGCAGGAAGAGGAAAAACGACGTTTGCAAAGCGGCAGAAGGAACTGGCCCGCCAGGAGCGCCGGCGCGCCAAGCTCGCCCGCCGGGTGGAGCGCAAGGAGCTTAAGCAAGCCCGCTCCGGCGAGTCGGTGCCGAACGGCATCGATCCGGACATTGCCGGCATCCGTCCCGGTCCTCAGCCGCTGCCCTGGGACCTGGTTGAAGAAGACCAGGCCCCCGAAGAAGAGGACGAGTAGGCGACCCAACGCCGCTCCATCCTTGAGGCATGGGCAGCCCGCCGGATGGTTATGGACAGGATGAAGGGATTCGTGCTAGTGTTGCCGGCTGAAGCGAGGGTCTAACGACCAGACTTACGTAAGGCAAGCACTTTACACTCCTCATCCCTCTGGCGGAATCTCGCCAACCTCCTGAACAGAAAGGACATGGCAGTAGATCCTCGTCGAGGACGAAGGACTGTCCGGTGCCTGCAAGAGGAAAGGAGGACCGATGCCGCAAGGAACCATCAAGTGGTTCAACGACCAAAAGGGCTACGGCTTCATCACCAGCGATGAGGGCGGGGACGTTTTCGTGCACTACAAGGCCATCCAAGGCGAAGGCTTCAAGTCGCTGAAAGAAAACGACCGCGTTAGCTTCGACGTGGTCCAGGGCCAGAAGGGGCCGGCCGCCGCCAACGTGCGTAAGATCAGCTAAGCGCTGAACTCCAACCATCGTCCAACCCAACCCCGGCCGATCGTCGCGATCGACCGGGGTTTCTTGCTTTAGTGTAGGGGAGGGGCTTGTCCCCTCCCGTGAAGCGCAGCCTTGGCGAGTCGCGCTCCTCGGGCGGGGTCGAGCCCCGCCCCTACATTTGGCGCGAGGCCTTGCGCGCCGCCTGCACCAGCTCGCCGGCCGCGCGCCGCGCCGCCGGGCCGAACAGCGCCAGCAGCAGATAGAGCACCAGCACGCTGCGATACAGATAGAGCAGCGCTTCGCGATCCTCGAACAGCAGGAGGCCGTAGCTCGCCGCCTCGAGGCCGAATACCAGCGCCAGCAGGCGCGGCCGATGCCGCAACTGCAAGCTCAGCAGGATAAGAAACGCATAGTAGTAGGAGGCGAGATTCAAACCGGCGAACAGCAGCGGCACAGCCAAAACGGCCGCGCCGGCGTCCTGGCGGCGCCGGCTCATCCACCCGACCAGCAGCGCCAAGGGCGCGAAAATCAGCAGCAGCTGAGCGTAATAGAGCGCGCGGCGATCCCGTTTGATGGCCCGGAACTCCTCATTGGTCACCATCCCGTCACCGGGGCGGAAGGCCAGAATCTGAGTCAGGCCGACAATGTTGGGCGAGATGGTCTCCATGTGCACCGAGAGCTTGGAGCGAAATTCCGACCAATGCCGCAGGCCGCGCGGCATCGCGCCGGTCAGCGCAACCAAGACCAGAGCGGTGGCGAGGAACGATCCGAACAGCTGACGATAGCGCGGCGCCAAACTGCGCCGGCGCCAACCGAGCGCGACCGCCTTGAACGCGAGCGGCGCCAAGAACAGGATCGGGAACACGCGCAGCAGGGTGGCCAGCGCCAGCAGGGCGCCGGCGCTGCGGTAGCGGCGGCGCCGCAGGCAGCAGACTCCCACCACGACGCCGAACAGCCACAGGAAACGCAGCATCGAGCCGCCGGTCCAGCCGAAGGTGGCGCCGAAGATCAAGCTGAAGTGGCCCAGCGCCAGCAGCATCGCTTCGAGGCCGAACGCCCAGGCCACGGCGCCGAACATCAGCGCGAGCAGCAGCGGATCGATCAGGGTGAGCAGGGCGATGCCAGAACCGCTGCCGGCCGGCACCCAGCGACTGAGGGCGCCGCCGAGCAGCGCCCAGACCGGAGTCGGGTTGAAGCCGTGATCCAGCAGGACCGCGCCGTACTGAGCCCCCAGCGCCTCGCGAAAGAACGCGACGTCGCGTTTGAAGTCGGCCCAGCGCTGAGGCGAGAAAGCCGCCTTGACCGGCCCGCTCTGCTGCAGCAGTTGGCGGATGTGAACTCGATCGTAGCTGGTCAGATCGCGCGCTTCGATCGCCTTGAAGTGATTGTCGTAGACCTCGGCCTCGGCGCGCAGCATCGCGGTGTAGAGTCCGCTGTAGCCGAGCTCGGCATAGTACTTCGAGCCCAGGTAGTAGTTGGCCAAGTCGTGCAGGTGCAGAAACGTGCGCGCGCCGTGAAACGAAAAAAAGTTCAGGTAGACCACCAGCGCCAGGCCGCTGAGCGCGGCCAGCGCCCAGCGGAGCCGCCGGCTGGTCCAGCCGCGAATGCGCCAATAGCGCACCAGCAGCAGCAGCACGAAGGCGCCGGCCAGCACGAAATCGAGCCGCTTGAGGGTGAGCAGGTCCACACCTTGGACCGGCCAGCTCCAAGCGATGACGCCGAGCAGAGCCGCCGCTCCGAGCCACCGCACCCAAATCCGGCGATAGAGCGCCAAGCGCCAGCCCGCATACAGCGCCGGGATCACGACCAGCGCCAGAACCGGGATCAGCGCGCTGCGCATGGCTAGCCTAGCGCCCCGGCACCGAAACCGCTCCGCCTCCGATCCAGCGCCGCCATAGCTTGAGCGCATAGCGCCCGCTCAGACGCAGCGGGCGCACCAAGTAGTAGAGCGCGATCCATCGCGGCGGCAACGACAGGAGCTGGCGATCGCCTTCGGTCGGAGTGAGCAAGGCCTTCCAAGCATAGTCGATCCGATCGCGCGTCCGGTCGCGGATGCGGAGGTCCAAGAACAGCCGAATCGGTTTCGGGTCGCTCGATTCAAAAAGCTGGCGGCTCAGGTCGGCGGCGAGCCGAGCGGCCGCGGGATCCTGAGCCAGCCCGCGCTCGACCGGCGGCGGGAGCGCGGCCGAAAGCAGCTCCCGCGCCAGCTGCATCCCGACCAACAAGATCCGCTGGCAGCCGCTGCGGCGCGCGTCCTGGAGCGCCTCGGACCAATCGAGGTCGGGAACCTGGATCAGACGGGCCCAATCGCAGATCCAGCCGAGCCGGCGCCAATGGTGCTTGCCGCCGTGATGCAGCGCCAGCATCAAGGCCTGGCGCTGGGGCGCTTGGACCCACACTCGGCGGCCACCGATCTGGAGCGGCTGGAGCCGGTCCCACAGCAGCCCCGGGTCGAGCCGAAAGCCGAGATAACGGGGCACGATCTGCCAGTGGACCTCCAGCAGCAGCGAGCGTTCGGGGCGCGAGAAGTTGTACTCGCACTCGCTGCGGAAATAGGCCGCTTCTTGCCCGCGGGTCATCGGGTTGTTCGGCCGGTAGCCGCGGGCCAATAGCAACCGTTTGACCTCGGGCAGGTCGGACCGGCGCACCAGAATCTCGATGTCGCTGAACTGCCGCAGCGCCAGGTCGCCGTAAAGCAGCATGGCCAGCGCCGGCCCTTTGTAAGCCGCCGCGGACAGACCTTCCGCCTCGAGCTGCTCCAGCACTGCGAGCAGCTCGCCGGTGAGCCGGAGATTGTGCCGCGCGACGGCTTCGAATTCGATCCGCAGCCGCTCGAATGGCCCGGCTGGGACTTCCGTGCGAGCAAAACGGTGCAGGCTGCGATAAAACAGGGACAGGACGCCGTGCGCATCGGCGGCCGACACCAGGCTGTCCCATTCCGTCGCTTGTCGCGCCCACCGCGGCAGCAACGCCCCGGCTCCCGGATCCGCTTGGGCCCGACAACATGCCAGCAGCAGCTCCTCCTGGCCGGGCCCCAGCGCTCGAGGCTCACCTTGCATGGCTCACGTCGGCACAGTCACGGCCCAGCGCCGCAGGCGCGGTTGACCCAACTAGAAAAATATCGGTTCGGCGGCCAGTACTGGCGAGCCGACCCGCTCAAAATCCTCCAGAATCACTGCGCAAAGCCTGCCTAGCTGATTGGGGTCACTGCCGGGGGTCACCTGGCGCACGGCCACCTTCGCCATGGTGCGGTTGAGCAAGCGCAGCTCGCAAGCCCTCATGGCCGGATCCAGCAGAAACCGCATATAGGAGTTGCGGACCAGTTGAAGCAGCCCGGCATGCCCTCCAAGCGCCTCGACATAAGGTGCCGCAGGATCCTCACTACGGGGCGCCAAGATGTAAAGCCCGCCCAGCGGGAGCGACTCCGATTGGAACGAGGCTGCGTTCGAGCTCAAGTCCAGGCAACGTTTCTCCAGTCGAGGGCTGATCCGCGGCAAGCAGTCCGCTGAGCCGTACAGAGCTTCAACCGCTTCCGGCCACAAGCCGAGCCGCGGATGTCCCGGCTGGACGATCATCGATTCACCCCGCTCCTCCAGCACCACCACGTCGTCGGTCATGACCCGAAAACCGAGCTGGGTGAGAGCGGCGGCGGTGGTGGACTTCCCACTGCCGGGCGGACCCAGGAGGGCCAAAGCGCGGTCTCCGATCGCGACCGCGCTGGCGTGCAGGCATTGAAAGCCGCGCAAGCGCAAGACCAACGCCAGAATCGGCCCCAAGAGGCAGAGCTCAGCGTCTTCCGGCGGCGCCGCTTCCGACCAGCGAGTCCAAACTTGGGTGCCGCGCCGGTCCATCAGAATGTCGGCGCCGGCACCATACACCAGCCGGAGGTACTGTCCCCCGCCCAGCTTCCAGGCGGTGAGGAAAGGCGGGCCGTGACCGCCGCGGTCGGCGCTCACATACCAGGGCGCCGGCGTCGCCTCGGCCAGTTCATCTCCCCATGGCGGAAACGACTTGAGGCGAACCTGCGTGTCGGCCGGCGCGGAAGAGCGCAGCGGAGCCAAAGCCGGTAAGGGCCGGTCGACCTCGAACCGCAAGCCATAGACCGAGTAGGTGAACGGCAAGCTCAAGGTTCGGTGTAGGACGTGATTCCGTCGATGGTCAGGCTCGGGTTCTGGGTTCGGGTGATTTCATGGATGTCCCCGTATACCACCAGCTCGGGGCTTCGATACGCTTTTTTGGATCGATCTTTCTGGGCCCGCTGATCCTCGGTCAGGATCGGTTCCTTGTGCTCCGTTGCCATCGCCTCTTCCTCCTTCGGGTTAGCCGAATTGAGCTGCAGGGATCTGCTTGAGCCAGTAGTTGAGACTGATCACCCGCAAGTTTAGCAGTGATCGGGGCCGATCGTCAGCCCTGACCTCGCTGGGAACCGCCAAGGCCGCCGGATCGACATAGCGCAACAGCTCGGGTGCCCGCTGGCCGTGCTCCAGACATTGCAGCCGCGGTTCCCGGCGCAGCAAGGTAAAAATAGGATCGCCGACTAGAGCGGTCTTGGGGCGCCGCCGGACCGCCTCCGGCAGCCGGCCCCGCATCGCTTCGCGCAAGATGTGCTTCTGATCGAACCACGGCAGCGGGGGAAGCGCGAGCAAATAGGTGATCAGTCGAACATCAAAAAATGGGTGGCGGACCTCCAAAGGTAGGCCGGTGAAGGATGGATCGTAGCTCTCGAACAGTGCCGGCCACATCGCTCCCAGCAGGCCCTTGCACGCCTCGGCCCGCCGCGGATGGGCCGGAAGCGCCATCCGGTTCCGCTCCTGCCAGCGGCGCGCCAGATTCAGCCGACTGGCGAAGCTCGAATTCAGCCAAGTCGGGTAGGGCCAGCTCGGCACACCGTGGATCCAGCGCTGGAGCTGAGAACGGAGCCCGAGCCGTGGGATGCGACCACCGGCCTGGACGCAAGCCCGCAAGTCGGCGGCCAAGCGACCGAATCGGAGGCGGCGCAGCAACCCGGGCAGGTAGGATCGCGAGTGCATGAGAACCGGGTCGCCGCCGAAACCGGTCAGCAGGACCCGATGGCGCGCCGCGGCCTGATGCAGCATGTCGACTTGATGCGCCTTGAGTGGTTCGTAGTGCGGCTCGGGCCGCCAGAACTCAGGATGGTCCCAACGTTCGTACAGCCGATAATCGTCGGAGACAAGATGGTGAATCGGAATGCCGAGGTTCTCGGCCACTAGATTGGAATAGTGGCGCTCGCGATCGGGGATCAGGCGGTCGAACACCAGGGTGTAAGCCTGCAAGTCGAGCTCCGGGGCGACTTCGAGAGCGGTGGCCGCAACGCTGGTCGAGTCCATCCCGCCGCTCATGAGCACGCCGGCGCTGCCACAACCCAGCCGGTCGGCGACGGCGGACTGGAGCAGCTCTCGAAAGCGCTCCAAGTACTGGTCCGGGCTCCGATATCGAATCGCGCCGTCCAGCGGCAAGGTCCAGTAGCGCCGGAGCTCGAGCTTCCCTCCGGACCAGGTTAGGCAATGGGCCGGAGGCAGGCGCCGGATATCGGCGTAGACCGTGCTTCCGAGATCCTGATTGAGCCCGAACAGCAAGAAGTCCGCGATCGCACGATCGTCGATCCGGCGCGAAACCGCCGGGTGGTGGAGCAAGCAGGCGAGCGCATTGCCGAACAGCAGGCCGCCCTCAACTTGGGCGTAGTGGAACGGTTTGACGCCGAAATGGTCGCGAGCGCAAAACAGCTGCTGCCTGGGTCGATCCCAAATCGCGAAGGCGAAATCCCCGATCAGGTGCTCGAGGCAGGTCGCGCCCCAGGCCCGATAGGCGTGCAGAATCAAGCGTGCGTCCGGCGCGGCTTCCAGCTCTTTCGAGTCCACCGCGCCGGCGGATCGGAGCGCGGCGATCAGATCGCTGCGCCCGTCCAGCCGCGCGTCCGCCGTGATCCAGAGCTCCCCGCCCAAGCTCAGCGGTTGATTCTCCGGCTCGACCCTATTGCGCAGCAGCGCGTGGCCGAAACCCACCGGTCCATCGGCCCAGGTCGCGATGGCATCGGGAGCGCGCAGCGACATCGACGCGGTCAGCCGCTGCAACAGGCTTCGATCGAGCGGCGCCTGGTCGCCCCGAATCAGACCGACGATAGCGCTCATGATCGATTCGGTTTCGGTGCCGGAAACGCAAGCCGGAAGGGCCGGTAGCGCTCCGCGACCGGAGGCCGCTCGTTGAGCGCCACGCCGGCGTGTTCGACCCAGGCATGCGCGTCGAGCCCGCCGGCCTGCTTGCGGATCCCGATCCGTAGCTCCGAATCGACGCCGTGCCGCCGCAAGAGGCACCAGAGCACCACCGAACGATGCAGGCAGGTGGCGCAATATGGCCCGCGAGCGGCCGCGATCTCCACCATTCGGGCGGCGCGGCGCGTCCAGTCAGTTGGCCGGTCCAGCCCCGCGCCCGGAAAGAACCTCGACGGAGTAACACCCTCGAGCAGCGATTGGAGGCGGCGCAAGCCAACCCACCGAATCGCCCAAGCCGTGAGCGGCAGCAGAAAAAGCGCTTGCACGAGCCAGCGGCGCTCCAGGCCGGAGAGACCCATGAAAGCGCGCCAGCGCCTCATGACGCGAGCTCCAGCAAGCCTTGATCAAGAAGCTTTTGGATCCAATGCTCCAGATCGTCGCGGAGCCGCTCTGGAGTCACGTCGTATTCGTCCAGCAGCAACCGATAAGCCCGTTCGGAAGATCCGGTGCCGGTCAAGGCCTTCCAGAATCGCGTTCCCGCCGGATCCAAGCCGAAGTAACGCTCCGATTTCAGGTCCAGAAACACGGACTCTCCGTCTGGCAGCTCCTGGACCAAGACATCCGTTGCCGCTCTCAGTTTTCGATCCTGGAAGGATTTCATCCGCGCCAACATTTCATCCTTGCTTGCTATGGAACCTCTGTTCACCCGATCCCCGCGGCGAATAAAGTGGGCCGTATCATATCACAAGGGCTGAGCCGCTAGGCGTGATCTGGGGGTCTTTTGAGTTAAGCAGGACCAGGCGAAAGGAAGGCGAGCGGCAAGTTTAGCCTCTGGCTGTGATGTGGGTACTGTTTCCAGGTATCGTGCGCATTCTACCGAGGGGGGTAAAGTCCGGAGTTTAGAAGGGTTTAAAAGAGCAGTCAGTCAAAGACAATTGACAGCTTTGCTATTGCGTTACCGAATTCTCGGAGGTAGGATAAGCTCTCAACCAAACAAAGGCACCGGTTGGAAGGAGCCGTAAGGGGACGGGTTCAGA
>DASWHO010000159.1:0-2567 GCA_036398155.1 Acidobacteriota bacterium
GCGCGCGGCGCGACGGCGCCGCGGCGATCGAATTCAGCGCCCAGCTTCGAATCGATACGCCTCAGGAAGCACTCTATTATCAGCATGGCGGCATTCTCCACTACGTCCTGCGCCGCCTGCTGGGAACGTGATGGATAGCGCCGAAGACAAAGCCCTGGTCGAGCTGAGCATCAACACCCTGCGGACGCTCGCGATCGACGCGGTGCAGAAGGCCAACTCGGGCCATCCGGGGCTGCCGCTCGGCGCCGCGCCGATGGCCTATGTGCTGTGGCAGCGCCACCTGCGGCACAATCCGAAGGATCCGCTCTGGCCCGACCGCGACCGGTTCGTGCTCTCGGCCGGCCACGGCTGCATGCTGTGGTACTGCCTGCTGCACCTGACCGGCTACGAGCTCTCGATCGAGGATCTCAAAGCGTTCCGCCAGTGGGACAGCCGCACCCCCGGCCACCCGGAAGTCCATCTCACCCCCGGGGTCGAAGCGACCACCGGGCCGCTCGGTCAGGGCACCGCCAACGCCGTGGGGATGGCGATCGCCGAGCGCGCCCTGGCGCACCGCTTCAACCGCCCGGGCCACGAGATCGTGGATCACTACACCTACGCTTTGGTCTCGGACGGCGATCTGATGGAAGGCATCTCGGCCGAGGCCGGTTCACTGGCCGGGCATCTCCAGCTCGGCAAGCTGATCTACCTCTATGACAGCAACCAAGTATCGCTCGACGGTCCGACCTCGCTGACCTTCTCCACCGAGGACGTCGGCCGGCGCTACGAAGCGTACGGCTGGCAGGTGCTGCGGGTGCGCGACGGCAACACCGATGTCGACGGCATCGACGCCGCGATCCAGCGCGCCCGCTCCAAGCGCACCCGCCCGTCGCTGATCATCGTCGAGACCACCATCGGCTACGGCTCGCCCAACAAGCAGGGCAGCTCCGAAGCGCACGGCAGCCCGCTCGGCAAAGACGAGGTGGCGCTGACCAAGCAGGCATTGGGCTGGGATCCGGAGCGGCACTTCTACGTGCCCGAAGCGGCGCTGAAGCATTTCCGCGGCGCGGTCGAGCGCGGCCGCGAGCTGCAGCAGCAGTGGCTCAAGCGCTTCGACGCTTACGCCCAGGCCTTTCCCGAGCTGGCCGAGGCCTGGCGCCAAGCGATGAACGGCGAGCTGCCCGAAGGCTGGGACCGCGAGCTGCCGTCGTTCAAGGCCGGCGACCAGCAGGCGACCCGGGTCGCCGCCGGCAAGGCGCTCAATGCGATCGCCGCCAAGGTCCCCTGGCTCTTGGGCGGCGACGCCGACCTCTCGGTCTCGACCAACACCAAGCTCAAGGACGAGAGCCCCTTCGATGGCCAGAGCGGCGCGGGCCGCAACCTGCACTTCGGGGTGCGCGAGCATGCGATGGCGGCGGCGGCCAACGGAATAGTCTACCACGGCGGCGTGCGCCCGTTCGTCGCCACCTTCTTCTGCTTCTCCGATTACATGCGCCCGGCGGTGCGGCTGGCCGCGCTCAACCGGCTGCCGGTGATCTTCGTCTGGACCCACGACTCGATCGGGCTGGGCGAGGACGGCCCGACCCACCAACCGATCGAGCATCTGATGTCGCTGCGCGCCATGCCGGGGATCGCGATCGTGCGGCCGGCCGACGCCGCCGAGGCGGTCGAAGCCTGGCGCTGGGCCATGACCCACAAGGACGGTCCGGTCGGCCTGGTGCTGTCGCGCCAGAAGCTCGCCGTTCTGGACCGCGCGGAGCTGGGGGCCGCAGCCGAGCTGGCGCGCGGCGCGTACATCTTGGCCGAGGCCGAGGGCAAAAAGCCGCAGGCGATCGTGATCGCCTCCGGCTCCGAGGTCGAGTTGGCGCTCGCGGCCCGGGCTCAGCTCGAACAGGACGGGGTCCCGACCCGCGTGGTCTCGATGCCGTGCTGGGAGAGCTTCGCGGCCCAGTCGCCGGAGTATCGCGAGACGGTGCTGCCCAGCGCGGTGCGCGCGCGGGTCTCGGTCGAAGCCGGAGCCACCTTGGGCTGGGAGCGCTGGATCGGCGCGGCCGGGGTCGCGGTCGGGATCGACCGCTACGGCGCTTCGTCGCCCGGCGAGATCAACATGGACAAGCTCGGGTTCAACGTCCCCAACGTGGTGAAGGCGGTGCGCACCGCCATCGCCCGAGCCTCCCAATCATGACTCATCATTCGTCCCCGGAGGAGCCATGTCGGAAAATCCTTTGAACCGCTTGCATCAGCTGGGGCAGAGCCTGTGGCTCGACTACATCCGCCGCGACCTGATCGAAAGCGGCGAGCTCCAACAGATGATCGAGGCCGACTCGCTGTGCGGCATGACCTCGAACCCGACCATTTTCTCCAAGGCGATCGCCGGGAAGGATCTTTACGACGGCGACATCCGCGCCGCCGGATCCGAGCTCAGCAGCGCGCAAGTGTTCGAGCGAATCGCGGTCGAGGACATCCGCCGCGCCGCCGACGTGCTGCGCTCGGTCTACGATCGAGCCGGCGGCCAGGACGGCTTGGTCTCGATCGAATGCCGCCCCGAGCTGGCCTACGACACCCAGGCTACGATCGAAGAAGCGCGC
>DASWHO010000160.1:0-5794 GCA_036398155.1 Acidobacteriota bacterium
GGCCCGCCAAGACCAGGGGGATCCACCGCATCGCCTCATCTTAGCTTAGCGGGTCGCTTGAGACTGGCGCGGCTGATTTCTATGCTCATGGTCGAGACCATGCGCGGCCTCATCACCCTGCTGGTGCTGGCCGGGGCGCTACCCATCGGCGCCGAACAGCGGCGCAGCAACGTCCTGCTGGTGACGATCGATACGCTGCGCGCCGACCGCGTCGGCTGCTACGGCGATCGCAGCGGCGCGACGCCTCATCTCGATCGACTGGCTGCGGAAGGGGTTCGGTTCGCGCTCGCCCTTGCGCCGACGCCGCTGACCTTGCCGTCCCACGCGTCGCTGCTGACCGGGCTCTATCCGTTCCGCACCCAGGCGCGCGACAACGGCCAAGCGGTTGCGGCGGACGTGACCACCTTGGCCAAGCGGCTTGCCGCCGACGGCTACTCGACCGCGGCGGTGGTCTCTTCCTATGTGCTGCACAGTCGCTTCGGTTTGGCCCAAGGCTTCGCGATCTACGATGATCATTTCGAGCTCCCGGCCGAAACCACCCGGGGGCTGGAACGGTTGGAGCGTCCGGCGGAGGAGAGCGCCGGCCGGGCGCTCGAGCTGATCCGTCACCGGCTCCGCCCGCCTTGGTTTTTGTGGCTGCATCTTTACGATCCGCACTACCCCTATGCGCCGCCGGAACCGTTTCGCAGTCGTTTCCGGGGCCGGCCTTACATGGGAGAGGTGAGCTACAGCGACGCGCAGCTCGGCCGGGTGCTGGAGGCGCTGCAAGCCAGCGGTGAATTGGATCGGACCCTGATCATTGCGACCAGCGATCACGGAGAAGGCCTGGGCGAGCATCGCGAACCCAGCCACGGCCTGTTCGTCTACCAATCGACCCTGCAGGTGCCGCTGCTGATCCGCTTTCCCGATCGGCGCCTCGCGGGGCGAGTCGTCGAAACTCCGGTGTCGCTGGTCGATGTGATGCCGACCGCGCTCGCGCTGTCGGGCGCGACGGCGGCCGAGGGCGCGGCGCCGTACGATGGGCGCCGCCTGATCGAGCCGGAGACGCGGCCCGGCTCGGAGGCGGTTTACTTCGAGAGCCTGTTCCCGCTGCTGCATTACGGTTGGAGCGATCTGCGCGGGGTGGTCGCGGGCCGGCTTAAATATATTCAGGCGCCGCGGGCCGAGCTCTACGATCTCGAACAGGACCCCGCGGAGCGCACCAACCTGATCGAGACCCAACCGCAGGCGGCCGCGCCGCTGCGCGCGAAGCTCGAGGCCTACCTCGCGCAGGATCCGGAGCCGAGACCGGCGGCCGCGGCTTTGGATGCCGAAGTGGCGGCCAAGCTCAAGGCGCTCGGCTACGCCGGCGCGGCGGCCGCCGATCAGGACGCGGGGGCGCGCCCGGATCCCAAAGATCGCATCGATGTGCATCTGCTGCTCCAGCGCGCCAGCGAAGCGATCGTCGCCGGGCGTCCTGCGGACGCGGAGGAGCTGCTGCTTGAAGTGCTCAAGCGCGAGCCGCGGCTGCCCGACGCCCACCAGGCGCTCGGCGATGCGCTGCTGGCGCTGGGCAAGCCGGAAGCGGCGCTGGCGGCGTGCCGCGAGGTCGTGCGGCTGCGGCCCGGCGATTCGCTCGCCGCCATGAATCTGGGGCTGGCGCATGAGGCGAGCCGGGACGCCGCGGCGGCGCTGGAATGGTTCGAGCGCGCGGCCGAGCTCGATCCGCACAACAGCCAGGCGCTATACAACTTGGCGCGCCTTCATTTCGAGGCGCGGCGCTGGGGGCCGGCGGCGCTCCATTTGCAGCGCGCGATCGACAGCGACGCGAACCTGCGCAGCTTGCTGCCGGATCTGGGGCGGGCGTGGCTGGAGCTGGGCGAGCTGGATCAGGCCGAGAGCTCTTTCCGGCGCGCCATCGTCGAGCTCGGCGATCGTCCCGGACTCCATGTTGCGCTCGGGCAAGTGCAAGAGGCGCGCGGGGATCTGGCACGCGCGATCGCGGAGTACGAAACTGCGCTGCAAGGCGCGCCCCAAGCGCCAGCGGTCATGATGGCCTTGGCCCATGCCTTGGAGCGCCGCGGCGCACCAGGGGATCGCGAACGTGCCCAGCAGCTCCGCGGCGCGGCCCAGCCGATCCACGAGCAACCTTAGACCGTCATGCGGAATGAACGAGAATTTTGTTCTCGTTTGCTGGCATGGAACACTGGATTTCAGTCGGGCTGCCGGGGCGGCGCGTGGGTGGCATGGGCACGCGCAGCGCGCCCATGGACGACCTCACTCGCGGTGCGGCCCTCGTCCATGGGCGGCCTTCGGCCGCCTATGCCACCCGGTTCGGGACCATGCGGGGGAGCAAGCGCTTGGCTATAGTAGTCAGCCCTGGGGCGGATCTTTGGATTCGATTTGGTCGATCAGGCCGCGGATGGTCGCGGCGTTCGAGGCCTGGGGCTGGAGCTCGAGATAGCGCTGGAGGTGGGGCAGCGCCTCGGTCTTGCGCTCGAGCGCGACCAGGCAGAAGGCCAGCTTGAGATGGCCGTCGGCGAGATCGGGGTTGAGCTCGACCGCGCGGCGATAGCGCAGGATCGCCTCTTCGCGCCGCTCGGCGCTGAACAGAATCTCGCCGACGTTGTATTGGAGCGCGGCATCGTCGGGCCGCAACTCGACCGCTTTTTCAAACTCGATCAAGGCCCCGTCCATATCGCCGGTTTGAGCCAGGCATTCGCCGAGCCGGATGCGAGCCTCGACGTGATCGGGCTGGTGTTCCAGGTAGGTTCGATAGGCCGCGACCGCGGCAGCGAAGTCCTTCTGGGCTTGGTGCGTGAGCGCGAGGTTGAGCTCGACCTCGGCGTTGTCGGGCTCGAGCTGCTTGAACTCTCGAAACGCCGCCAGCGCCGCGCCGTAGTCGCCGGCGCGGAAGCGGTCGACGCCGCGCTGGAACGCGCCCCTCGCCGCCTGCGCGTGGGACGAATTGACTGCGACCGGCTGCGGCGCGCTGCGCTCGAGCCGGATCTTCAGCGGCGGCAGCTGTTCGTCGGCGACCGCTTCGATGACCTCTTGGTGCGGCACGAATCCGGCGGCTTGAACCACAATGCGCCAAGGGCCGTCGATCAACCGTCCGAAGGTGAACTTGCCCTTCTTGTCGGTCGAATCGGTCAGGGTCGACGGCAGGTTGTTGGGATTATGGGCCTCCACCGCCGCGTCGGCGATCGGCTTGCCGTCGGGATCGGTGACCGTTCCGACCAAGCGGCTATACTGGGCCGCGGCCGGTGCGGCGAGCAGGCTGCCGGCGAGCAGAAGGAGATGAACGAGCTGCCAGCGCGGCTTCATGCATCTAGGATACAACACCGCGGTCGGTGCCGCGCGGCCTGGGTCGGCGCCGCCTGGATCGGACTGAGTTGCGGCGCTGCGGCGGCGCAGGCCGCGCGCGCCAGCGTTCTCCTGGTCACGCTCGACACCACGCGGGCCAACCGGATCGGCTGCTACGGCTACCGCCGGGCATCGACTCCGAATCTGGATCGGCTGGCGCAGGAGGGGGTGCGATTCGACCGCTGTTTCACCAGCGCGCCGCTGACCCTGCCGGCCCACGGGTCGCTGCTCACGGGTTTGTACCCGTCGTATCACGGCGTGCTCGACAACGGCGGCTATATCTTGTCCGAAGCGCACACCACCTTGACCGAGGTGCTGCGCTCCCAGGGCTACGCCACCGCGGCCTTCATCGGCGCCTATGTGCTGGATTCGCGCTGGGGCTTGGCCCAGGGCTTTCAGCGCTACGGCGATGAATTCGATTTCAGCAAGTTCAAGACTATCAGCCTGGCCACGGTCGAAAGACCCGGCAACGAAGTGGTCGACGAGGCGCTCGAATGGCTCGGGGCGGCGCGGGAGCGGCCGTTCTTCCTGTGGGTGCATCTCTATGACCCGCACCACCCGTACCGGCCGCCGCCGGAGTTCGCCGCCAAAGTCGATGGGCGCCCTTATGACGGCGAGATCGCGTTCGCGGATCACCAAGTCGGAAGGTTGCTCGAGCGGCTCAAGACCAGCGGCGCGCTGGAACAGACCCTGGTGGTGGTGGTCGGCGATCACGGCGAGGGGCTCGGCGAGCACGACGAGCAGACGCACGGGATCTTTTTGTACAACAGCACCATGCAGGTGCCGTGGCTGATGCGTCTCCCGCAGCGGCGCCACGCCGGCACCGTGGTTGGCACCACGGTCCGAACCGTGGATGTGGCGCCCACCGTCCTGGAGCTGCTGGCGCTGCCCGCGCTGGGCTCGATTCAAGGCGAAAGCGCGGTGGCGTTGATCGGCGGACCGGCGCCGGCGCAGGAGCGGCTCGCGCTGGCGGAGTCGTACTACTCGAATTTCCATTTCGGTTGGAGCGATCTCAAAGCGCTGGTGGTCGGCCGCTACAAGCTGATCGACGCGCCGCGACCCGAGCTGTTCGATTTGGAAGCGGACCCGATCGAAGCGCAGAACAACAGCGCGGTGAACGCGATGCTGGTGGAGCGCTATCGCGGCATGGTCGCCGATCTGCTCAAGGACGCGCCGCGGCCGGCCGATGCGCCGCGCGCAGTGCTGGATCCGGAAGCCGAAGCCCAGCTTAGGGCGCTCGGCTACCTGGGCGGCGGCACCGCCGCAGCGGCGGAGGGACCGCTGGCCGATCCCAAGGAGAAGCGCCCGGTGCTGCAGAAGCTGTTCAAGGCCGAACAGCTTTCGGACGAAGGTCAGATCGATGCGTCGCTGGCGACGGTGAAAGAGCTGTTGGAGATCGACCAGCGGGTGGTCGACGGCCATGTGCTGATGGGCTCGCTCTACAATCGCAAGGCCGACTACCCGCAGGCGATCGCGGCGTACCAGCGAGCGCTGGAGCTCAAGCCGGACTCGATCCTGGCGCTGCAGAATCTGGCGACCACCTATCGGCGCGCCGGGCGCGACGCCGAGGCGGTGCCGGGTTTCGAGCAGGTGCTGCGGCTCGAGCCCGGCAATCCGTCCGCGCTATGGAATCTGGGGCGGATCGCGATGCAAGACGGCGAGTTTGCGCGCGCCGCCGAGCTGTTCGGTCGCGGCATCGAGAGCGAAGCGGATTCGCCGATTTTCCACGGCGAGCTGGCTTCGGCCTGGGCCCAGCTCGAGCGCTGGCCCGAAGCCGAGCGCGCGGCGCGCACCGCGCTGCGGCTCAAGCCCAAAGTGCCGGCGGCGCACTTCAACCTGGCGCTGGCGGCCGAGGCGCGCGGCGACCGGGCGGCCGCGGTCCGAGAGTACGAGGCCGAGTCGCGCGACTTTCCCGACAACCATCGCTCGCACTTCAACCTGGCGCGGCTCTACGCGCAAAGCGGACGCCGCGCCGACCAAGTGCGCGAGCTCGAGCGCGCGGTGGAGGCGAAGGAGGATTTCGCGGTCGGCTATCTGTATCTGGCGAAGGCGCTGATCGATCTGGGCGATCCGGCGCGCTACGGCGAGGTCGAGCGGCACGCCAAACGGGGGCTTGAGCTGAAGCCGCCGGCCGATCAGGCGCCGCTGGGGCACTTCGTGCTGGCCGATCTCTACCAGCGCACCGGCCGGCCCGAGCTGGCGCAGAGCGCCCTGGCCCAAGGCCAAGCTCTGGCCCGTGCGCTGCAGAGCAAGGAGCGGTGAGCGACACCACTCGCGCATCCAAGCCGGCCGGGCTGAAGCAGCGCGCGCTGGAGCTGGCGCGGGAATGCGGATTCGACCGCGCCGGCGTCGCCGGGATCGAGCCGGGGCCCGAGACCGAGTTTCTGCGGCGCTGGTTGGAGCAGGGTTACCACGGCGCCATGGCCTATCTCGAGCGGCGCGCCGATGA
>DASWHO010000161.1:0-7072 GCA_036398155.1 Acidobacteriota bacterium
CCTGCCAGTAACCAGGACGATATTCTCGTTACTGCTCACACAGCAGCCGAGAACGAGGCCCGCGCCGCACAGCTTGAGCGCGCCAGATCAGGCGGCGCAGCGGAACCAGGGCGAGCTGAAGCAGCGGCCTCGTGCGCGTCACGTCGATCCCGCGGCCCTGGCGTTCGATCCGGACCACGCGACCCAAGATTTGGTCCGCTGCGAGCGCCGGATCGTGGGACCACGCCGCGTCGCCGCGCGAAAGAAAGACGGTGCGATCGCCACTCCAGCCCTTCCGCTTCGACACCAGCCGATGGGCGAGCAGCCGGCCAGCGACGCGAAACAGCAGAATGTGGCCGCGCCGCAGCCGCTTTGGATCAACCGGTTGCACCGTGATTCGTTCGCCGCAGCCGATCGCGGGAATCATGCTGGTGCCGCGCGCGCGAAAGCTTACCGCGTAGCCGGCGGCCAGCAGATCCCGGCACAGGATCGGCAGCAGGCGTCGCGAGTCGATCGCCGCGGAACGCTGGGGTTGCGACATCGCCGGAGCGCGCGCTGGTTCGATCGGCGCCGCGCGATCCCGATTATAGCGCGGCGCTTTCGGCTCCTCTAATTCGGGGACAGTTTACTTATCCCGGGTTTTGGGGACACTTGCCCCCGCCCGCGCGGCGTTTGAAGACCGACCGACGCGCTGGTTTTTCTAGGCCCAGCTCCGGTGCGCTCGAACGAACGCAATCACGCCGGGATCGGGAACGAATCGGAGCTCGTAGACCGGCACGGTGTTCACCGCTTGACCCAGAAACCCGAGCGTGAACTCCAAGCCGTCGCGGAGGTAGAACGGCGGGAAGCTGCAGGAGAACAGCCGCGCTGCGGCCAGCGGCGGGCGCTGCTCGATCACGGCGTTCTCACGGCCCCGGCCGAGCAGGAAGATCGACTCGAGCGGGTGCCCCGTGTTTTCGGCCAGCTCGGCGTCGCCGTGCCACGGGGTGCCGTACATCCAGAGCCGGCCGCAGACCTGTCGCACGATGATGCGATCATCGCTGAGAATCCGAACCCCCGCTTGCTCCTGCCACAAGCGGGCCATCGTGGTCTTGCCCGCCCCCGAGCTGCCGGCGAACAGGTAGCCGCGCCTGTCGCAGTCGACCAGCCCGCAGCCGTGGATCTCCACGCCCCGGCCTTGCGCCAACAGGCCGATCACCAGCAGCTCATCGAGCGGATACTCGAGCGGGTAGTGCGCGCGGCGCGGATCGAAGCGGCGCCGATCCAGCAGCACCTGCCCCGCGGCGAAGCTCGAATCGAGCCAGGCGCTCTTGTAAGGACTCGCTCCGATCGCCGCCGAAGTGAAATCGAAGCGGTAACCGCCGTCCGCCTCGTAGAGCCGCCAGAGTCCGCCGGAATCGAACAGCCTCCGCCCCCGGACCGACGCCTCGAGCTCGCCCCAACCAGCGGTCAGGCGTGCTTCCGCCGGTTCCGCGCCGGTCAGGAATTTTTCGGTCGGCCCCGCAATGTCGAGCTCGAGCGATGCGTCTTCGGAAGCGACGGCGATCGTGATCTGCGCGATGCTGAGATGCAAATCGCGAGGCATTGGAACCGGGCCCGCCCCGCTGGGGAGACGGCCGGGTTCAGCCATCCGCGCCCAGACGCTCCGAGCCCAGGATCGCCGTTCAGCTGCCCGACGAGCTGCAGGCGGTCGGAAAGCTGCAAGTCGACTGCAACGGGCCGCTCGAGCTCGCGGTCTTGCACAACGCCAGCACCGCTTCTTCCGAGCGCAGCTCGACCCGCGTCAGCTTGGGCTTGGCATAAGCGCGCTTCTTGGGCTGCTCTTCTGATTTCATCGTCATTCTCCGTTCCACTGCTTTTCCTTCATGCCGGCACCGACCACGCAGAGTCCGCTGATACTCGCAAGTTTCGATCCTGGACCGCCGACTCCGCGGGCGCTGCGGCCGCGCCGCAAGCCGAGCAGCCGCCGCTGTGGCAACCGGCTCCCATCGGAGCCGGTGGCCGCGCCAGCGGCAGAAAAGCACCCCCGGCCGGCTTGGCGCCTGAAAAATCCGCGGCCGCGCGGCGCAGCTTCGACAGCCGCGCAAGCAATTCTTGGTAGCCGGCTCCGGAAGCGCAGTATTCACAGTCGCCGTGGGGCGCGATCGGAATCCTGAAGGTATGCGCCCGCAGGTGGGCCGTCTGGCACAGAAAATCGACCGGCGCCTCGGGATCGCCGTTCTCGAGCTCGCCGTTGGCGGCGCACATCCCGCAAATCGCCTTGAGCCGGCACGCGACGCACTTGGTCGGCCGGCTGATCTTCTTCTGACGCACCTTGCGCAAAAAGCTCCCCCACCCGTCCGCGAAGCTGCCTTGGCGCAAATCGTACTTATCGACATGCGACAGCACGCAGATGCTGAGCTTGCCTTCGGGGTCGATCGCGAACGAGTGGACTCCGCCGCCGCAGTGGTAGACCTCGTCGCTCGGCGGGGCGGCCGCGCCGGCGCGGACCCGCTCGGCCAAGGCGCGATACTCGTCGACCCGCGTTGGATCCTGCAGGTCGAGCTCGACCACCTCTTCCGGCTGGAGCCGCACCGCCAGCGGGCTCTGCGAACAGTCGATGCGCGGATTGATCAGCGAATCGAATTTGAACTCCACGCCCAGGCCGGCGGCGAAACGCTGCATGTCCCAGATCTCGTGCCGGTTGATCGAGACCGCCACGGTCTTGAGCTTGAGCGGCAGGCCGCGCTCCAGCAGCAGTTCGATGCCGCGCCGGCAGCGCGCGTGCGAGCCGGGAATCCCGGTCAGGCGCTCGTAGGTCTCGCGGGTATGGCCATAGAGCGTGATCTCGATCGCGAACGGGCGCCAGACGGCCAGATGGTCGGCGATCTTGGGGGTGATCAGGGTGCCGTTGGTGAACAGAGTGATGATGAAGCCCTGGCGCTTGGCGTGGGTGTAGATGTCGAGAAAGTCCTTGCGCGCGAAAATCTCCCCGCCCGAGTAGAGCAGCCACAGGCATCCGGCCGCGCCGATCTGGTCCAGGATGCGCCGGTGCTCGTCCAAGGTCAGCTCACGCTTGCGCGCGGCGCGATCGGACATCGGAAGGTTGTTGTAGCAGTGAGCGCACTCGAGCGGACAGCGCCGGGTGACCTCGATCGAGCCGTTGATCGGCACCCGCTCGGCCACCACCTGGCTGTGCACCCGGCGGCTGAACTCGGCGTAGCTAAGCGTTTCCATCCCGCTGGTCTTCCGCTTCCATCGCTCGAATCAGTCCGCCTTCCTGGAGAGTGGCGATGAACTCCAAGATATCGCTTCCAAGCGGCGCGGCGCCGACCTCGAACTCATCCCGAATCGATTCGGTGATCTGCTCGATGCTGTGGTCTTCGAGCAGCTCCCAGATCCGCGTTCCGACCGCATCCAGGGTGTACACGTAGTCGAGCTCCGCCACGTGCGCACGCACCATCACGATCACCGTCTCGCCGGCGATCTTGCGGGTGACCAAATCGTCGCTCTTCTCGAATCGCAGGGCGCGCCGCTCCACCTAGTCGGAAGCACGTAGCCCGGAGCCGGGGAAATGCGTCATTCGATGCGCAGCAGCCGCAATTTTTTCTGCACCATGATCGAGATCCATCGGCAAAGGATTCGCGAGTCCGCAGGCACTCTAAGCGGGCAACGAAACGGAGTCAACGAATTCCCGCGGCGTCCAGTACGCCCGGCAAATTCTCCGACAGCGAAAGCGACCGCCTCCGCATGCTTGGTTACAATCCGAGTCGCAGCTGCAGCCCGTTGCTGAGCTCGAAACCGGGAGCGCCCTGGACATAGAAGACCGCCTGGATGCGGAGCTCCACGCCGTCGAGATCGAGATCGTAAAGGATCGGAAGCACGATCGACCAGCGGCCGGCGGAATCGGCTTGCAGGCTGGACAGCGAAACGGCGCCGTTCAGGTCGATGTACGCCGTGCAGCCGGGCGCAATCTCCACCGGCGTGGCGGGCGCTTCACTGAGAAATAGTTCTCCTCGCGCGCCGAGCTCGACTCCAGAGCCTCGAAGCTCGATCGGTTGTCCGAGCACCGGAAGATCGGAGCTCAGCGCCGGCGGATCCGCGCCGCCGCCGCACCCACTACCGACCGGAGCAGCGATTCTGCGGCGCGGATGCGCGGAGAAAAACGCCCAGATCCGTTCATTGGTATCGATATCCGTGTTGAACAGCTCGCTCGGATCGAGCTGGGCCGGCTTGCCCGGCCACGAGTGTCCCTGATCGAGCAGCCACCAGTAATGGATGTCCGCCCCGGTGGCCTCGGCTTCGGCCACGTAGAGTTGCGCTGATCCGATGGTCTCCAGCGGAGCCGGCGCCGGCTGGGCCTGGTTGACCTCGAGGAACGGCGCCAGCGACTCGGCCTGGCTCTTGAAATCGGTGCCCGACAGGCCCGAGCCGACCCCACCTTGCCAAGGCACGTTGGTATCCAGCGCGCCGTGAAAGACGAGCAGCGGAATCGGGCGCGCCGGCGCGGCGTCGACACCGAGCGCCGCGGCCACCGGCGCCGCGGCGGCGATGCGGTCGCCGAGCTCGACCGCCAGACGATAGGAGATCATGCCGCCGTTGGACAGGCCGGTGGCATAGATCCGGTTCAAATCGATCGCATAGTCGCGGGCCAGGTCGTCAAGCAAATCGCGGACGAAGCCGACGTCGTCCACTTGGTGATCCATCGCATAGCCGCAGCAGTTCCCCGCGTTCCAGGTCTGCAGCGTGAACAGCGGCGGAGCGAACGGCCCGCTGCCTTCCGGGAAAACGGCGAGAAAGCCGTGGGCGTCGGCGGTCTCGAGCAGACCGGTGCTGTCGGCGAAACCGGTGGCGTTGCCGCCCCCGCCGTGAAAGCCAAGCAGCACCGCCGCCGGCGCGCCCGGCTGGTAACCTGGCGGCACGTGCAGCCGATAGAACCGCACCTGGCCGCCGCTGTCGATACGCCGCAGCTCGAGCGCCCGGCCGCCGCCGATCGCGGAGCCGGCTACGGTGGCCGCGGCCACCAGCAGCAGCGCTCCTGTTCGACTCATGGTTCTGCCGCCCTCAGAGCCTATAGAGTTGAGTCGACCGGCCAGGTTAAGCCTCGGCTCGATCCTTTCCGGTTGGCCTCATGAACGTCTTTCTCCTCTGCCTCGGCGCGGTCACTCTGGCTTTGGCCCTGACCGCCGCGATCCTGCTGATCGGCGGCAACCGGACCATCGGGCGCTTGAGCGACGTAGCGCCAGCGCTGCGTGCCGCCGTAAAGGTCTCGATCATCGTCGCCGCCCGCAACGAAGAGGAAAAGGTCGAAGCGGCGCTGCTTTCGCTCCTGAGCCAGGACTACCCTGATTTTGAGATCGTGGTGGTCGATGACCGGTCCACCGACCGGACCGCCGCGATTCTCGACCGACTCGGCCGCGATCACCCCGGTCTGCACGTGATCCACCTGCGCGAGCTGCCGCCCGGCTGGTTGGGCAAGAACTACGCACTCTACGCCGGCAGCGAGCAAGCCCAGGGCGAGCTGCTGCTGTTCACCGACGCCGACGTCGTGATGGAGCCCACCACCTTGAGCCGAGCCGTGGCCCAACTCCAGGATCGCGAGCTCGACCATCTGACCTTGGCGCCGCAGGCGATCATGCCGAACGCGCTGCTCGACCTGTTCGTCGGAGCGTTCATGGTCTTCTTCTCGATCTATGCCCGGCCCTGGAAGGCGCGCGATCCCAAGAGCCGCGCCCACATCGGCATCGGCGCCTTCAACCTGGTGCGGCGCGAAGCCTATCGGGCCGCCGGCACCCACCGGGCGATCCGGATGCGTCCGGACGACGATCTCAAGCTCGGCAAGCTGATCAAGCAAGCCGGCGGGCGCCAGGACATCCTCAACGGCCGCGGCATGATCCGGGTGCGCTGGTACGCCTCGTTCGCGGAGCTGATCGATGGCCTGATGAAGAACACCTTCGCCGGGCTCGAATACAGCGTGGCGGCGGTGGTGCTCACGAGCGCCGCCCAGCTGCTGTTCAACGTCTGGCCCTTCGCCGCCGTGTTCGTCACCAGTGGGCCGACCCGACTGCTGAACCTGGCCGTGGTGGCGCTGATCGTCGCGATCTGCTTCGAAGCCGCGCGTTTCAGCGGCAACCGGCGCTGGCTCGGAATCTTGTTTCCGCTCGCGACCCTGCTGTTCGTCTACATCGTTTGGAGGTCGATGGTGGTCACGCTCGCAAGCGGCGGAATCACCTGGCGTGGCACGCACTACAAGCTCGCCGAACTGCGCGCCAACCGCATCTGATCACGATCACCGGCCCACTGATAGCCCCTCCCTTGCAGGAACACGGCCTGCCCATCTGGATCCCGGCTATTCGGAACGCAAGGCGGCGGCCGGCTCGATGCGCATGGCGCGGCGCGCCGGGATGGCGCTCGCCGCCAACGCCACGCCGAGAAACAGCGCCGCCACCGCCACGAACGTGGCCGGATCGGTCGGCTCGACTCCGAACAGCAGGCTGGCCAGCAGCCGGGTCAGCGCGTAAGCGCCGGCGAGGCCCAGCGCCAGGCCGAAGCCGGCCAGCAGGAAGCCCTCGCCGAGAATCAGTCGCATCACTCCGGCCGGCGCGGCGCCCAGCGCCATGCGCACGCCGATTTCCCGGCCGCGCAGCGAAACCGCATAGCTCAGAACCCCGTAGATGCCGACCGCCGCCAACACCAGGGCCAGCGCCGCGAACAGCCCCAGCAGCAGCATCGAGAAACGCTGCTGCGCGATCGAGCGCGACACGGTTTGCTCCAGCGGCTCGATTCCGTAAACCGCCAGCGCCGGATCCAGCCCGCGGATCGCTCCGCGCGCCGCGGCCGCCAGCGCCAGCGGATCGCCGGCGGCGCGCAAGAGCAACACGTCGTGGCCGCCCACCGACGGCGCCTGAGCCAGCGGCAGATAGACCGCGATCGGCGCCTGCTCGGTGAGCCCGTGGAACTTCTCATCCGCGACCACCCCGACGATGGTCCGCTCGCTGCCCCAGAAACCAATTCGGTGCCCGAGCGGATCGCCGGCCGCGAAGAAGCGGCGCGCGGCGGCCCGATTGATCAGCGCCACCGGCGCCGCGAACGTTCCGTCCGAATCGCGCAGCAA
>DASWHO010000162.1:0-14237 GCA_036398155.1 Acidobacteriota bacterium
ATCGCTTGGGGCGCGATCCACTACAATACCCGCCGATCCGGAACCGAAAGGAGATCGATCGACATGCGCTTCGAACAAACCATCGTCCTGCTGGGCGCGCTGCTGCTGGTGGCCGCAACCGATCCGCCCTCCGAGAGCGAGCGGCTGCACCAGCTATTCGATCGCGAATGGCAGCTGCGCCTGGCCGAGAACCCCCTGTTTGCGACCAGCGTCGGCGTTCACGATTACGACCATCTGCTGCCGTCGGAAACGCCCGCCGATCTCGCGCGCCGCGACCGGATCTATCGCGGCTTCTTGGCAGAGCTCGATTCGATCGATCGCGCCGAGCTCAGCGATGAAGATCAGATCAATTACGCCATCTTTCGAGACCAGCTCGAGGACGAAATTGCCGCCTATCGCTTCGGCGCCTATCAGATCCCGCTCAACGCCGATTCCGGCTTTCATACCAGCTTCGCGCGCCTGCCGCAGAACATGCGCCTCGCGAGCGTCCAAGACTACGAAAACACCATCGACCGGATGCGCGCCTTCCCGCGCTACGTCGCCGAGCAGGTCGCTCTGATGGAGCAGGGGCTGGAGCGCGGCATGACCCTCTCGAAGGTGGTGCTCAAGGGCATCGAGGTCACCATGGAGACCCACCTGGTCGAGGATCCGACCGAGAGCCTGTTCTACGCTCCGTTCGAAGCGTTTCCCACGGGGGTGCCGGGAGCGGAACACCAGCGCTTGCGCCAGGCGGGGATCGATGCGATCCGCGACGGCGTGGTGCCGGGCTACCGGGCGCTGCGCGATTTCATGGTGAAAACCTACATTCCCGGCGCCCGCGAAAGCCTCGGCGCCTCGGAGCTCCCCGACGGCCGCACGTATTACGCCCAGAGGATCCGCCACTTCACCACCCTGGAACTGACGCCGGAGGAAATCCACCAGACCGGACTGCGCGAGGTCGAGCGGATCCGCCAAGAGATGCAGCAGGTGATCGAGCAGGTCGGGTTCAAGGGCAGCTTCGCGGAGTTTCTCGACTTTCTGCGTACCGACCCGCGCTTCTATCCCGAGAGCGCCGACCAGCTGCTCAAGCAGGCCTGCTATATCGCCAAGCGCATGGACGGCAAGCTGCCGGGGCTGTTCAAGACCCTGCCGCGCCTGCCCTACACCGTCGAGCCGGTGCCGGATCATCTGGCCCCCAAGTACACCGGCGGGCGCTACGTCGGACCGGCGGTCGGCAGCGGCCAGCCCGGCATCTACTGGGTCAATACCTACGCGCTCGACAAGCGGCCGCTCTACAACCTCGAGGCCTTGACCTTGCACGAGGCAGTGCCCGGGCATCACCTGCAGAACGCGCTCAGCCGCGAGCTCGAGGCGCTGCCCAACTTCCGCCGCTACTCGTACCTCTCAGCGTTCGGTGAAGGCTGGGGCCTGTACAGCGAGTGGCTCGGGCTGGAAGCTGGTTTCTACACCGACCCGTACAGCAACTTCGGCCGCTTGACCTACGAGATGTGGCGCGCCTGCCGCCTGGTGGTCGATACCGGAGTCCACGCGATGGGATGGAGCCGGCAGCAGATGATGGACTATCTGGCGGCCAACACGGCGCTGTCGCTGCACGAGATCGAGACCGAGACCGACCGTTACATCTCCTGGCCGGCTCAGGCGCTGGCCTACAAGATCGGCGAGCTCAAGATCAAAGAGCTGCGGCGCCGCGCCGAGCAGGCGCTCGGCACCCGGTTCGATGTGCGCGCGTTTCACGACGCGGTGCTGCTCAGCGGTTCGGTGCCGCTGAAGGTGCTGGAGCAGAAGATCGAGCGCTTCATCGACGCGAGCCGCTGAGCGGCGCCGCGCCCAGCACGGCTGCAGGCCGGCTTGCGTGCAGTTGGAACGAAGTGCTCCGGCGCTCGTTTACGAGTATTCGGCCCTTGAATTATGCCGGGGACCGCGAAACAATTTCGCTGCTCCAATCACTCCAGGGCCGCGCGCCGGCCATTAGAAAGGATCCCATGCCCCTTCGGTCTGCAGCAGTCGCGTTGTCTGTTCAGCTTCTCTTCGGCGCCGTCGTTATGGCGGCCGACGATGCTCCCCAAACCGGGCCCGGCTCCAAGTCGGTCGATCCGGCCTCCGAGGTGCTCGCGGCGCTGGATCCGAGCGCCGATCCGTGCCAGGACTTCTACCGCTACGCCTGCGGCGGCTGGCTCGATTCGACCGAGCTGCCGGCCGATCAATCGCGCTGGACCCGCTCCTTTTCGGTGATCAGCGAGCGCAACCGGGAAATCGTGCGCGATCTGTTGCAGCAAGCCGCCCAAGACCCCGGGAGCGACCCGGATCGGGCGCGGATCGGCAACTACTACCGCAGCTGCATGGATGAGGACGCGGTGGAAGCGGCCGGCGTGAAACCTTTGCAACCGCTGCTCGAAGAGATCGACACGGTTGACGGCCCCAAAGCCTTGATGGCGCTGGCCGGCAAAATGCAGCGGCGCAACCTCAACGCGCTGCTCGGTCTGGGGGTTCTGCCCGACTTCAAGCGGCCCGACCTCAACATCGCCTTCTTCGTCCAGGGCGGGCTCGGTATGCCGGACCGCGATTACTACGTCAGCGAGGATCCCAAGAAGCGCGAGCTTTTGCAGGCTTACGAGCAGCACGTCGCGCGGATGCTGAAGCTGAGCGGCGAGACCGAAGAGCAGGCCCGGCGTCACGCCGCCCAAGTGGTGGGGTTCGAGACCGAGCTGGCCAAGGCGTCGCGCCCGCGCGAGCAGATGCGCATCCCCGAGAAGCTCTACAACAAGATCGACATCGGCGGGCTCAAAGAGCTCTCCCCCGGGCTCGACTGGGGCGGTTTTCTGGCCGCCATCGGCTATCCGGACCTGGTGGAGATCAACGTCGCCACCCCTGAATTCTTCGAAGCCCTGGAAAAGCAGGTGACCGGCGCCGATCCGGAGACGCTGCGCGCCTACCTGCGCTGGCAGTTGGTCGACGGCTCCACCGAGCTGCTCTCGTCCGACTTCGTGACCGCCAACTTCGAGTTTTTCGGCAAGACGCTCCGCGGCCAGCGCGAGATCGAGCCGCGCTGGAAGCGCTGCGTGGACGCCACCGAAGAAGCGCTCGGCGAGGCGGTCGGCAAGCTTTACGTGCGCAGCGAGTTCGCCGGACCCAGCAAGCAGATCGCTCTGGACATGATTCACGACCTCGAAAAATCGTTCGCCGCCAATCTGCCCGCGCTCACATGGATGGACGAGACCACCCGCGAGCGCGCGCTCGAAAAGAAAGAAACGCTCGGCAACAAGATCGGCTACCCCGACAAGTGGCGCGACTACTCGACTGTGACGATCGGCCCCTCCGACTACTACAAGAACGCGCAGGCCGCGATCGAATTCGAGGTCAAGCGACAGCTCGACAAGATCGGTGAGCCGGTCGACCGCAGCGAATGGGGCATGACGCCGCAGACCGTCAATGCCTACTACACCCCGCTGCTCAACGAGATGGTGTTCCCGGCCGGCATCCTGCAGCCGCCGTTTTTCCACAAAGACTTCCCGCCCGCGATCAACTATGGCGCGATGGGGACGGTCATGGGGCACGAGCTGACCCACGGCTTCGACGATCAAGGGCGCAAATTCGACCCCAAGGGTGAGCTGCGCGAGTGGTGGGAGCCGGTCGTGAGCGAAGCGTTCGAAAAGCGCGCCGACTGCGTACGCGAACAATACTCCGCCTACGAGGTCGAGCCTGGCTTGCATGTCAACGGCACGCTCACCGCCGGTGAGAACATCGCCGACATCGGCGGCCTCAAGCAGTCCTACGTCGCTTACAAGGAGTGGGAGCGGCGCAGCGGAGCGCCCGGCCCCAGCGTCGGGAAGTTGACCGCCGACCAGCTCTTCTTCGTCGCCCACGGCCAGGTCTGGTGCACGCTGATAACCCCCGAGCAGCAGCGGCTTCGGGTCACGACCGACCCGCACTCGCCGGCCGAATTTCGGGTCATCGGCCCGATCTCCAACCACCCGGCTTTCGGCAAGGCCTTCTCCTGCGAGCCCAGCACCCCGATGAACCCCGTCGACAAGTGCCAAGTCTGGTAATTACGGGTAATTACGTAATAACGGCGAATTACGGCGAATTACGGGGACAGTTTACTTAACCCGGGTTTCAGGGACAGTTGCGACGACCCATGTGTCCCCAGAACCCTAGTTAAGTAAACTGTCCCCTTATCTTTTGCACCGGGTCGGCGGGTGGCCTAGAATGGACGGCTGAGGGATTTCCGCTTGCGACACGCCCCGAGAGAAGTATCTCTGGAATTGCGGCCGCAGGCCCGTTTCGACCTGATCGACGTGGCCGACCAGCTGCGGGTCAAGCTGGGCGACGTCCTGGCGCGTTTTCCCCGAGCCCTCTACTGCTCGCATCACACCACCGCCGGCTATCTGGAGCAGAGCCTATGCGCCCGCCTGCGCCATAGCCGCGAGCGCGTCAACAGCTTCGTGCAGGTATTTCATCGGCTTTTTCCGTCCGAGGCCGACTACCAACACGACAATTTACCCTTGCGCGAAGAGCTGTCCGCCCACCAGCGCGAACGTGAACCCAGAAACGCGGCCTCGCATTTGACCTTCATCGGCTCGGGATTGCGCAACTGTGCCACCTATGCCAACCGGCCGGACCTGCCGGTCTATTTCATCGACCTCGACGGCGTGAATCACACCGAGCGACGCCTGCGCCGCACCACGGTGGTCGGATACCACCAGGAGCGAATCGTCGAGCAAATCGAGTTCCCGGTCACGGTTTCGCGCCATTCGGTGGACTCGATCAACCTCAAGGATCCGCGCCTGGGGCTGTTCGAACAGCTCGGCCATCAGATCCAGCACCACGGCATCGCGAGCGGTCGGGTCGATATCACCTTGCAACCAGGCGAACGGTTTGCCGGGTTGACCGTGAACGAATACGAAACGCTGCTGATGCGGCACGATCTTTCCGAGGTGCTACGCAATCCGTTTCGTTTCATGGCCGAGAAGGGCCGGCATATTCTCCAAGACCCGTTCGCGGTTCCCCATAAGGCGCTGAATTACGCCGCTTTCGACGTGGTTCATGTTTTCAACGAGCTGCTCGATCTGCTGCGGATCAGCGAATCCAAGCTCGAGCAGCTCCTCGCCCGCGTCACTGGAGGGGCCGCCTCACGCTTCCTGCGGCTGCGGCGAACGGTTCAGCTCCCGGTCACCAGCAGCTCCAACGGCCTGCGCGCCGCGATCATGCAAGGACGCTACCAGAGCCCGATTCTGCTCCAATGGCGCGCCGCCGAAAGACAGAGCCGCCGCCTGCGCATCACCCTCATCGAGTTCGAATAGACCCAGCCAACGGATACGCGGTGCGCCTATTCGCCGCGGAGCATGCGCGGCCTACAGCATTAGAAACGTTGGTGGCAGATGGCAGCAGATCCGTCGCCGGCCTAGCGATCGCCGGCGGTTGCTGACGAAAGCAGTTGCACGAGCCTCTGCTTCAAACTCACCAGCTTAGCATCGAATTTCATCGTATCGAGGAGGCTGTAGAAGCGTATTGTCCCGTCGGAGTCGATGATGAGGTTCGAAGCGATCGGCACTTGCTCCGGCTTCAAATCCGGTTGCACGCCTTCCGGGCAGTAGCGGGTGGCCACCGCCCCGTCGGTGTCGAGCAATACCGGAAAGGTGAACTGCGACCGCTCGGTGTATTTCTGCGTATCTTCCCTGCTCTCCAGCACGTCGATCACCAGCACCTGGACTCCTCGGTCCCGGTACTCCTGCCAAAGCTTTTCGAGATGCGGAGCCTCCGCATTGCAAAACGGTCACCAGCCGGCGCCAAAGTGGAGGACCACGATCTTGCCCCGAAAATCCTCCAGGTCCACCATGGCGCCGGAAAGCGAGGGCAGGTTGAACCCGGGAGCCGGTTGGCCGATCCAGGGCTGGTCGTCGGCACCGGGAGCCGAGACGCAGGTCCACAGCACCACCCAAGGAGCACAGATTCTGATTACGCGCTTCAAGGCAACCCCCCTCCGACAAAGGAAGGCACGCTACTTGCTTTTGCAGTCTTTTGCAAGCAAACCCAATCGGGCTAGGAGCGCTGCTTCCGGCAATCAGGGTCGCGGCTGCGGCGCCCAGAGGCGGCAGCCAACCTTTCGGCCGGCTCAAGAGTCCTATGCTAAGCGGCCCGCGGGGTCGAAGTAGGCAGAAAGGGCAGAACCTCGGACCGCCATGCAGGACGAAATGGGAACATTGCGGTCGTTCGGGCCGTCGTGTACCCGGGCAGGCCGAACTATCGGGCGCAAGGCGCCTGAGCGCTCCTCGCCCTGGTTGGAGGATGGAAACCCATGAGCACGCTGGTTCAAGACTTGCGTTACGCGTTGAGAATGATGGCCGCCAGCCCCGGCTATACCGCCATCGCCCTGCTCGCGCTCGCGCTCGGCATCGGTCCCAATGCCGTGATCTTCAGCGTTGTGAATGCGTTCCTGCTCCGTTCGCTCCCGTTCCATGAGCCCGACCACATCGTCGCGCTGCTCACCAAAGCACCGCCGGGCAATGTCTTGAACCGCTGGTCCGTATCCTACCCCGATTTCATCGACTGGAGCTCGCACAACCACGTCTTCACCCGCAGCGCCGCGTTCAACGCCGGCGAAGATTTCAACTTGAGCGGTACCGAGCGGCCCGAACGGGTCGAAGGAGCCGAGGTCACCCATGGTTTCTTCGAGGTCTTCGGCATCCGGCCGGTGCTCGGTCGCAGCTTTCGCGCGGCAGAAGATCGACCCGGCGCGCCCAAGGTCGTGATCTTGAGTCACGGACTGTGGCAGCGGTTGTTCGGCGGCGACCCGGCCATTCTCGGACGCAGCCTCCAACTCGACGGCGAGCCGCATACCGTGGTCGGCGTCGTGCCCGCCGGTCAAGAAGCCCCCGCCGGGTGCGAGCTTTGGGTGCCGCTGGCGCAAACGCTCGAAGAGGATGACCGTGGCAGCCACTTTCTCACCGGAGTGGCTCGGCTCAAGCCCGGCGTGACCTTGGAGCAAGCGCGCGCCGATTTGGCTGCCATCGCCCAACGCCTTGCCCTCGAACATCCCAAGACCAACAAGGGGGTTGGCGTGGTGGTGCTACCGGTCCATGAGCTCTTGGTCGAGGATGCGCGCCCGGCGCTGCTGGTGCTGCAGTGCGGTGTCGGCTTCGTGCTGCTGATCGCCTGCGCCAACGTCGCCAACCTGCTGCTGGCGCGGGCCACCACGCGCCATCGCGAGCTGGCGATTCGGGCTGCGCTCGGCGCCGGACGCTGGCGGATCCTGCGACAACTTCTGACCGAAAGCGTGCTGCTCGCGCTGCTTGGCGGGGTCTTCGGCCTGCTGCTGGCCGTGTGGGGCATTCGGGTTTTGACCGCATCGCTGCCCAGCGACTACGCGCGCTACTTTCGCATCGAGCTCGACCCCGCGGTGCTCGCTTTCACTTTGGCGCTGGCCGGTTTGACCGGCGTGATCTTCGGTTCAGCGCCGGCGCTGCGGGCCCTGAGAAGCAACCTGCAGGAAGGGCTCAAAGAGGGCGGCACCGCGGCCACCGCCGGCTCGAGCCGCCAACGCTTTCGCAGCTTCTTGGTGGTCGCCGAGATCGCCCTGGCGCTGGTGCTGCTGATCGGAGCGGGGTTGATGATCAAGGCGTTCTGGCGGCTCCAACAGGTGCCTTCTGGCATTCGAGCCGAAAACGTGCTGAGCTTTCGCCTCAGCCTGCCCGAGATCAAGTACCCCGAGGTGCCGCAGATCGCGGACTTTTACCAGCAACTCACCGAGCGCATCGAAACGATCCCGGGCGTGCGCAGCGCGGCCGCGGTCCTGATTCTGCCGTTGTCGGGTTCGGGCGGCTGGGACTCAAGCTTCAGCGTCGAAGGCCAACCTCCGCCCGCCGAGAATGATCTGCCGCTCAGCAACTACCAAGTCATCACGCCCCGCTTCTTCGAGACGCTGGGTATTCCGCTGATCCGCGGCCGCGCCTTCACGCCCCACGACCAGCTCGAAGCGCCCGGGGTAGTGATCGTGAACCAGACCGTGGCGCAGCGATTCTGGCCGCAGCAGGATCCGATCGGAAAGCGGCTCAAGCTGGGCCGGCCTGAATCCGAGCAGCCGTGGCTCACGGTGGTCGGCGTCGTCGGCGACGTGCGCCACCGCGGGCTCGACCGCGAGGTACGTCTCGATCTCTACTTCCCGGTCGCGCAAAAAGCGATCCACGGAATGTGCGTCGTGGTCAAGACGGCGGTCAACCCCAGTGCGCTGGTCGGCGCGGTCCGGCGCGAGGCCCGCGGTCTCGATCCCGATCAGCCGATTTACGACCTGGCGACGATGGAACAGGTGATCTCCGAGTCAGTTTACCTGCCGCGCCTGGCCGCCTGGCTGCTGGGGATCTTCGCCGCGGTGGCCCTGCTGCTGGCCGCAGTCGGCATTTACGGGGTCATGACCTACGCGGTCAGCCAACGCACCCAGGAGATCGGAATCCGCATGGCGCTCGGCGCCGCCCGCGGCGACGTGCTGCGCTTGGTCATCGGGCAAGGTATGACCTTGGCGCTGACTGGCCTGGTGATCGGAATCCTCCTGGCCTGGGCCGTGACCCGCCTGATGGCCAGCCTGCTGCACGGAGTCAGCGCCACCGATCCCGTCACCTACATCGCGCTCCCCTTGGGCTTGGCCGTGATCGCCCTGCTTTCGATTTATCTTCCGGCACGCCGCGCGATGGCGGTCGATCCCCTGATCGCACTGCGCTACGAATAACCCCAACCGCCCGGCCCGCACCCGCCGTCCACCCGCCGGCCTGAGCCCAGGCCGGACGATTAGGTGCGCCTACTGGACTCTAGGCCCCGCCCGCTACCACCCCAGTCTAGGCACCTTCACGGACTTTTTCTGATATCGTCGCTCCCAGAAGCCCGCCCTGCCATGAGCTGTGCTCGACCAAGCGGCCCATCGGCGCCGAATCGGCTTGCCAAGGACCGCTGCGGCCGTCGGCGGATCCGCGGCGGCCCGGCCAGGCGACCCGCTCCGCCGGCCGCAGGATGACCCGCCGTGTGGCGCGCTCTCAGCACCGACCCCATCGTGCTCGCCGGACTGGCGCTGATGCTGCTGGTGGCGACGCCCTACCTGGTCCCGATTCTCTCCCCCGGCGCGCTCGAGGCCTATGGCAACGAGTATTCCGGATTCCCTCTGATCGGGTTCGGTATCTTCGCCATGCTGTATCGCCTGCGCTGGATCCAGGATCCGCGCGAACGCCGGTTCTGGAACCTGTGGGTTCTTTCGCTGACCGCTTGGTTGATCCAACAGGCGATCCAGGCTCTGACCCAGGCCGATTCGAGTGACGTCCCCATCAATCTGATCGAAGATCTGCTGCTGGTTTGCTTCTATCTGTTTGCGGTGCTCGCGATCGAAGCCCGCCCCCATCATCCTCGCCATCCGACCGAGAATCGCCAGCTGGCCAGCTTGCGCGAGACCGCCGTCGTGGTCTTCTCCTTCGGACTGCTGATCTACTTCGCGGTGATTCCGGCGCATATCTCGCAGTCCTTCTACCAGATGCTGTTTCCATCCTTCGTCATCTTCATCGTGCTGGATGCCTATTTGGCGCTCCGACTCGGCCTCATTCTGCGCCAAACCATGCCGCTGCGCTGGCGCCTGATTTACGGCTGGCTGCTCACCACCATGATTCTGTGGCTGATCCTGGACAGTCTGGAAATGCTGCTCCACGCTCGAGTCCTGCCGTGGATCGCAGCGGGCACGCGCTATGATCTGCTTTGGCTGCTGCCCCATTTGACCTTGCTGCTCGCAACCCGGGTGCGCGAATACATGTTGTTCGAGCCGGGCTACCAGTCATTGGGCCAAAGCGCGCGGCTCACCGACCGATTCGAACCCAAGCTCTGGGGCGGGCCGCTGGTGCTCTATGCGGTTCTATTCCCGCTGCTGCACTTCAGTCTCTACGCGCTGATCCCGTTCGATCCGGCCATGCGCCGGGCTCACGATATTTGTATCTTGGCGCTGCTGGTGGTGCTCGGGGCCCTGATCTGGGCCTACCAGGCCAACCTGGAGAGCCAGAATCGCAAGCTGGAAGCCGAGCGCCTCCGCAATGTGGCGCTGATCGAGCACCAGGCATTTCACGATCCGCTGACCGGCCTGCCTAACCGCCGCCTACTGACCGATCGGCTGCGCCAGGCACAATCCGTCGCCCGCCGCTCGCGCCGCAAGGTGGCGCTGCTGTTTCTCGATTTGGATCATTTCAAGCAGGTCAACGATTCGCTGGGGCACGCGGTGGGCGATGCTCTGCTGCAAGCGGTCGGCCGGCGCGTCGAGCTGCAGATCCGCGCCGGCGACACACTCGCCCGCCTCGGCGGCGACGAGTTCCTGGTCATGGTCCACGGCTTCGGCGACGCGGCCAGCGCGATTCTGGTGGCCGAGAAAATCCTGGAAGCGATTCGAGAGCCGTTCGTGCTGGACGGCAACGAGCTGCGGATCACCACCAGCCTCGGCATCAGCCTCTATCCGGATGACGGAGACGATACCGAGACGCTGCTGCGCAACGCCGATTCCGCCATGTACGAGGCCAAACGGCGCGGGCGAAATAATTACACTCTGTTTTCCGCCACCGGCGAGCGCTTCGCCCAGGAAAGCTCGTGATGGCTAAGGCGCCACTCCCTCCACTCAAGCCTATGGCCCGTGACTTCTCGCAGCGGCGGCCACGATCTATGCTAGCTTCGCTTAGTGCTAGGGGTCCGAAGCCGTCTCGGCAAGTGAAAGGAGGGGTCGTGGGAGCTATCGGGGGTGCCAACCACTACCACTGGGAAGAGCTGCGGGCGGACTCGCCGATCGAGCGGATCGCGCGCCGGCGAATCAGCGCCGAGCGCATGTCGCTGTTTCAGGTGCTGCTCGAGCGCGGCTGCCATGTGCCGACCCACAGCCACGAGAACGAGCAGATCGCCTGTGTCTTGAGCGGTCGGATCCGCTTCGGTCTCGGCGCCGAGGACTCGCCCGAACGCGTCGAGATCGAGCTGCGCGGCGGCGAAGTGCTGCACCTGCCGTCCAACACGCCGCATTCGGCCGATGCGCTCGAAGACACGGTGGTGCTGGATGTCTTCAGCCCGGTGATCGAGGCCTCCGGAATCGATCCGAAGCGGTGAATAGGTGAGTGCGGGGCCTCCCCACCGGCTTCCGGTGGACAGACGGGGACGGGCCCCGGGGCAGCGCGAGGAAAAACCCTCGCTCTATACGGAGGACAGATATGGCGCTCTATGCGTTCGACGGCACCTGGAATAAGCAGGAAGAAATACTCGGCGAGAACACCAATGTGGCAAAATTCGCGCAGGCCTACCAGCCGCAGGAACAGATCTTCTACCAAAAAGGCGTCGGCACCCGCTTCTGGATCTTCGGTCGCCTGCTCGGTGGGATCCTGGGAGCCGGAGGGCGTAGCAGAATTCACAAAGCGCTGCGAAAACTGGAGGATAACATCCAACAAGGCGATGCCGACATTGACATCATCGGCTTCAGCCGCGGCGCCGCGGTGGCGCTCGAGTTCGCTAGCCGCATCCAAGGCCAGGCTTTTCCGGGTCAGCCGCAGCCGAGGATCCGCTTTCTCGGCCTGTGGGACACGGTCCACTCCTTCGGCGTCCCCGGCAACGATATCAACCTCGGCTGGCAGATGGCCCTGGCGGATAACGTCGACAAGTGTTTCCACGCCCTTGCGCTCGACGAGCGACGCCATAATTTTCCGCTGACCCGGCTGGCGGCGCGGGTTCCCGACGCCGACCAGACCGGACGTCTCTATGAAGTTTGGTTCCGCGGCGTCCACTCCGATGTCGGCGGCGGCAACAGGAACCAGGGCCTCTCCGATATCGCTCTGCTCTGGATGATGCGCAGCGCCGAGCGCTGCGGCATCGGCTTCGATCCGGCCGCGATTGCCCGCGCCCAACAGAGCGGGATTCCCAACAGCGACATCTCGATCCACAAGTTCGACCCGATCAAAAACGCATTCCGCGTGGTGCGCTGGAACGACAGCGTGCACGCTTCCGTCGCCGCCCGATCCCATGCCGACCAGCGCGAGCACAACAATCCGCCGCTCGGCCTCGCCGTGGTCGACGACCGCGGCGACCTGATCGGCAAGTTTGGGAAATGAATTCGTGGAGACTGGGAGAGCTCCCCCAGACCGCCTGGCAGCTGGCGGCAGATCCGCCGCCGGGCTCATTGCGTTCGCTCGTGCGCTCGACCTGTACCAGCACGGCGTAGTGGGCGGTGGAGCTGCCGTCAGCTGCAAGGCGCGCGAAGGGAGGGCGACGGAAGCGTACTGAACGGTACGCTGGAGGAGCCCGACCGAGCGCAACGAAGCAGATGGCGCCAGATCCGCCGCCGGGCTAGTGCTCGAGGATGCCCGGCGAGCCTGCGGCTTGAAACCGTACTCGGACCGAGCTCAGCACATCGCCCCAGTGACCGCCGTCGCATTTGCTGACCCGCTTCATGTCGTTGACGCAGTACGGTCCGGCGACCACCAGCCGGCAGTTGCCGCTGTAATTCGAATCCGGATAGAGCTCGGCGACCACGCCGCCGGAGACGCAGAAGGCCGACGGTCGGTTGTCGAAGTCGTAGGCCTTCAACATCGGCAGCTCGGGGTCGTGGATCATGATGCAGCTGTTGCCCGGACCGATCGGGCTGTCGCGCCACAGGCCTACCAGCGGACCGCCGGCGGCCGCCTGAGTGAACATCTCGGCGCTGCAGTTGCGCCCCACGCTGGTCGGGATCTTGGGTCGATGCAGCGGCGTCTCCGGCGCGGTCTTGGGTCCTGACGGCAGCTCGAAAGTGGTCGGTGGCGGTTCGCGGCTCGGAGCCGGCGGTGCTTTGGCCATGGCCGGAGCCGGCGGCTCCCGCAGCGCCGCGCGCAGGCGCACCAGCTCGGCGTCGTTCGGGCGAATCTGGAGCGCCGCGTCGAGCAGGGCCTCCGCCTCGCCCTGGCGGCGTTGCTCCTTGAGCGTTTGGATCTGCTCGGCCAGACCGGATTTGAGCTGCTGCTCCTGAGCCCGTGCCGCTTCGTTGCTCGGGTCCAGCATCAACACCTGATCGATGTAATAAAGCGCCGACTGCTGCGGCGGCGCGACCAGCCGCTCGCGTTCGAGCGCGTCCTGGGCGCTCGCCAGCAGCTCTTCGACCCGCAGCGATGATTGCAGCGTCCGAAGCTCTTGCAACCTTGGAAACAACGCCAGCGCTCGGTCGAGGGTTTGAATCGCCTCCTGATAGCGACCCTGGGCTCTCAACGGCGCGATCTGTTGGCGCAGCCGCTCGGTCGCGACTCGCAACATCGAGTCAATCTCCGGATTGCCCGGATCGAGGCGCCGCGCTGCGCTCAGGTGGTCGAAAGCGGAGCCACCCGGCGGATCGACGATGCTGCCGGCGCTGAGCGCGCGCCCTGCGCGGTCGAGATGCGAGTCGGCTTGAGATCGCGGCGGCAGCGGCCGGCCTGGTCGCGGCACGCTAGGCTCGAGTGGCGCGCTCGATCCCGCAAGCGGCTGGTCCGCGTTCGACGGCGCCGGGCCGTTCTCGATCGGCGGATCCGGCACGCCGGGAAATTCTTGCTCCGCGGCAGCACCCTCCGGAATGGCCTCACCAGGCGGCTGCGGTTCGATGAGCTCGAGCGCGGGATCGCTTCCAGTCTGGCGCGACGCATCGGGCGCCGCCGCTGGCTGCTTCTCTGGAGTCGGTCCGGCCCCTGGCCGGTTGAACAGATAGTAACCGAATCCGGCGCCAATCAGCAGGGCCGCCGCCGCCACCCCGAAGAGAATCGACCGCCGCCGGGCCCGTTGGGTGCGCAGCGGACCAATCAGCGCATGGGCTGCGGTTTCCGGCACCCTCCGAACCAGCTGCACGCTGGTTCGATCGTCCTCCTCCGCATCGTCGGCCTCGATGATGGAGGATGGCCGGACGTGCCTGCCGGTTGGAGGCGGCGGCTCACTTTGCAGATCCTTGGCGTCAAAAACCGGGATCCGAGTGATCAGCGTATCGCTGGTGCCGCCGGTACTGTCAGCACCGGTGGTCCCTGGATCGCGCGGTCGTGAGGGCCGGGGAGCCTCGGGGTCCAACGCCGCGCCGCAGATCGAACACGAAAG
This sequence comes from Acidobacteriota bacterium, assembly GCA_036398155.1. Classification (GTDB taxonomy): domain Bacteria; phylum Acidobacteriota; class DASWHO01; order DASWHO01; family DASWHO01; genus DASWHO01. Next base: position 14,074 of record DASWHO010000162.1, read on the forward strand.
CGCGTGATCGCGGTTCTGCGCGCCGCATCTCTGACACTCCGCCACGACGGCACCTTCCGGTCGGAGTATGCGTCGCAAGCCGAATCCTGTCCAGGGAATCGGCTCTCGCGAGCAGGTCCCGCGCGCTCGGCAACCTGCCTGAAGGCTGGAGGTTCACGCGGCCG
>DASWHO010000163.1:0-3082 GCA_036398155.1 Acidobacteriota bacterium
TGCGCGCCCATGAGGCGCTGGGGCAGCCGCGCTGGGTCGACGCCGCCGAGCGCGGCGCGCGCTGGCTGATCGAGGTGCGCGACGGCCGGCTCAGCGACCGCCAGTTGAGCCACGATCACTGGCTGATGCTGGCGCTGAACGAGCTCCACCGGGCGCGGCCGCGGGCGATTTTTCTGAACCACGCCCTTCGGCTGGCGCGGCTGATCGTGGCCAGCCAGCTCGGCGCGGGGCGCGCGCCGGATTGGGCCGGCGGCTTCTACACCCCGCCGCGCACCACCCCGACCGCGATCCGCTGCGAGGGATTGGCGGCGGTCTACCAGCTGGCGCGCGATCACGGGCGGCGTGAATCGCTCGAATCGATCTTGCAAGCGCTCCGGCTCGGCAACCGCTTCCAGCTCCAGGCCCAGCTCTTGGCCCCGGGCGCCATGCTGCTGCCCGATCCACGCCGGGCGCTCGGCGGCTTTCGCGAATCGCTGACCAGCTACGAGGTGCGGATCGACTACGTCCAGCACAGCCTCTCGAGCCTGCTGGCCCTGCGCCGAATCCTGCTGTAGCGTGCGCAGTGCGCACCATCCCGCTCCGTTCGGCGGCGCACCACCCTCGTGAAGTGAAATACGCAGCGATCCAAGGAGCGCGGGTTTTCGCCATCTTCGGACTGGCGGAGAGTTGCTTCTCCGATCTGATTCCACGGGTCTTTCAGCGCTCGGAGCTGTTTTGGCCTTCCCACCCCGGCACGGCCGCCTTGGGACTTTTGCTCTATCCGCTGGCCGGCGCCTTGTTCGGAGCCGCGCTGGGACCGGGGCTGGTCTGGTGGGGCCGGCAGCGCCCCGAGGTGACGGCCGAGCGCCTGCGCCGCCGCTGCGAAGCGGGCGCCGCGATCCTTTTGCTGCTGCTTTTCTCGCTCCATCTGGCGCTGCGCTATCCCTCGAGCCGGTCGGCCCTGCTGCTGGGCGGGCTGGGGCTCGGCTGGGCGCTGCTTTGGGCCTTGCGCCTGCGATTCGATGGTTCACCCAGCCGGTTGGAGCCGCTGGCCGACCCGTGGCTCGCCATGCCGGCCCTGACCGGCCTGGCCTGGATCGCTTTCGAGTGGAATCCGGAGCCGCGGCTCAAGCTGGTTTTCGGGCTGCTCTTGCTGGCAGGGCTCTCAACGGGTCTCTGGTGGCTGCGCCGGTGGGGGACCCATCGACGAATCCGCGGTGCCGGGCACGGTCTGGCCTTGAGCTTGGTCGCTGCTTGGATCGGGAGCCTAGCCGTCAACCGGCCGCCGCGGCCGGCCTTGCCGGAGCTGCCGGGGGCCGCTGCGGCGGTGAACCAACCGCCCGTGATCCTGATCGTCCTGGATACGGTGCGCGCCGATCACCTCACGTTGTACGGATACCGGCGCAATACGACACCCCGGCTGGAGCGGTGGGCGCGCGGGGCGACGCTCTTTCCACGCTGCATCGCGGCCGGCAACTACACGCTTTCCAGCCATGCCTCGATTTTCACCGGGCTCTATCCGGTTCGGCACGGCGCCCACTACGCCCCGCGGGGAGCCCGAGCGCAGCAGCGTCTTGGGGCGCGCTTTGCGACCTTGGCCGAGCTGCTGGCCGCACAGGGTTATCTGACCGCCGCGATCGTCTCCAACTTCCCTTTCTTCGCCGGCACCGGCCTGGAGCAGGGCTTTCAGTATCTCGATGCCCGCCCGCGGCGCAGCTTCTGGAACATCCCTTGGAAGCCGTACATGCTCAAGCACCGCGTCCTCGAAGCAGTCCGGCTCTGGCTCATCCTGCCGCCGGTCAAATGGTATCGCGACGCGGCCGAGGTCAAACTGGAGGCGCTCGAGCTTCTGCGCCGCCTGCGCAGCCGGCCGCAGCCGCTCTTCCTGTTCCTCAACTTCATGGATGCGCACGATCCGTATGTTCCTCCGGCCCCCTATGACGCCCAGTTCCCCGGCAAGCTGGCCGGGTTCGATTGGGAAGGACAGTATCTGGAGCTGCAACGCGAGGTGATTTCGAGGCGCCGCGCCATCGCTCCGGCCGAACGCCGGCATCTGATCTCGCAATACGACGGCGCGCTGGCCTACCTCGACGCGCAGCTCGGCGAGCTGTTCGGCCGGCTCGAGCGCGAGAGCTGGTACCGGCGCGCCCTGGTGATCGTCACCTCGGATCACGGCGAAGCGTTCGGCGAGAACGCGGTGCTGCGCCATGGCCTGTCGGTCTACCAGAGCGAGATCGGCGTGCCGCTGATCGTGAAGTTGCCCGGCTCCGCGCGACCTGCGGCGCCAGGCCGGAGCGCCAGTCACGTCGACCTGCTTCCGACGGTGCTGGATGTTCTGGGTCTGGAGCCGCCGCCCGGGCTCGACGGCGCCAGCCTGATCGCCGCCGCGCCGCCGGCCGAGCGGTTGGTGCTGGCCGAGTCGTATCCGACCCCGAGCCTGGCCCGGCTGGATCCGAGGTTTCGCGGCACCGGTCGCGCGTTGATCCAGGGCCGGCACAAGTACATTTCCTGGGGCTCGGGATTCCAGGAGCTCTACGATCTGACCGCCGATCCCATGGAACGCCACGATCGCTTCGATTCCGATGCGGCGCTGGCCGCCGAGCTGCGGCGCAGCCTGGAAGCCTGGCTTCAGGCCGTCGAGCCGCCCGCCGAGCCGGAGGCCCTGGACGCGGAGTCGCACCGCCGACTGGAGGCCTTGGGCTACTGAATCGTCAAGGGCTTCGCCCTTGATATCCACCGCGCAACCTACGTGTGCTGGCGGACCGGCGGCAATGCCACAGCAAATGTAGGGGCGGGGCTTGACCCCGCCCGAGCGAGCGCCGAAGCGGTGCCGGAGCACCGGTCGGATGCAGCGCCGTTCGGGAGGGGACCAGCCCCTCCCCTACATCACCGTGCCTTCGCGGCAACATGGTGCGCATAGCGCACCCTGGGCGGCCAAGGGCCGCCCAGGGACGAGCTGCGCAGAGAGTGAGTCTGCCCTCGGCGCCGGGCAACAAAATAGGCTCAGGGCCTTTCAGCCCTGAGCCTTGGAGAAAGCGAACTGCCTAGGCTACGGCGTGCAGTCGAGGATCTGGTCGCTGTCGACGATCCCCTCGAGGATCCA
>DASWHO010000164.1:0-4248 GCA_036398155.1 Acidobacteriota bacterium
TCGGAGATGTCGATCAAATCGAACCCGATGCGCAACGCCGCTTCCAGCAGCGCGGTCGAGCGCTGCTGAAACGGGCCGGCCGCGTCGATTACCAGATCGCCGGCGGCCAGGCCGGTCGGGGCTTCGGCATCGAGCACGGGATCGGAGCGCCGTGAGGCGATCAGCGGATGGATGCCTTCGCGGTTCAAAAGCTCCACGATCGCGGCGCCGAAAAAGCCGCGCCCGCCGATCACGATGACCCGCCTCATGATCGGAGCTGCAGGCCGATCCGGCAGGCGAGTAGGCAGAACAGGGGCATCAGACCGGCCGCGGCCGCGACCATTCCCGCGACATGTCCAGCGAACGCGGCCGCGCTCAAGCCGAAACCGAAGACCCAGGTCAGCCAAGCCAAGACCAGCAGCGACCTGGGCAGATTCGGTGTCGACAGCGTGAGGATCGCGCCGGCGACCGAGTACAAGCCGTTGGCCACGCCACCGGTGAGGATTGTTCCGAGGCGCTGGATCGAGTCGAGCTGGGCGGGCAGCCAGCCGATGTAGAGCGATTCCGCGGTCCAGTCGCTGGCGATTCCGACCGCAGCCAGGCACCACGCAGCGATCCCGATCGACTGCCGGGGCAGGCGCGCCGCCCACCAGGCGTAAAAACCCAGCAAGGTCGCGGCTGCCGCGTACCAAAGCAGCCAGCCCGCGCGCCAGCCAAGAAGATGCTCGGCGATATAGGCGGCGCGCCGCGTTAGGTCGGCCTCGACCTCGGTCCCGGGCTTGAGGATCAGCAAGAGAGCCAGCGCCGCCAACGCGTTGGTGCCGGCGCAGATGAATGGAGCCAAGCCTCGCAGGCGCGCTCCAAGTCGTGTGCCTTCGAGTAGAAACAGAGCGAACGGCATCCACCAGATCAAGTCGTTGAAACTCACTAGCGTGAAGGTCCGGATCGGCCACTCGCCGGAGCGGACGCTGATGGCCCAGCCGATCGGCCCCAGGACTTTTCCGGCCAGGCCGATGGCGATCAGCGGCTTGGCAGTTTCCAGCCGGCTCGCGGCCAGCAGATAGACCAGCCCGTAGAGCCCGACGACCATCCCCAAGCAGGCCCAGATCTGGGGATGGCGCGGCGGATCGAGCTCGAACAGATCGAAGAAAGCCTGCGGCCAGAGCGCAGCCCAGATCCCGAATGCGATGTTGTAGGCGCCGGCCGTGCGCAGAATCAGCCGATACATCCGGGCTCGAAAAGGATCCATCCGAACAACTGTTTCGGCAATGCGGCTCTACCGCTCCAGGAGCCGCTTTGGATCACCCTAACTGGGGCGTTTCACCAAAACCCGGTAGAGGATCAGCAGCAGGATCGCGCCGGCCAGCGACATCAGAAAGCCGGCGGCCTGGCCGGCCTGATAGAAGCCCATCATCCGCCCGAAGTAGCCGCCGAGCAGCGAGCCGGCAATTCCAAGCAGGATGGTGACGATGATGCCGCCGGGATCGCGGCCAGGCATGACCAGCTTGGCGAGCGCCCCGACCACCAAGCCGAAAATGATCATTCCAAGCAGACCGGACATGGCTTCCCTCCGTACGATGGTTTTCTTGTTTCGGGAACCAGCGCAGCATAGCACAATCGGTCCTTGCGAACGCCGCCGCGCTCGGGATACTGTGGTTGAGTTAGCGATGACGGCCTGATCCCGTCGCCTCGGCCGCATCTCAAGAGGAGGGGGAACATGGATGGCATGGGCTTGTTGATGTTTCTGCTGATCGGCGCGATCGCCGGCTGGCTGGCCGGAAATATCATGAAGGGCGGGGGATTCGGCCTGATCGGAAACATGGTGGTCGGGGTGGTGGGGGCGTTTCTCGGCGGGCATCTGTTTGGCTTTTTCGGCATCGCCGCAGGCGGCTTGATCGGGACCTTGGTCATGGCGGTGGTGGGCGCCATCGTTCTGCTCTTCATCGTGGGGATGATCAAGAAAGCTTGACAGCCCGGCCGCCCTTCACCCGGCCCGCTGGCGGAGCGAGAGGGAAGCTTCATGGCTCCCGCGATCGCATGGCTGTCGCGAGAGCTCTGTAGCTTGAGGCGAACACGATGGCGCATCGCTATGCGGTGCTCGGGGCGGGCCGCCAGGGGACCGCGGCGGCCTACGACATGGTGCGCTGGGGCGATGCCCGGCGCGTGATTCTGGCGGATTTCGACCGCTCGGCCGCCGAGCGCGGCGCGGCCCGGATCGGCCGGCTTACGGGCCGCGACCTCGTTGCGGCGCGCCAGGTTGACGTGACTGACCCAGTGCAAGTCGAGCGGCTGCTGCGAGAAGTCGACGTTTTCCTGAGCGCGGTGCCGTATGTCCACAACCTGGAGCTGGCCCGGACCGCGCTGCGCGCCAAGGTCTCGATGTGCGACTTGGGCGGCCACCTGGGCATCGCGCGCCAGCAGCATGATCTCGACGGCGCGGCGCGCGCGGCCGGGATCAGCATCGTGCCCAACTGCGGCCAAGTTCCCGGCATGGGAACGTCGCTGATGGTTTACGCGATGTCCTTGCTCGATCAAGCGACCGACGTCTGGATGTGGGACGGCGGCATTCCGCAGACCCCGCAGCCGCCGTTTCACTATCAGCTCACGTTCAACATCGCCGGCCTGACCAACGAGTATGCCGAGCCGGCGGTTTTCCTGCGCGACGGCAGGATCACCGAGGTCGAGCCGCTCGCCGAGCTCGAGACGGTGGAGTTCCCGCCGCCGATCGGCACGCTGGAGGCGTTCGTTGCCGGCGGCGGCACCGACACGATGCCGTGGACCTTCGAGGGCAAGCTGCGCACGCTGCAGAATCTGACCCTGCGGCATCCGGGCCATTTCGCCCAGCTGCGCGCGTTTTACGACCTGGGACTCTGGAGCCTCGATCCGATCGTGCTCGGGTCCGGTCCGGTGGTGCCGCGCGAGCTGTTCCACGCGCTGTTCGAGCCCAAGGTTACTTTTCCCGCGGATCGCGACTTGGTGATCGTTCGAGTTCGAGCCGCGGGCTTCCAGCGCGCGGCGGCCGCCGAGGCCAGGGTCGAGGTGATCGATCGTTTCGACCCGGCGACCGGCTTCAGCGCGATGGAGCGCTGCACCGGCTGGAGCGCCGCGATCGTGGCCGAGATGATGGCCCGGGGCGAGATCGAGCCGGGCGCCGGCGGTGTGGAGGTCAAGGTGCCCAGCGCGGCCTTCGTCGCCGAGCTGCGCCGCCGCGGCATCGAGGTCACGGAACGAATCACCCCGAGCGGTTAATGGCCGGCGCCGGCGTAGCTTTTCTCGCCGGCCGTGACCCGAATCGGCAGCCGGTTCTGCGGCGGGGGCAGCGGGCAGGTGGCAAATCGAGTGAAGGCACACGGGGGATTCTGCGCCTTGTTGAAATCGACTACCGTGGTGCCGTTTTCGGCCACCGGCACGTACAGGTAGCGCCCGGCGCCATAAGTTTCTTTGCCGCTGGTGCCGTCGGCGAACATGATGAACAGCACGCCATCTTCTCCGCCGAGCGGATCCAACCGATAGCTTTGGCCGGCGATCGCGAAGACCAACGCGCCGGGCGAATCGAGCTCTTGGCGCTGCCCGGTGACGTTGAGGATCGGCACTTTCTTCACCGGATCGTACGGTTCGAAGCGGGCGGTCACCCGCCATGCGTCATCGATCGGGAAATAGGACAGGCCTTGGAAGCTCTGCAGCGCCGCGCTGCGTCGATCCTTGACCCGCACGCCGTACTCGCCGGCGCGCTCGATGACGTGGAAGCTGAGCGAGCCGAGCTCGAGCTCGGTGGGCGCGGCGGAGCTGTCGGGCTCGAGGGCGATCGATTGCACCGGGGCGCCGTCATGCAGCACCCGCACCTTGGGTGCGGCTTCGAAGCGAACCCGATTCTCTTCGCGCCAAAAGCTGCCGGCGCGGGCGGGGAGCTGATCGTGCTCGAGCCGCAAGGCGCTGCCCGCGCCGCTGCCGAAGCTGTTCTCGCCGGCGCGCAGCCAGAACAGGCCCACCAAGGTCAACCAGCTGTCCTGGTTGCGCAGACCCTGAGCGCGCCGCTCCTGCCAGGCCCGAATCTCCTGGCGGTGGTCCGCAGCCCCGGCCGGGCCGGCCGGCTGGCCCGGCATGGCTGTGGCCCAACCGCAAGCCGCCAGGGTGATCCACGCCGTGAGTCCAGTTCGGCTCATCGAGCAACCTCGCCTTATAGTATTGAGGACGCGGGTCGCTGAACAGGCGCAGGGCATCGTGAGTGGGGGAACTCCCCCACACCCCCTCGCAGACGGCGCCCTATCC
>DASWHO010000165.1:0-28556 GCA_036398155.1 Acidobacteriota bacterium
GATCTTCTGGCTGGTGGTGCCGCGCACGATCGAATCGTCGACCAGAATCACGCGCCGGCCGTTCAGAATCTCGCGCACCGGGTTGAGCTTGACCTTGACGCTGAAATCGCGGATCGATTGCTGCGGCTCGATGAAGGTGCGCCCGATGTAGTGGTTGCGGATCAACCCGAACTGCAGCGGGATGCCGCTCTCGGCCGCGAAGCCGATCGCGGCGGCAACGCCGCTGTCGGGCACCGGCACCACCACGTCGGCCGGGATGTTGCTCTCGCGCGCGAGCTGGCGCCCGAGCGCGTCGCGCGAGCGGTTCACGCTGCGCCCGAACACCACCGAGTCGGGCCGGGCGAAGTAGACGTGCTCGAACACGCATTGGTGCGGCCGAACCGCCGGTAAAGGAAAGAACGACCGCTCTGCGCCGCTGCGCCATTCGAGCACTTCGCCGGGCGCGAGCTCGCGCTCGGCGGTCGCGCCGATCAGGTCGAACGCGCAGGTTTCCGAGGACAAGACCAGCGCACCGCTCAGCCGCCCGACGCAAAGCGGCCTGAAGCCGTGCGGATCGCGCGCCGCGATCAGGCGATTGCGGGTCAGGATCAACAGCGAGTAGGCACCCTCGACCTGGCGCAAGCTCTCGAGGATCGCTTCGGTGCTGTCCTCGGAACGGCAGCGCGAGGCCAGATGCAGAATCACCTCGGTGTCGGAAGTGGTGTGGAAGATCGCGCCTTCACGCTCGAGGCGGTCGCGCAGCTCGGCGGCGTTGATCAGGTTGCCGTTGTGCGCGATCGCCAGCGGCCCGCGCCACGAGCGCGACAGGATCGGCTGGGCGTTGACCAGATGGCTCTCGCCGGCGGTCGAGTAGCGCACGTGGCCGATCGCGGCGCTGCCGGGCAGGCGCGCCAGCTTGTCGGGGCGGAAGACCTCGGCGACATAGCCCATCCCGATCTCGCGGCGCATCTCGCCGCCGTCGAGCGCAACCATGCCGGCCGATTCCTGGCCGCGGTGCTGCAGGGCATAGAGACCCAGATAGGTGATCCGCGAGGCCTCCGGGTGCTGCGCGATCCCGAACACGCCGCACTCTTCGCGCAGCTTGTCGAACGGGATCATGCCCGCATTATAAGCCAGAATCGGTAAACCTGTCTTGGGGACAGGTTATTCAAAGGCTTTTTGGGGACAGGTTACCCAACAGGTCCACGGTCGGACCAGCCTTCTGCGAAGGGAGATGCCGCGGCTTAGGACTGGAGCGTCGCGCTGGCTCGGAATCTGGGATGACCTGCCCGCTCGGCGCCGGTCCGATTACTTTTCGCTGCTCGAAGACGAGCGTTCGGAGGCGCGAGACGCGTCCTCTTCCTCCTCGCCGGCTCCCTTGAGTGCCTTTTTGAAGCTGGTGATGCCTTTGCCGAGACCCGCGCCGATCTCCGGGAGCCGGCGGGCGCCGAATACCAAAATCGCGATTCCCATGATCACCAACAGTTCCGGAAGACCCAAGCTGGGCATGACGTTATCCTCCAGCGGCGATGCTACCACTTGGCGCCGGGCGCGTCCACGGTTCAATCCCGCTGCGCCAGGACGCTAGCGCGGCGCCATCAGTCGGCTCATTTCCTCCATGCGCTCGAGCGCCGGCAGGTGCCGCGGGTTGATCTGATAGGCCTTGCGGAACTGCTCGTAAGCCTCCCGCGGCCGGCCATCGCGCGCATAGGCGAGACCGAGATTGTACTGCGTCACATCGTTGTCGTAAGCGATCCGCCCGGCGCGCTCGAAGGCTCGCGCGGCCCGTTCGGGATCCAGAAACTCGTAGTTGATCCCCTCCATGAAGTAGTGCCCCGCGATCAGATTGCGGGTCAAGTAATCCTTGGTGATCGTCGCATCCTCGACCCCGCGGAGCGTGTAGCGACTCCACGGCAGGACCGGACGCCAGGCAGCGTCGGCTCGGATCAAATGGTAGACCACCCCTTCGGGCACCAAACGCACCTCGTTGTTTTTGGGGTTGTTCCAATGGGTGAAGAAGACCGGCTTGCGCTCCAAGTCGATCGGCATGGTCGAGAGCTCTTCGACCCCTTGCATCACCAGCTTGACATCGGGACGCCAGCGCTCCACCAGCTGCACGTAGATCAGCGGGAACAGAACGTTGTCGTCCTGAGCGATCAGAACCGCGTTGCGCGGCAGCGTACGCAGGACGTTGGCGGCGTAATCAAGCGCGAAGGCGTGGCGCGAGCGATCGTTGGCGCGCCAATAGCTCAGTAAAAGCAGCGCCGGCAGCAGCAGCATGCCCGCCCAGCGCGCCGGCCGGCTGCGGATGCGTTCAGCGGCAAAGCTGAGCGCCCAGGCCGAAGCCAAGATCAGAACCACGTAGCCCGAGATCATGTAGCGCCGCCACAAGAAGATGTCGCTCCAGCTGCCGTGCATCATCATGAGCCCGATGTTGACGGGGAAAGGAACCAGGACTAGAAGGCTCAACCGCCGATCATTTCTGAGTAGCAAATAAACACCGAAAACAGATGCAAGCGCACCGATCCAAAGGACTTCCGAGGGGATGGTCGTCAGATAGAACCCGAGCACGCCGAATGCGTCGGCGAGGCCCTCGACATGCCGCCGGTCCCAGTATTCCTGCCGGGTCAGAAAGCGCCGCAGGTTCGAAGCGGTCTCGGGATTGGCCCAATCGAGCGGCGGATTCATGAGCGAGCGCAGCGGGAGGTAGAGATAGAGCGAGACGCCGAGCAGCAGGGCTCCGCCACAGCTCAGCATCAGCTTGGCGCGCCGAAAGATCGACCGATCGGTCGCCAGAATCAGGAGCGCAGCGGCGGCGATCCCGGCGAGCATCACCGTGTGGTTGGCGAGGCCGAGCCCTGCGATCGCTGAAGCGATCACCAAATCACGATCCCGGCGCTCCTGGTACCAGCTCGCGGCGCGGTGCAAGAGCAAGATCAGCAGCAAAGCCGAAAGGCAGTAAACCCGCGCGATGACCGCCTGGCTCCAAAACGAGAACGAAAACGCCAGGACCAGAGCGACGCCGAGGCTCACCGGACGCGAATGCCCCAATCGCCGAGCGAGGCAAAACAGAGCCGAGCAGGCCGCCGCGGCGCATGCGGCGCTGAACAGATTCAGCCGCCAGGCAAAGGATCCCGCCGCCACCAGGTGACTGAATGCGTATCCCAGCAGGACATACAGCGGGTATCCGGGCGGGTGGGGGATTCCGAGGGTCGCCGCGGCAGTCGTCAGCTCACCGCTGTCTCCGACGTAGACTGTGGGGCAGAGCGTGAGCAGGTAGGCTGCGAAGGGAATCGCCGCGGCTGCCCAGATCAGAAGGAGATCCGCACGTTGGCGCCAAATAGGCATGGTCGAGCCAGGATCGTAAGCCTAAGCGCGTCGCAAGGCGACCTCTCGAAGCTGCTGCAGCGGCGACTCGGCAACCTGCTCGACTCTAGCGTCAAGCTGCATCAAGTCGAGGTCTTCGTGCGACTCCTGGTGCGCTGGAATGCTCGGGTCAATCTAGTCGGGGCGCGAACGATCGACGAGCTGATCGAACGCCATTTGGCCGAAAGCCTCGCTGCACTGGCGCTCCTGCCGCTCGGGTCGCTGGCGCTGGCCGATGTCGGTTCCGGCGCCGGTTTGCCGGGCATTCCGCTCAAGATCGCGCGTCCGGGGATGCGCCTCTACCTGGTCGAAAGGCAGCAGAAGAAGGCGGTCTTCCTGCGCCAGGCCGCGCGAGAAATCGGCCTTCAGAATGTCCATGTGGTCGAGGAAACTTGGGAGACCTGGTGCCGCTCGGACTCCGCCCCCCAGCTCGATGGTGTCGTGAGCCGCGCGGCCTTGGACCCCGAGCTTCTGATTTCCGCAGCGCTCCCCCTGCTGGGTCCCGGGGGGCTTATCCTACTGTTTCTGGGCCGGGAGAAGGCCGAGGCGCTCGAGAAATACCGGGGCGAAGCCACCCAACCCGGAGCTGCGGCGCTGCGCTGGATGGGAGCATCCCTGCTTCCAGGCTCCCGGGGCCGATTCCTGGTCCACCTGCAAAGGCCCTAAGGTTCCACGTGGAACGTTCCATGGCCGATCGTTGGCGAAGCAAAGCTCGCCCACGGCACACGCTCAGCTAGCCAGGCAGCCCAAGAGCTGCCCACGGCACCTGCGGAGATTCCCCCAAGGTACCTACAGAGCTTCCCCTGGTCCGTTCGGAGCTTCCAGCTGAGGCGGCCCGAAAGTGGGTGCCGTGGGCAAGCTGCGCTTTGCCCACGGTCGAGGCAACGAGCTGTCCTCCTGCTAGAACACAAGCTCATCCGGCATCAGGTTCACATCGTTCCAGCCCGCATACCATCGGGCGCTGGACCACCCCCAGTCAGTCGGCACCTTCGCTAATCCCGCTCGAACGGGGTTAGCATGAATGTAGTCAATCGTTGCCTCAAGTGCCTTGGGGCCAACGATGTCACGGTCGTAGCCGCCGCCGCGCAGCCAAAAACGTTGCTCGATTCGACCCGAAGCCCTCCGGACGGTCAATCGAGACAAGAAGGTCGGTGCCTCCCGACGGAGATACAGAAAGGCTTGTCGCGCTACGGGCTGTTTTATCGAGCTCAAAATGGCCGCGATTCGATACTCCTCGGATCTCGGCTTGATGAGAAGGTGCACATGGTTGGGCATGATGACATACGCCCAAAGCATGAAATCGTGTCTTTGCCGGGCTCGATTCAGTGAGGCGACAAGCCATTCCCGCGTGCGATCGCGGTCGAGAAGGGGAAGGCGCCGATGACAGCAGAAAGTCAGCTCGTGGGCATGTCCGGGCACGTTGAGGCTCTTTCGATGCAACCTGGCAAACCTGTCCATGATTGACCAGCCCTCCTGCATTGAAGACGCCTCCGGTCGGCTGAATCTGGCGGAAATCCTAATCCGGCGGTCTTTCGAGTTTCTGAAGAGTCTCTTCACATTCGAGGCGTGGGCGGAGCGAAGCTCGCCCACGGCACCCGCAAAGTTCCCACGGCACCCGCAAGGCGCCCACGGCACCCTCGGAGCTCGCCCATGGCACCTTTGCCCAGGGTTCCACGTGGAACATTCGGGGCGAACGATGCTTGAACGGGGTTGGGTGGTTCGGTTAACCTGACGACCGTCCCGATCCGCTCCTACACTTAAAGAAAGATCATGAAGGCTTCGGTCAGGGTCGGCCTCGCGGCCGCGACATCAGCAGATCTGCTGGTCCTCAGCCTGTTCGAGGACCCTGGGGAGCGCGAAAAGCAGCTGCAGAAGATCGATGAGGCGATTCGCGCCTTGTTGCAGCCGCTGATCGAGTACGGCGATTTCACCGGCAAGTCGGGGCAGACGGCTTTGATCCTCAATCCTGCGGGGATTCAGGCGCGACGGCTGCTGGCGGTCGGGCTCGGCGAGCAGGCCAAGTTCGATCTCGAGACGCTTCGAAAGGCCGCAACCCTCGGCGCGCAGCAGGCTCAGAAGCTGCGGCAGGCCTCGGTGACTTATTGGGCCGACACGCTGCGCGGCAGGGGAATCGACGATGCGCGCCTCGCGGAGGCCCTGGTCGAGGCCGCCATCCTGAGCCAGTTCGCTCCGACCGAGCTGCGCACGCGCAGCGACGATCCGGCCCCCCTGTTGCGCTGCGAGGTGGTCAGCGCCGACCGGGCGGCCCAAAAGACGCTGCAAAGCGGCGCCGAGATCGGCCGCATCATCGCGATCGCCGCCAATGACGCCCGCGCGCTGATCGCCCTGCCCGGCAATATCGCCACGCCGGAGCGCCTCGCCGCCGAGGCCCGCAAGCTGGCCAAGCTCGACAAGGTGCAGGTGCGCGTTCTCGACGAGGTCGGCATTCGGCGCGAGCGCATGCATGCGCTGCTGGCGGTCGGCCAAGGCAGCACGGCCAAGCCGCGCTTCATCATCGTGGAATACCAAGGCGCCCCGGCCTCCGAACCGCCGGTGGTCCTGATCGGCAAGGGGGTCACCTTCGATACCGGCGGAATCAACCTCAAGGGCACCAAGAACATCGAGAACATGAACTACGACAAAAGCGGCGGCGTCGCGGTTCTGGCCGCGGCGCGGGTCGCGGCCGCGCTCGGCCTGCCGCTGCGGCTGGTGGCTTTGATCCCCGCGGTCGAGAACATGGTGAGCGGCAACGCGATGCGGCCGGGCGACGTGATTCGGACTCGGGCCGGCAAGACCGTGGAGGTCAACAACACCGACGCCGAGGGCCGGTTGATCCTGGCCGATGCGCTCGATTACGCGCAGCGCTACAAGCCCGCGGCGGTGGTCGATATCGCCACGCTCACCGGAGCCTGCGTGGTCGCGCTCGGAGAGCAGACCATCGGCGTCCTGGGCACCGACGACCGGATCAAACGCAGTCTCCGGAGCGCGGGGGAAGCGGTGCACGAGCCGGTCTGGGAGCTGCCGCTGTGGGACGAGCACCAGGAGGAGATGTCGAGCGATGTCGCCGACCTCAAGAACTCCGGCGGCCCGGCCGGCGGAGCGATCACCGCAGCAGCCTTCCTGCGCGCGTTCGCCGGCGACGCCCCCTGGGCCCATCTCGACATAGCGGGCCCGGCGTGGGCCAAGAGCGCCAAAGGTTATATTCCCAAAGGCGCCACCGCCGCCGGGACCCGGCTCCTGATCCAGTTCCTGCGCGACTGGGCCGACGGGCGGTCGGGAGGCGCGACCGAGTCGCAGCGCAAGGGCGGGACCCGCATCGCCAGCCCGAAGACCCGGCGCTAGAAGCCGGGCGCGGCGCCCCACTGAAGATCCTCGTGGGCCAAGTCATCGCGATCGCCAATCAAAAAGGCGGCGTGGGCAAGACCACGACCGCGGTCAACCTCGCCGCCAGCTTCGCCGCCGCCGAGCGGCCCACTTTGCTGGTCGACTTCGATCCGCAGGCCAACGCCAGCAGCGCGGTCGGATTCCCCAAAGCCCAAGTCGACGCCAGCATCTATCGGGCGGTCTGCGGCCTGGTCGAGCTGCCCAAGCTGATCCTCAAGACCGAGCTCAAGTACCTCGACCTCGCCCCCTCCAACCGCGACCTGATCGGGGCCGAGTTCGAGCTCGCCGAACGCGAGCACCGCGAGTTCGTGCTGCGCGAGCTGCTCCGCCCGCTGCGCGAGCGCTACCAGTACCTCTTGGTCGACTGCCCGCCGTCGCTCGGCCTGCTCACGCTCAACGCGCTGGTGGCGGCGGACGCGGTGCTGATCCCCATGCAGGCGGAGTATTTCGCCCTTGAAGGCCTTTCCGAGCTCATGCGGACCTTGAACCGGGTGCGCGAGCTGTTCAACCCGGAGCTCCGCTTGGCGGGCATCGTGCTTACGATGTACGACGAGCGCACCAATTTGGCGCGCCAGGTCAGAGACGATATCTCCAATCATTTCAATGAGTTACTGCTAAAGACATGGATACCGAGGAACATCAAGCTCGGCGAAGCGCCCAGCTTCGGCAAGCCGATCTTGCTCTATGATGTCTCCTCGCGCGGCGCCGAGAGCTACCTCGCCTTGGCCCGCGAACTGATGAGCCGTCATGCGTAAAGTGCTCGGCCGCGGGCTCGAAACGCTGCTGCCTCCGGGAGCTGAGGCGGCCCCCACCGGCCTGCGCGAAATCGAGATCGACAGGATCGAGCCCAACCGGCAGCAGCCGCGGCGCCGGTTCGATCCCGGCCTGCTCGGCGAGCTGGTCGCGTCGATCAAGGAAAACGGCATCCTCCAACCGCTGATTGTGCGGCGCCACGGCAGCGCCTATCGCCTGGTGGCCGGGGAGCGGCGCTGGCGGGCGGCTCAAGCGGCCGGTCTCACCAAAGTCCCGGCGATCGTCCGCGAGCTGTCCGACGCGCGCGCGCTCGAGCTGGCCCTGGTCGAGAACCTGCAGCGCGCCGATCTCAGCCCGATCGAGGAGGCCAGCGCCTACCAGCAGCTGCTCACCGAGCACGGCTTGACCCAAGAGCAGGTCGCCAAGCGGGTCGGCAAGGCGCGCGCCTCGATCAGCAACTCGCTGCGGCTGCTCAAGCTGGCGCCCGAGATTCAGGCCGCGCTGGATCGCGGCGACCTGACCGCGGGACATGCCAAGGCGCTGCTGGGTATGGAGCCGGCGGCGCAGAAGCGGCTGTTCCAGCGGATCGTCAGCGCCGGGCTGAGCGTGCGCGCGGTCGAGCAGCTCGCCGGCGGCAAGCCGCGGCGCGTGGGCAAGCCGGCGCGCCAGGCCGGCGCCAAGGATCCCTTCATCCGCGGCGCGGAAAGCGAGCTGCACGAGCGCCTCGGCACCCCGGTTCGCATTGTGCCGGGCAAGGGCGGCAAGGGCCGGATCGAAATCGCCTACGTAAACGCG
This sequence comes from Acidobacteriota bacterium, assembly GCA_036398155.1. GTDB lineage: Bacteria > Acidobacteriota > DASWHO01 > DASWHO01 > DASWHO01 > DASWHO01. Next base: position 8,278 of record DASWHO010000165.1, read on the forward strand.
CAGGAGCTCGAGCGCCTCTATCGTTTCCTGATAGCCGATTGATCCGAATGAACACAGAATGCCAGTTAGGGTGCCGAGATCCACATGGGGCCATGGGCCCGGCCGGGTGCCGTGGGCAAGCTTCGCTGTGCCCACGGTCAGCGCAACGAACAAGGAAGAGGACTCATCCCTGTTCCAATCTCGTCCGTGGGCAAAGCAGAGCTTGCCCACGGCACCCAGTTGGCCAAGCGCCTTCTCCCCAATGATATCCGGGCGAGAGCGCTGGGCTGGTTAGAATTGAAAACAAGGCGCATACTTACCGAACGGTGAACCGATGAAAAGCAAGATCGATATGGGAACCATGAACGGATTTCTCGACGCCGGGGCCGAGGTCAACGGCGAGATTCACTTTCGCGACACGCTGCGCATCGACGGCAAGTTCCACGGCAAGATCCTCTCGGCCAACAACCTGATCGTCGGAGAAAGCGCCGAAATCGACGCCGAAATCGACGTGGGCGGCATCTCGATCAGCGGCAAGGTGAGCGGCACCGTCCGCGCCAGCCAGCGGCTCGAGATCCTGGCCAAGGGGCGGGTGTTCGCCTCGCTCAACACCCCCTGCCTGATCATCGAAGAGGGAGCGTTGTTTCAGGGCAAGTGCGACATGGAAGCGGCCCCGAAACCGGCTCCAGCCTCGTCCGGCGCCCCGCCGGGTGGCTTGACCGCGCCGCGCGGGCCGGATAGAAAGTAGTCTTCTCCGGCCTCCAGTGAAGTTCGCTTCCATTGCGCGCCGCTACGCCCGCGCCCTGTTCGAAAGCGCCCGCAGCGCCGGGCGGAGCGACGCGCTTTCGGCCGATTTCGAAGCCTTCATGGAGCAGCTCAGGGGCAGCCCGGAGCTCGAGGCGGTGCTGCACAATCCCGCACTTCCGGCCAAGAAAAAGCAGGCCCTGATCAGCGCGCTCCAGCAGCGCGCGCAGCTGGATCCGCTGCTGCACCGGTTCCTGCTGCTGGCGGCGCACAAAGGCCGTCTGCCGCTGATGGCGGAGATCTTCGCCGCCTATCGCCAGCAAGTCGATGCGGCGCGCGGGCTGATCAAAGTCGATGCGCGGGCCGCGGCCGAGCTGGATCGCGCGCAGTGCGAGCGGCTCATCGCACGGCTGCGCGAGCTGACCGGCCGCGAGATCCAGCTCAGCGTGCAAACCGAACCGGCCCTGCTGGGGGGCATGGTCTTGCGAGTCGGAAACCGCGTGATCGACGCCAGCCTGCGCGGCCAGCTGAACAAGCTCCACACCGAACTCGCCGCCGGCTAGGGGGCGAAGGGTTGATTGGATCCCGAGTCACCGGAGAGGCTCATGAAGATCAAAGCGGAAGAGATATCCAAGATCCTGCGCCAGCAGATCGAGGACTACGAGCGTACCGTCGACGTCAACGAAATCGGCACGGTGATTTCGGTCGGCGACGGGATCGCCCGCGTCCACGGCCTGGAACAGGCGATGTACGGCGAGCTGCTGCAGCTCCCGCACCAGGTCTTCGGCCTCGCGCTCAACTTGGAGGAGGACAACGTCGGTGTGGTGCTGCTCGGCGAGGCGACCGCGGTTCAAGAGGGCGACGAGGTGCGCCGCACCGGCCGCATTATGTCGGTGCCGATCGGCGATCAGATGATCGGCCGAGTGGTCAACGCCCTCGGCCAGCCAGTCGACGGCAAAGGTCCGATTCACACCGAAGCGTTCGGTGCGATCGAGCGCATCGCCCCGGGCGTCGTCGACCGCCAGCCGGTCAAGGAGCCGCTGCAGACCGGAATCAAGGCGATCGACTCGATGATCCCGATCGGCCGCGGCCAGCGCGAGCTGATCATCGGCGACCGCCAGACCGGCAAGACCGCGATCGCGATCGACGCGATCCTCAACCAGCAGGACACCGGGGTGCGCTGCATCTATGTCGCCAGCGGGCAGAAGAAGTCGACCATCGCCCAGGTGGTCAAGATCTTCGAGGACCACGACGCGATGCGCTACACCACGGTGGTATCGGCGCCGGCCAGCGACTCGGCGTCGCTGCAATATCTGGCGCCCTACGCCGGCTGCGCGATGGGCGAGTTCTTCCGCGACCAAGGCGAGCACGTGCTGGTGATCTACGACGATCTCTCCAAGCACGCCGCCGCCTACCGCGAGATCTCGCTGCTGTTGCGCCGGCCGCCCGGTCGCGAAGCCTATCCCGGCGACGTCTTCTATCTGCACTCGCGGCTGCTGGAGCGCGCCTGCAAGCTCAATGACAAGCTCGGCGGCGGCTCGCTCACCGCGCTGCCAATCATCGAGACCCAGGCCGGCGACGTCTCGGCCTACATTCCGACCAACGTGATCTCGATCACCGACGGTCAGATCTACCTTGAGGCCGACCTGTTCAACGCCGGCATTCGGCCCGCGGTCAACGTCGGCCTCTCGGTCAGCCGGGTCGGCGGCAACGCCCAGGTCAAGGCGATGCGCAAGGTCGCCGGCACCTTGCGGCTCGACCTGGCCCAGTACCGCGAGCTCAAGGCCTTCGCCCAATTCGGCAGCGATCTCGACAAAGCCACCCTGCGCCAGCTCTATCGCGGCGAGCGCCTGGTCGAGCTGCTCAAGCAGGAGCAGTTCGCGCCGCTGCCGGTGGAGAAACAGGTGGCGGTGATCTTCGCCGGCACCAAAGGCTATCTCGACGCCTTCCCGCCGGCGCTGGCGCGCACCTACGAGCGCGACTTGCTGGCGTTCCTCGACAACTCCAAGCCCTCGCTGCTTCGGGATCTGGCCGAAAAGCGTGAGCTTACGGCCGAGATCAGCGCGGCCATAGAAGAGGCGCTCAAGGAATTCGGCGAGCGCTTCCGCGCCGCTCACGCCGCCGCCGCGGCCTAGCGCGCTATGACACACGAAATGAGGATGTTCACCTTCCTGGCGGGGCCAAAAGCCTTCCGTCGGCCGCAGAAGCGCGCATGGGTGGCATGGGCGTGCGAAGCAAGCCCATGGTCGAGCCTTGCAAACCGCGCGAGGTCGTCCATGGGCGCGCTGCGCGTGCCCATGCCACGCGTTTCGGGCTCGGCAAGCCGATGCCAAGCGCACAGCCGTTGGTGAATCAGAGAACATGGCCAACGTTCGCGACCTGCGGCACCGGATCCGCAGCGTCAAATCGATCCAGCAGATCACCCGCGCGATGAAAATGGTGGCGGCGGCGCGCATGCGCCGGGCCCAGGAGCGGATCTTCGCCGCCCGGCCCTACGCGGCCAAGATCCAGCAGGTGATGGCATCGCTCGCCGCTCGCGTCGATCCGGCGGCCCACGCGCTGCTGGCGACCCGGCCCGAGCGCCGCACCGTGCTGGGCGTGATCAGCGCCGACAAGGGCCTGTGCGGCTCGTTCAACACCAACATCTACAAACGCACGGTCGACTTCTTGCGCCGCCACGAAGAGAGCGAGGTGGGGCTCGCACTGATCGGCAAGAAGGGCCGCGACTTCTTCCGCCGCCGCCCCTGGCCGATCCGCTTCGAGGCCGTCGATCTGCTGCGCGATCTCAAGCTCGAGCAGGCCCGCGAGCTGGCGCAGCAGTTCGCCGCGCCTTTCATCGCCGGCGAGATCGACGCCGTGTACCTGGTCTACAACGAGTTCAAATCGATTCTGCAGCAGCGCGTGGTGGTCGAGCGCCTGCTGCCGATCGAGCGTGCCGAGCCGAGCGGCAGCGCGCCGCCGATCGACTACATCTACCAGCCGTCGCCGAACCGGATCTACGCGGCGCTGCTGCAGAAACATCTCGAGGCGCAGCTGCTGCGCTGCCTGCTCGAGAGCGCGGCCGCCGAGCACGGCGCGCGCATGAGCGCGATGGACAGCGCCACCAACAACACGGTCGAGCTGATCTCCAGCCTGACCCTCACGATGAACAAGATCCGCCAGGCCGCGATCACCAAAGAGATCATCGAGGTCTCGAGCGGCGCCGAGGCGCTGGCGGGATAGCGGGGAGCCTCATGAGCCAAGCCAACGTCGGCAAGGTCATCCAAGTGATCGGACCGGCCGTGGACGTCGAGTTCGACAGCGGCAAGCTGCCGCCGATCCACAACGCGATTCGCATTTCCAAACGGTCCCATGCCGGCCAGGAAACCTCGGGCGCGCAAGAAACCTTGATCGCCGAGGTCCAGCAGCACCTGGGCGAGAACCGGGTGCGCTGCATCTCGATGCATCCGACCGAGGGCCTGACCCGCGGCGCCGAAGCAACCGACTCCGGCGGCCCGATCACCGTGCCGGTCGGCCGCGGCGTGCTGGGCCGGGTGCTCAACGTGGTCGGCGAGCCGGTCGACAACCTCGGCCCGGTCCAGGCCGAGCAGCACTTCCCGATTCACCGGCCGTCGCCGACTTTCGAGGATCAGGCGACCCGGGTCGAGATGTTCGAGACCGGGATCAAGGTGATCGACCTCTTGGAGCCGTACACCCGCGGCGGCAAGACCGGGCTGTTCGGCGGCGCCGGGGTCGGCAAGACCGTGCTGATCATGGAGCTGATCAACAACGTGGCGATGAAGCACGGCGGGGTTTCGGTGTTTTCGGGCGTCGGCGAGCGCACCCGCGAGGGCAACGACCTGTGGCGCGAGATGCGCGAGTCGGGCGTGATCGCTTGGCCGCTCGACCAGGAGAGCCCGGGCTCGATCGAGGAGCTGAGCAAGAACTCCAAGGTCGCGCTGGTCTACGGCCAGATGACCGAGCCGCCCGGCGCGCGCCTGCGGGTCGGGCTCACCGGCCTGACGGTGGCGGAATACTTCCGCGACGTCGAGGGCCAGGACGTGCTGCTGTTCATCGACAACATCTTCCGCTTCACCCAGGCCGGCTCGGAGGTCTCGGCGCTCTTGGGCCGGATGCCGAGCGCGGTCGGCTACCAGCCCAACCTGGCCAGCGAGATGGGCGAGCTGCAGGAGCGCATCACCTCGACCAAGCGCGGCTCGATCACCTCGGTGCAGGCGATCTACGTGCCGGCCGACGACTACACCGACCCGGCGCCGGCGACCACCTTCGCCCACCTCGACGCCAACACCAACCTGTCGCGCCAGATCTCCGAGCTCGGCATCTACCCGGCGGTCGATCCGCTGGAGTCGACCTCGCGGATCCTCGACCCGCGGGTGATCGGCGAGGAGCATTACGCGGTGGCGCGCTCGGTCAAACAGGTGCTGCAGAAGTACAAGGACCTGCAGGACATCATCGCGATCCTGGGAATCGACGAGCTGCCCGAGGAGGACAAGCTGGCGGTGGCGCGGGCGCGCAAAATCCAGCGCTTCTTGTCCCAGCCGATGTTCGTCGCCGAGCAGTTCACCGGGCTGCCGGGCAAATACGTCAAGCTCGAGGACACGGTGCGCGGCTTCAAGGAAGTGGTCGAAGGCAAGCACGACGAGATCCCCGAGCAGGCCTTCTACATGGTCGGCACCATCGACGACGTGCTCGAGAAGGCCGAAAAGATGAAGGAAGAGGGCTAAGCTGATGGGTGCCGGGGGCGCGCGAAGCGTCGCCCCCGTGCCGAAGAGAACCATGTAGGGGCGGGGCTTGCCCCCGGATGGCGGGCCTGGTCCTGGAATGTAGGGGCGGGGCTTGTCCCCGCCCGAACAAAACCGGCGCAGAAACACTATGGCAGACCAACAAAAACTCCAGCTCGACGTCGTCACCCCGACCCGCCACCTGCTCACCGCGGAGGCCGACGAAGTGGTGATCCCCGCCGAGGACGGCTATTTCGGCGTCCTGCCCGGCCACCATCCGCTGATCAGCACCTTGGGCACCGGTGAGGTGATGATCCGGCTCAACGGCCGGCGCCAGTATTTGGCGATCCACGGCGGCTTCGCCGAGGTGCTCGCGAACCGGGTGATCCTGCTGTGCGACGTCGCCGAGAAGGCCGAGGATATCGACCTCGAACGAGCGCAAGACGCCGAGCGTCGCGCCCGCCAGCGCCTGACCCATCCGCCGGCCGATCTCGACTTCGCCCGCGCCCAGGTCGCCCTGCAGCGCGCCATCATCCGCGTCCAAGTCGCAAAAAAGTCCATCGCGCCGCCCCATTAGCCCTCGAGCGGCGTCGGCCATCGGCTTGCTTGCGCACGCCCATGCCACCCGCGGGCGGGGACCAGCCCCGCCCCTACACCGGCATTCGAGGGTTCTCATGTAGGGGCGGGGCTTGTCCCCGCCCGAAAAGCCGGCGCCAGATCCGCCGCCGGGCTAGAAGGCGAGGCGCGCGCCGATCGCCAGTAGCTTGTCGACTCCCAGATTGGTTTCGATCACCAGCGGCAGGCCGCTCATCTGAATGCCCGCCACCGCCGAGGTCTTGATCGAGTCGCCGCCGCTGAGCTCTTCGGAGGAGAAGCCTTGCACCACGAACCCGAGGTACGGCTTCTGACCGAGTAGATCGGCATTGATCAGAAAGGCTCCGGTGCCGCTGATCTGATCGTCCTCGAGCTCGCCCTCCGGCTTGCTCCAGAGGACTCGGCCGAAGAACCCGACCGCGCCGCGGCGTCCTTGGGCCAGTGCCACTTTGAGCCCGCCGCCGAAGGTCCGGTCGCCAAAGTTCGACAGCTCGAAAAAGACATCGGCCTTGGGGGCGATGCCGAGCGTGGCGCGCGCCATCAGCACCGTCTCGTCGCCGGGTCCGCCCAGCGTTTCCGAGCTCTGATCGAAGATCACCGCGCCCAGCAGGGCGAACCGAGTGGTGCCCTCGGTTTGGGCCGGAGTCAGAATGCCGCTCGCTTGCGCCCCGGTGCCGCAGCTCATTCCCGCAGCCAATACCAGGATGCGCATCGTCGCTGTCCGTGTCATGCCGTGTTCTCGTCTCCTCTCGAAGATCCGTTGCAGAGGCTAGCGGATCCCCACCCCGCCCGCCACCCGGTCACTTTTTTCCGGGCGCAGCTCGGGCGCAGTACAATCGCCGCTCGATGCAAGCTCTGTCTCCAACGCGCTGCGCTTCTCGGGAGGGGACAAGCCCCTCCCCTACAACTGCCTCGGGCGCCGACACTCGCGAAATGACGGCGCCGCTGTCACGAGACCCCATCGCATGCCGCGTCTCCTAGGCGATCAACCGCGCGAGCCCGGCTTCGGCCGGCGCCTGGCCTGGGCGACGGTGCTGGCCTATGCCTCCGGGTTCCCGTTCGGCGTCTACCTCGACGTTTGGCCGGTCTATTTCCGCTCCCACGGCATCTCGCTCACCGCGATCGGGGCGCTGACCTTGCTGTCGCTGCCGTGGACTTGGAAGCCGCTGTGGGCGCCGCTGGTGGATCGCTACGGACTGCGCCGCCAATGGGCTGCCGTCTGCGTGATGGTGATGGCGCTGGTGCTGTTCGCCCAGACCTGGTTCGATCCGACGGCTCTGCCGCCCGCCTTGTGGGCCCTGATGTTCGTGTTCGTGTTCGCGTCGGCCACGCTCGACATCGCGGTCGACGGCCAGGTCATCGTGTTTCTGCGCCGCGGCGAAGAGGGCGCGGCCAACGGCCTGCGAGCGGCCGGCTACCGCGTCGCCGTGATCGCGTCGGGTGCGGGCATGGTGGCCGCCGCCGCCGCCTTCGGTTGGAGCCGCGTCTTCGTCGCCGCCGGCATCGCGCAGATCGTCCTCGGCCTGGTGCTGCTGCGCTCGCCTGAAGCGCGCAGCGCCAAGAGCGAGCAGCGTTTCTTTTTCGCCGCCTTGGTCGATTGGATTCGCAAGCCGGGCGCGTTCGTGCTTCTGACCTTCATCCTCTTGTACCGGCTCGCCGATCTCGCGATCGGTCCGATGATCAAGCCGTACTGGGTCGACCGCGGCATGTCGCTGACCCAGATCGCGACCGTCTCGACCACCTTCGGCATGGTCGCCGGGATCCTCGGCGCCTTGACCGGCGGATTCTTCACCAGCCGCTTCGGGGTCATCCCCGCGCTCTGGACCTTGGGCGCGGCTCAAGGCCTCAGCAACGCCGGCTACCTCGCGGTCGCCGGCCTCGACCTCAGCGATCCGTTTCTCTATGCCGCTTCGCTGTTCGAGTCGTTCTCGCTCGGCCTCGCCGGGCCCGGCTATCTGGCGCTTTTGATGCGCCTCTGCGACAAGGATCAGGCCAGCACCGAATACGCTTTGCTCGCTTCGCTCTACGCCCTGCCGCGCTTCATCGTCGGCCCGCTCTCCGGCGCCGCGGTCGAGCGGCTCGGCTACCCGACCTATTACGCGGTCACCGTCGCGCTCGCGCTGCCCGCCTTCTTCTTCCTGCCCGCGGTCGCCCGCCACCTCGCCCGCCGCACCGCTTAGGACGGCGGCGGATCTGCCGCCATCTGACAACGGGTGTGGGGGAGTTCCCCCACTCTGGAATGCCGTTGCGCTCGGTCGGGCTCCTCCGAGATAGGGGGACTGGTACGAATTTCCGGCACCTCAGGACTTCGAGCTCTGCCTCCCAGGAAATTCGATACCGGTCCCCCTATCTCGCTTCCGCAGGGTACCTGTAGGAGAGCGGCTTGCCGGGGCTTGCCCCCTCCCGACCTGCGGCCTCGGTGACCTGCGCGGTTCGATCGACCTTTCGAAATGCCGCTCGGGCGGGGTCAAGCCCCGCCCCTACATTTGGTTCAAACGTGCTGCTCTTTACAGGAGGGGTCAAGCCCCGCCCCACATCAACTCGGGGCCAAATAGGCGGTGTGGTAGGCTCAGTGGATGATGCGGCTGGTCGTTTCGGAGTCGCTGGCGGCGCTCGAAGATCATCTGTTCGAGCGGCTCGATGCCTTGATCGAGCAGCGTCCCCTTGGGCCGGTGGCGGTGGTGGTGCCGACCGGGCGACTGCGCGCCCATCTGGAGCGTGTGATCCTGCTGCGCCGGCGCGCGTATGCCGGCATCGAGTTCCTCCACCACCACGCGCTGGCCGAGCGGATTCTCTCCAGCCTCGACGATGGCGCGCCGGCTTGGTCCACGATCACGCCGCTGCTGCTCGAAGAGATCACCCGGCGGGCCGCGGCCGCGAGCCGCGGATCCTTGAGCCAATACCTCGCGCGACGCCCGGCCGCGATCGGCGCTGTACTTGCCAGCTTGCGCGATTTGCGCGACGCCGGGATCGATGCGAACCGGCTGCGAGCGGCGGGGGAACCCGGCCTTGCCGAAATCGCCGCGCGAGTCGAGCGCGAGCTCGGCCGGCTGGCGCAGGAAGGCGGGCGGCTCGATCCCGCGCCGCGGCACAAGGCCGAGCGCCGCGACCGCGCCGCAGCGCCGCTGGCCACGCAGCCCGGCGCGCCGCTGCTCGATGGAGCGGCGCTGTCACGCCGCGCCGCTTTGGTCTGCAAACAGAGCGCTTACGTCCAAGGCCTGGTCGGCCTGATCCACTACGGCGCCTACGACCTGACCGGTGCGCACCGCGATCTGATCGCGGCGCTCGCCGCGCGGGTCGACGTGGAGCTGCTGGCACCGATCGGGCCGGCGCCCCGCGCCCCTCATGGCCGCGCGCGCATCGAACGCCTCTTCCCTGACCAACCGATCGAGAACCTCCCGGCGCAGGCCAGCTCGGTCCTCGGCGCTAAGCTCCGGGCTCTGTACGACGAAAAGGCGACGCCGCAGCAGCGGGCCGAGCCAGCGCAGCCGGCGCTCGAGGTCTTCAGCGCTCAGGGTGCCGAGGCGGAGCTCGCCGAAGCGTGCCGCCGGATCGTGGCGCGCATCGGCCGCGGCGAGATCGGGAGCAGCGCCGAGCTGTCCGGCATCGGCATCGTCGCCCGCTCGCTGGAGCCCTACGCGCCGTATATCGATCGAGTGCTCACGGCCCACGGGCTCGCTTACAGCACTTCGGCCCGCGACCTGCTGCTGCGCCATCCCGCGGCGCAGGCCTACCTGATGCTCGCGACGGTCCTGGCCGAGGACTTTCCGCGCCAGCCCACCGTGGAGCTGCTGCGCTCGGGTGTGTTCATTCCGCTCAAGGACCATGCTTTCGAGCCCGACCGCTGGGACCGCTGGAGCCGCTCGGCCCGCCTCGCCGGCGGCACCGAGTCGTGGACCACCTATCTGCCCCATTGGATCGAGCGCGAAACCCAGCGCCGCGAGGGACGCGGCGAAGCGCCGGACCCCCCCGAGCGCCTCGAGTCGACGCGGCGCAGCCTGCGAGGCCTAAGCGCGGTCATCGGGGCCCTGGCCGCCGATGCCAAGCGCTGGCAAGCGCAGCGCTCCTGGGCGGCGCATGCCACTTTCCTTGGCGCGCTGGGCGAGCGCTGGCTCAAAGGCTTTCGCGGCGAGCCGCAAGACCCTGTGATCGCCGCGGTGCAATCGGCGCTGGCCGACCTGGCGCAGCTCGATGCCCTCGGCGGACCCGCGCCGGGGCCGCGCGAGGCGCTCTCGATGCTGCAGCGCCGGCTCGAAGGCGCCGCGCTATCTCAAGGGCTGCGGGTCGGCGAGGGCGTGCAGGTGCTCGACATGATGCAGGCCCGCGCCCTGCGCTTCGACCACCTGTTCATGCTCGGCCTCAATGCCGATCTGTGGCCGCGCCGCGCCCGGCCGGATCCGTTCCTGCCCGAGGAGGCGCGCCGGCAGCTGGCGGCCGATCCGCGCTGCACCATCGCGCTCAAGCTCGAACGCGCCGAGGAGGAGCGGCTGCTGCTGGGCTTGACGCTCGACTCGGCCGGCCGCTCGCTCACCGTTTCGTATCAGCGCGCCGATCCTTTGGGCAGCGCCAAGGTGCCCTCCCTCGCCTTCCGCGAGCTGGCGCGAATGCTGCACGGCGATCCCGACCCAGCGCTGGCGCTGCCTTCCGGAGCCGAGCGCGAGCGCGTTCCAGCCCATCCGAGTCAGCTCTGGCGGCGCGCCTGCGCCGCGGAGGGCCTGCCGGCGCCGCAAGCGGCGGCCGCCGCGGCGATCCTGATGCCGCCCCAGGTCCGCGCCGTAGCCGCCACCGCTCTCGCGCCGGCGCCGCAGCGCGAAGCGCTCGCCGCCGGGCTCAAGCTGCTCGAGGCGATCGAGAAATGGCGCGATGAGGCGCTGCCCTACGACGGCCTCTTGCCGGCCGGCCTGCTGCCGCCCAAGCGCCCGCATTCGCCCACCCGCCTGCAGACTTACGCGCGCTGCCCGCTGCAGTACTTCTTGCTCCACGGGCTGCGGGTCCAGGAGCTCGACGATCCCGATGCGGACGAGCTCTTGCCGGTCCGGGAGCTGGGCAGCGCCGCCCACCGGCTGCTCGAGGAGATCTACCGCGAGCTGGTGCCGAGCTTGGGAGCCCCAGAATCGCCGTTCGACCTGGAAGCCGCCGCGGCCCGCGCCGATGAGCTGCTCGAGCGGCACTGGGATGCGGCCTTCGGCAGCCTCGGCCGCCGGCTCAGCTTCAAGCTCCCTTTCCTCTGGAATCGGACCTTGCGCCGCTGGCGCGAGGCGCTGCGCGGCGGCATTCATCAGGAACTGCGCGAGATGGCCGAGGAGCATTGGCGCCCGATCGAGTTCGAGGTCGAGCTCCAGGGGCAATTCGGCGCCGCGCTGCACGGCTTCGTCGACCGGCTCGATGCCGGCGCCGGCGGCCGCCTTCGGGTGGTCGATTACAAGACCCGCGGTAAGCTCGAGCGCCGCGTCGATCCCAGGCTGATCCGGCTCGGCGAGCAGGTGCAGCTCCCGGTCTACATCGAGCTGGCGCGGGCGCTGCGCCAGGCCGAGGTGATCGGCGTTTTGCTCCCGGTCGGACCCGAGATCGGCGCCGATCAGCGCCAGGATTTTCGCTTCGAGCAACCGGAGCAGCGCGACGAGCTGCGCCAGATCCTCGAGTTCTTTGATCGCGAGCTCGAGCACGGACACTACCCGCTGCAGAAAAATGCGCTCTGCAACTGGTGCGGCTACCGCGGCGGCTGCCGGCGCAACCATCCAGCGACCGCGGAACGGATCCGAAACGCGCCCGCCTACGCCGCCTGGCAGCGGCTGCACAACAAAGAGGACCGCCGCCGCGGAGCTAAAAGTTGATGGTGAAATGAACGCCGGCGCCGCCGGGGACCACCTGCGGCATCCAGGTGAAACGCGGCTCCTCTTCGCCCTTGGCTTCGTCCCTATGCACCACGGTGCGACCGACGATGTAGCCCAAGGCCATACCCGCCACCACGTCGCTCAGGTTGTGCGCGTTCTTCTCGACCCGTGAGAAGCCGATGAAACCGGCCATGGCATAGGCCGGGATCGCGGCGTCGAGGCCGTAGTAATGCGACAGCACGGTGGCGTAGGTGAACGCGGTCGACGCATGTCCGGAGGGAAACGACAGGCTGTCTTCGTGATTGGGCCGCTCCCGGCCGATTGCGTGCTTGAGGCCGGCGGTCAGCGCGGTGGTGATCACATAGCCTTGCATCAGATCGTAGGACATGGCCCGGAACCGGCTGTCGTGGGACAGCCTGCCGGCCACGAACGTCGAGCTGAAGATCGCCGCCAGATAGGCCGGGTTGCCGAGCTTGTGGCCGAGCCCGCCGAAGGCCGCGAAGTGATGCCCGTTTTCCGGCGATTTGCGCAGGGTGCTATCGAGCGTGCTGGCGCCCGCGGTGATGCTCGCCCCGACGATCAGCGGCATCAGGTTGCGCTTGGTGAACAGCCCGCGGAGGTTCTTGGCCAGCGCTTTGGGAAACTCCTTGACCGACGGCGAATCGAACGGCTCGGCATCGCTTTGGAGCCAGTTCTGGGCCAGGCGATCTTGGTCCATCGGGCCGGAAGGATCGAGCCCAGCCGAGACCTCTGCGGGGGAGAGGCAATCGGGTTCCGGCGCCGCGGAGAGGCAATCCGCGAGCTCCTGTTCCGTCTTTACGTCCGCCTCCGCCCGGCTCAGCCCTGGAGCCAGGACCAGACAGAATGACCACACGAAGACAGCCGACCAGCGGCGGAAGAAGAGCGTCATGCACCCCCCTGAGCTCAAAAGCCTCGGTTCATGGAAACTTCACGGCGACTTTACACCAGGCTTACGGAGAATTCCAATCGCCTGGCCCACGGCGCTGTTGCGCGGATTACTGCGGCTCTCACCGGAGCCCAAAGACGCGCTCCGGGCGGCCTCTGTGCGCGCTGAAAATCGCAGGCACGGCCCGCGGCGGCCGAAACAGTCAGGCCGAGAGCGCCGCAGGCTGCTGCGCCCCGAACGGGAGCCGAACCCGTACCAGCGTGCCCTTGCCGGAAGCGCTTTCGATCTCGATCTCGCCGCCGTGCTCATGCACGATCTGGCGCGAGCTGAACAGGCTCCAGTTGCCGGCGGCAACCCGGCCCGCCTCGACCTTGAACCCGGGGGTGAAGATCTGGGCGAGCTCCTCCGGGCTCATGCCGCGGCCGTCGTCTTCGATCCGCACCTCGACCTGGTCGCCGATCCGGGCGGTCGACACCCCGATCTTGCCATCGCCGTTCACCGCTCGGATCGCGTTGCTGAGCAGGCTCGAGAACACCGCGCTCATCTGCTCGGGGCGGCAGACCACCGGCGGCACCGGCTGGAGCTGCAGGTCCAAACGCACGTTCTCGCGCAGCTCCGGCTCCATCAAAGCCGCGCTGTCGCTGAGCAGCTGGTTGAGATCGGCGGCCAAAATCTCGGCGCGTTCCAAGTTGGTGAACCGTTGGATCCGTCCGACCATCTGCTGCAGCCGGCGCGCCGACTCCCGGATCGTGCGGCACAGATCGCTCTGCAGCTCCAGCAGGCGCTGCCGCTCCGCCGGACCGGCATCGTTGAGTCGCTGCGCCATCCCGGTCAAGGTCTCCACCCCGCTCATCAAGCTGCCGATCGGCGAATTGAATTCGTGGCTGATCGCGGCCGCGACCCGGCCCAGCGCCGCGGCGTTCTCGGCCAAAAGGACCCGAGATTGCACCTGGCATAGCTCCTCGGAGGCTTTGACCGCCGCGCGGTGCGCGAGATAGCTGGCGTGGCGCTGGGCGTAGACCACCGCGGTCAGGGCCGTGGCGAGCAGGGCGAGCATCGCGATGAAGATCAGGTGAATCGTTTCCCACGGGGCGCTCGGCATGATGCCGAGCCCGAAGGCGCCGGCGATCAGGAGCTGGTGCGAGAGACCGAACGAGAGCCCCAGCCCGAGCGCCTGCAGCGGTCGCATCGGGACCGCCGCCACCCCGACCAGCATGACCACCGCTAGTTTGCCTGGGATGGTGTGAACCACCTGCTCGTCGATCCGCGCCGTCAGCAGCGTGGTCCAGATCAAGATCGCTCCGGTCAGCGCACCGGAGCCCACCCCCAACAGCCGCGCGTGGCGCTGGCCCCCCGGCAGCCCGAGCACCAAAAGGATCGCACCGCCTAGCAGTGCCAAAAGAATCGGCTCCCAAACCCAACTCAGCGCCGCCCAGGCGCGCGGCAGCACGGTCAAGCTGATCGCGCCCTCGAACAGCGGCACCCCCAACAGCACCGCCGCGATCACCTGCAGGCCGCGCTGGCTGATCGTGTCGAGCTCGTGCCGAAAGCCCGGCTCCCGCTCCGCCGCGCGCGGCAGCAGATACTCACGTAATTCCTTGGATGTCATAGAGTTACAGCTTCTGAGGAAAGCCTGCTCGCTACCCGCCAGCCTAGCACAAGGGCCGAATCCTCAGCTATAGTGACGCGCTCGAATCTATCAGGAGCCTTTGCCTTGCTGAGCCGCATCGCCCGCCTCTGGCGCCGGGCCTTCGACGTTCGTCCCGGGGAGGTCCCCCGCACCCTCTTCATGGCCTTGTACCTGCTGTCGGTTCTGTTCGCGTATTACATCTTGAAACCGGTTTCGCGGGCGATGTTTCTGGACAATTTCGATATCGACCGCCTGCCCTACCTGTACATCTTGATCGCGGCCGCCGGCGGGCTGATCGCCTACCTGTACACCAAGATCGCGGTCCAGACCAGCCTGCGGCGCGCGGTCACCGCCAACACCGCTTTCTTCGTCGGCTCGCTGCTCGCGATCTGGTGGCTGCTGCAGTACGACTTCGGCTGGATGTACTATCTGTTCAACATCTGGGTCAGCCTGTTCAGCATCACGCTGGTCTCGCAAGGCTGGCTGGTCGCGGCCAACGTGTTCAACTCGCAGGAGGCCAAGCGGCTCTACGGCCTGCTGGGCGTCGGCGCGGTGGTCGGCGCGGCTTTCGGCGGCTCGTTCACCGCGCTCACGGTGCAGTATCTCGGCACCCGCCACCTGCTGCTCGCCAGCGCGGTGATGGTCCTGCTCGCTTATCTGTGCTTCTGGCTCACGGTCTCGCGCCGCGACGTGTCGCTGGCCGGTGCCAAAGCCGCGCAGGCGGAGGAAGCCAAGTTCCGCTTCCGCGACATCACCAGCGCGATCTTCACCTACCGCCATCTGCAGGTCATCATCGGCATCATTTCCCTAACCTACGTGGTCGATACGATGATCGACTTCCAGTTCAGCGCGATGGTCAAGCAGGCTTACTCGGGCGATGAGCTGACCGCGTTCCTAGGCGGCTTTTACGGAATCTATCTCAACCTGGTCACGTTCGTGATGCAGTTCTTCCTGACCGCAATCGTGGTGCGCCGCTTCGGAGTCGGCGGCACGCTCCAGATCCTGCCGCTCTCGATCTCGGTCGCCTCCGGTTTCGTGCTGGCGGCGCCCGGCGTGATCTCCACCGCGGCGACCCGTCTGGCCGAAGCGGCGGGCCGCTACTCGTTCAACCGCACCGGCATGGAGCTGCTCTATCTGCCGCTTCCGACCGAGCTCAAGAACCGGACCAAGGCGTTCGTGGACATCTTCGTCGATCGCATGTCGCGCGGCATCGCCGGCATGCTGCTGGCGCTGCTCACCACGATCCTCGCCCTCGAGGTCCGCGCGATCTCGATCCCGGTGATCCTGTTCGCGGCCCTCTGGATGCTGCTCTCGCACCGCGCGCGCAAGGAGTACATCTCGACCGTGCGCACGCGCTTGGAGGCGCGCCGCCTCGACCTCGACGCGATCCGGCTCAACATCAAGGATCCCACCACCCTCGCCTTGATCGAGCAGACCGCGCGCAGCGGCAACCCGCGACAGGCCCGCTATGCGCTCTCGCTGCTCGCCGAGCTCCCCGGCTATCCGCTGGCGCAGCTGCTGCAGGATCTGATCGACACCCCGAGCGCCGAGGTGCGCGGCAAAATCTACGAGCTGGCCCGCGCGGCCGCGCTGGCCGATTTTCTCGAGCGCGCACGAACCGAAATCGAAAATCCACCGTCGGATCCGGAGGTCCTGCGTCATGCGGTCGGCTACCTGCTCGCCGTCTCGCCCGATGCCGAGCGCCTGGGACGCCGCCTGCTCGACCAGGCCGATCTGAGGGTCTGCGAGAGCGCCCTGCTGGCGATGGGGAACAACGGCAAGCTCGATACCGGTCTGATCACCTACGAGTGGATTTCGGAGGCCGCCGGCGCCTCCGATCCCCAACGAAGGAGACTCGCGGCTCTGGCGATCGGCGTGCGCGGCGACAGCGGCATCGAAGCGCTGCATCATCTGCTGCAGGACCGCGATGCCGGCGTGGTCACGGCGGCCTGCCAGGCAGCGGGCCGGCTCCAGCACCGAATCTATGTCGATGCCTTGGTTCGCCGCTTGGTCGAGCCGCGCGTGCGCGGCGCGGCGATCGCCGCCCTTGCCGCCTTCGGCACCCGCATCGCGGGGACCTTGGGCGACATCCTGGAGGACGCGCGGGTGCCGGCCGCAGTCCGCCGCCAGATCCCGCGGGTATTGGCCCAGGTCCAGGAGCAGCGCAGCTTGGACACCCTGCTGCGCTCGATCGGCCAGGCCGATCTCTCGATCCGCACCGCGGTGATCAAGGCGCTCAACCGGCTGCGCGACGCCGCCCCGCAGCTGGACTTCGGCACCCCATCGATCACCCAACAGATCCTGAACGAGGCGCGCTATTACTTCCAGCTCCACGCCGCCCTGATGCCGTTCAAGGATCAGCGCAACCCGCGCACCGCGGCCGGCCTGCTGACCGCCACCATCGAAGAGCGCCTCGATCAATCCTTCGAGCGCCTGTTCCGGCTGCTCGGCCTGCGCTACCCGCCCAAGGAGATCTACGCCGCGTATCTGGCGATCAGCCAGCGCCGCAGCCAGCAGTTTGCAGCAGCCTTGGAATTCCTGGACAATCTCCTTGACCGCGAGCTCAAGCGCATCATGCTGCCCCTGATCGACGATACCGCGCACCTGCAGGACACCGGACGCGAGCTGTTCGGGCTCCAGGTGCTGGGCCCTGAAGCGGCGCTGCGCGAGCTGATCCGCTCCGGCGACACCTGGATGGTCGCCTGCGCCATGGCCGCCGCCGCGGAGCTGAAAATCCATCCGCTGGCCGGTGAGATTCGGCAGGCCGGCGAGCGTTCCGGGGCCGAGGTCGCACTGGTGGCGCGCAGCGCCGTCGCGGCGCTCGGCTAAAAAAGGCGGACCCGACATGGCCGAACTGAATCTGGTGGAGAAAGTCATCGCCCTCGAGGCGGTCGATCTGCTGGCCAAGCTCAAGCCCGACCAGCTGGCGCGGATCGCGTCGATCGCCAAACAGACCCAGCACCGTCCCGGCGAGCTGATTCTCGACGCGGCTCAGCCCTCCGACGCGCTCTACGTGATCCTCGACGGTGAGGTGGCGATCGATCGCGACGGCGAGACGCTGCACACCGCCAAGCAGTACGAGGTGCTGGGCGCCTGGGCGCTGTTCGATGAAGATCCGCTGCCGGTCGGCGCCAAAGCGGTTACCGACGTGTCGCTGCTGCGCATCGGACGCGACGATTTCTACGATCTGCTGTCCGACAATGTCGAGATCACGGCCGCGATCTTCTCCACCTTGGTCAAGCGCTTTCGCAAGCTGGTCGAAGCGGCGCCATGACCGCGGCCGAGCCCAGCGCCGCCGAGCTGCGCCGCGAGCTCGAAACCTCGCGCCGGCAGCTGCTCGAGAACTACAAGATGGCCTCGCTGGGGCGGCTGCTGGCCGGCATCGTGCACGAGATCAACTCGCCGATCGGATCGATCCTGTCGAACAACCAGGTGAGCGTGCGCTCGCTCGAGCTGCTGCAGGACGCGCTGCGCGAGGCGCAGGCCAGCGGCAGCGCTCCATCCGACAAGGCGCTCGACATCGTCGAAACCCTCAGCGGCCTGGCTTCGGTCGACAAGATCGCTTGCGCCCGTATCGCCTCGGTGATCCGCGGCCTCAAAACCTTCTCGCGGGTCGACGATTCCGAGCTGCGCAAGGTCGACATCCACGAGGTGCTCAGCGATGCGCTGCGCCTGACCGGCTGCGAGTTCCGGCGCCGGATCGCGGTCGAGGTCGACTTCGCCGAGCTGCCCGAGGTCGAATGCCATCCCCAGCTGATGAACCAGGTGTTCGTCAACCTCCTGATCAACGCCGCCCAGGCGATCTGCGGCGAGGGCAAGGTCGCGGTCAGCACGCGCTTGGAGGACGGCTGGGCGCATATCGCCATCAGCGATACCGGCTGCGGCATCAAGCCTGAGGACCAAGCCAAGATCTTTACCCAAGGGTTCAGCACCAAGCCGCTCGGCATCGGCACCGGGCTGGGGCTGTCGATCTGCAAGCAGATTGTCGAGGAATCGCACCGCGGCCGGCTCGAGTTCGACAGCGAACCCGAGGTCGGCACGACCTTTCACATTCGCATTCCGGTGCTCCAGGAGAAAAACCGAGCCGAGTGAGATCGATCTCACCCGGAGGAGTCAAGCATGGAAAGCAATGCCAAACCGTCGGTCGTGATCGTCGATGACGAAGAGATGGTCATCACCAGCCTGCGCGCCTTCCTGCGTCTCGAAACCGATTTTCAGGTCGAGGGGTTCACCGACGCCGAGAAGGCGGTCGAGTTCCTGCACGGCCATCCGGTCGACGTGGTGGTGTCGGATTACCTGATGCCCAAGATGAACGGGATCCAGTTCCTGGCCAAGGCCAAAGAGTCCCAACCGGAGGCGAGCCGGGTGCTGCTCACCGGGCACGCCGACAAGCAGAGCGCGATCCAAGCGATCAATGAGGTGCAGCTGTTTCAGTATCTGGAAAAGCCTTGGGAGAACTCCCAACTGCTGCTGGTGATCCAGAGCGGGATCGAACGAGCGCGCCTGATCCGCGACCTGCGCGACAAGGTCTCCGAGCTCGACGCCGCGCACTCCAGCATCAAACAGGTCAACAAACGCCTGCTCCAAGCTTTTCTCTGATCTGGAGCGCGGGCGCGGACCTCCACCTCGTGCTCAAACCGCTCGCGACGGCGTGCCTGGTTCTCGGCATGCTGTCTTCGCGGGCAGAAAGCGCAGCTGCCGCACCGGCGGGGTCCAGTCAGACCGCTGGATCCAAAACCTCATCCCGGGCCTCGAGCGGAACGGTTTCCGGTCAAATCCTCGATCAGGAAGGCCAGCCGTTGCCGGGCTGCAACCTGCGGCTCGAAGGGCCGGCGCCGTCCACTGCGGTCCTGGGCACGACCTCCGACCATGCCGGCCTGTTCGAGTTCGGCGGCCTCGAGCCCGGCTTCTACCGGATCCTCGCCGCCCATCCCAGCCTGGCGATCTCAGGCGGCGCCGAACTCTCGGTTGGAGCCGGCGGGAGGGTCAGTCTTCATATGGTCGCCTCGCTCCCCGCCGCCGCGCTGGAGATTCAGGTCACCGCGTCCGACCCAGGGGAGCCGGTGCTTTTCGACCGCGAGTCGATCAGCGGCCAGAGTCGGATGCGGGAGGACACCCTGCAAGCCCTGCCGCTCGCCTCCGAGCAGGTGGTGGAAGCGCTGCCGCTGCTGCCCAGCGTGATCCGCGATCATGAAGGCCGAATCAGCATCGGCGGCACGCTCCCAGCCGACTCGATCCTGCTGTTCAACGGCGTCGATGTGATGGACCCGTTTTCCGGAGAGTACCGCCTGCTGCTGCCGCTCGAAGCGGTCGATTCGGTCAGCACCTACACCGGCGTCTACCCTTCCAACTACGGCCAGTTCCAGGGCGGCATCGTCGACGTCAGCACCGCGGCGGGCGGCGATGAGTGGGCCTTTCAGGTCGCCAGCTTCCTGCCGCGGCCCAACCTCTCGGGCGGCACCTTGATGGGTATCGAGTCCGCTTCGCCGCGGGTCCGGATCAGCGGCCCGCTCCGGGCCGGGCGCCTGTTTTTGTCCCAATCGTTCGAATACCACTTCGACCGCAGCGATGCTCAGGACGTGCCGGGCGACCCGGTGCGCGACGATCTGGTGACCGAGGGTTGGAACAACCTGACCCAGCTCGACTGGCATCCCAGCGAGCGGCACCAGTTCCGCCTCGGTCTCTTGGCCTTCCCGCAGAACGACGCGTTCGCGGGCATCGACGGGCTGACTCCGGTGGCAGCGACCAACAACATCGAGCGCGATGCCGAGGCGCTGCTCGGCCAGCATCGCTGGGGGATCGACCACCGCCGCACGCTCGAGACCACCTTTCAAACCAATCGGGTCGGGTTCCGCAGCGCGCCGCAAGGC
>DASWHO010000166.1:0-2584 GCA_036398155.1 Acidobacteriota bacterium
TGTCCGAAAACGGACACTGAGAACTCGTCGGCGGCGTTCCAGTCGGCCGCGGAAGCGGGATTCAAATGCGAGCACAGAGCGTCCCTCACCGCCGACCCGTCTCAGGCGATTCCGCAGGGCGTCGGTGCTGCGATTCAACCGGTTGAAATCCTCGCGCATCTCGTTGAGCAGCAGCCGGCCGCCAGAAGTGAGCTCGCCGCCAAGCTCGGCGCGATTCAGATCCATAAGACTGAACTCCAAGGCGCTGCGCTCTTCCAACAGGCCGCGGCGCAGAAGGAGCAGATCGGCGGCCCGCGTCCCTCGACCGCCGCGGCGCTCCGCGCTCGCGAGCAGCCGCTCAAACAACTCCGCGCGGCGCAGAAATGTGAAGCAAGCGTGCACGATGCCCCGGAGCGGCCGCATGGAGCGCCGCCACGGCGAATAGTAAGCCGGACTGCCATCGCTGCGTTCCAGCTCGCCTAAGGCTTCACGCCAATGCAGCTCGTGATGGGCATTCTCGTGCACCAAATCATCGGCGAGCTGCAGGATGGTCTTGCGAGCGGTGCAAATAAACGACACTCCCGGCCGCGCGCGCAGCGAGTAGCTCACCGTGCCCGGCTCGATCAGCGGAACCACCTTGACCGTGCGCCGCCGCACCCAGCGCCCCGCCGCCGGCCAACCGGCATCGATCAGCGCCAGCGCTTGTTCGAAGCGGCGCAGCGCCGAGCCCGATCGCTCCGCGACCCGCTGGCCGCGGCGGCCCGACACGATCGGATTGCCGATCAGAATCGGCCCGCCGCTCAAGACCGGCTTGGGCGCCAGCTCCCAGCTCCGTCCCGGCCGCAGCTCGAGACGGGTCTCCGTCAGCGCGTAACGGGCCTCGCGAGGAACGCGGCGCCCGGTCCAGCGCAGCAAGCTTCGCTCGCCGCCCAACCATAACTCGGAGGCCGGCTTGCCCTCCTCTGGATCGTCCTGCATGAGCACCCGACCGGAAAGCGGCCTGCGGATGACGCCCCAACCCCAGCAGAGCAGAGGCAGCTCCGAGAGACGCTGCCGCAAGAGCCGCCGCCCGAGCCGGCGCGCGCGCTGCTTCAGATCGGCCGGCGCGCGACCGCGCGGCGCCAGCAGGATGAGAAAAGTGGTCGCGGCCACGCGATCGAACACCTCGGCCGTCGGCACGCCCTGGGTCTCGATCAGCCCGAGCGCCTCTTCCGCGCCATGACACCAGCCGTGGAGCTGGGAGCCCAATAGAAAGCGACGCGTCTCTGCCCGGTCCGGAAGTCGGGCCAGCGCCCGCAGCAGGGCGGCGGGATCCGCTGCCGGCCGCGGTCGTCCCAGTCGACCGGCCAGGCGCCTCAGGCGCCGGCGCGAGAACCGCAGCAGCGTCGCATCTGGAATCGGTCTCATGGGCAGCTTCGTTCACTCGAGGCAGGAATAGTAAGCTAGAGCCGTCGGCTCATGGACTATCCGGCGATCCGCAAGGTCCTGTGGCAGACCTTGCTGCTCAACTGGTTGGCCGCCGCCTTCAAGCTGGCGGTGGGCGTGGCGGCCGGCTCGTTGGGAGCGCTGGCCGATGGCCTGGAAGCGCTGCTCGACGGCCTCTCCAACGTGATCGGCTTGGTCGGCATCGCGATCGCCAGCCGGCCCCCGGACCGCCACCATCCCTACGGTCACCGCAAGTTCGAAACCCTGGCGGCGCTGGTGATCGCGCTGCTGCTGCTGCTGACCTCGTGGAACCTGATCGAGCGGGCGCTCGACAAGTTCCGCGCGCCCAGCCCACCCGACATCTCGACCTGGATGTTCGGTCTGCTGTTCGCCGCCCTTCTGATTCAAGCGCTCACCGCGCGCTACGAGATGGCGCTGGGCCGGCGCCTCCACTCCAGCGTGCTGATCGCCGACGCGCGCGGCAGCCAGGCCGGCGCCACGGTATCGCTCGCGGTCCTGGCCGGCCTGATCGCGGTGCGGCTCGGCGTGCCGGCCGCCGATCCGCTGATCGCCATCGGCGTGGCGCTGTTCATCGCCTATTTCGCGCTTGCGATCCTGCGCGAGTTCACCCCGATCCTGGTCGACCGAGCCCCGATCGAAGCCGAACGCCTGGCCGGCGTCGTCGCGCAAGTCAAAGGCGTCGAGTCGTTCGACCGGATTCGCAGCCGCGGCAGCACTAGCGACGCCGCGGTCGATCTGCGGATCCGGGTCGCGCCGCACCATTCGATCGAGCAGGCCCATGCGATCGCCGCCGAGGTGCGGCGCCGGCTGCTGGAGCTGCCCGGGGTGAACGACGTCACGGTCCACCTCGAAGCCGAGCGCGATCCCAAGGCCGCAGCCGGCCCCTTCGCCCTGGTGCGCCAGGTCGCGCACGGCCTGGGCCTGGAGCTCCACGAATCCTGGGCCCACGAAGCCGAAGGCCGGCTCCATCTGATCGCCCACGTCGGGGTCGACGAGCAGCTCTCGCTGGGACAGGCGCACGACTTGGTCGATGATCTGGAACGCGAGAGTCTGGCCCGCCTTCCGCCGGGGACCAGCCTGCGCACCCATATCGAGCCGATCCCGCGCGAGCTGCTGCGCTCCAAGCCGGTCGAGCCCGAGGTCGAAGCGGCGGTGCGCG
>DASWHO010000167.1:0-12501 GCA_036398155.1 Acidobacteriota bacterium
GCTTCTCAATCGCGGGGCAAGATGGTCAGGTTCGCGGCCGCGAACCCTTCGACCACGCCGCCGCTCGCTTCGACCTGTTCGGTCAGATTCGACCGGCTGGTCACCTGAGCGGCGCCGCTGCCGCCAGCCGCCAGGATCGACAAGATCGAGGGCGGCAGCTGGTCCATGCGCCGGTGCGCCACCCGCAGCGACGGCTCGTCGCTGGTGAGCCGCAGATAGAGCCGATCGCGGCGCCGAATCCGGTTGAACGCCTCGGTCAGCTCGGCCCCGTCGCGCGCCACGGTCAGCGCGGTGGCCAAGCTTTGCCCGTCACGCTGATCGAGCTCGGCGCCGCCGGCCGCCTCGAGCTGATAGCTGCCGGCCTTGAGATCCGCCGGCAGCTCAAAACGCAGCGAGCGGTAGCCGCGCCCGCTGCGCTCGTCCTCGACCACCACTTTGAGCCCCAGCGAGGCCCCGGGACGAACCTGGGTCGACTCGAGGATCAGATCGCGAATGCGCAGCCGGCGCACCTCGGGATCGACGGCCACCCGCACGGCGACCTGCTCGAGCTCGAGCCGCGGCCGGATCTCATTAGCCTGATTGAGCATCTGCAGCAGCTCCAGAACCGGCGGCAGCAGACCCAAAAGACCGCGCACCGGATCGGTGATGAAGGTCTGCTGATAATGGATCGCCGGCTGACCGCTAAGCTGGGCCTTCAGGTCGAGCTGCAGCGTCGCCTCGAGGTCGAACTGCCAGCGCTGGGCCACCGAATTGAGCAGGCTGACCGCGACCAGCACCGGGGTCAGCGACGGGTGGCGAAACACCTCGTAGTGGTACGAGGCCGACGGCAGCCCGGCGCGCTCGACCGAAACCGCCATCGGAATCATCGGCGGCACCGGACCGAGCCGGCCGGCGACCGCGGTGGCGCGATCGAACTCGAGGGTCCCGACCGGGTCGCCGGTGACCGCGACCTTGTAGGAGATGCTCTGGTCGGCCAGCGTGGTCAGAATCTCGGCGCTGGCGAGCGGCATCGCCAGCTTGCCGAGCGATAGGAACGGGTGGCCGAACGCCCAGACCCGATCGCCGGCCACGTGGGTCACGGTGCCGACCCCGTTGATGCCCAGATCGCCGCTGACCAGCACCGCCGCGATCGGCGCGCCGGGCTCGATCGGAGCCGAGCTCGAGCCGCTGCCGCCGCCGCCGCCCAAGATCGGGGTCACCGGGAAGCGTTCGAAGTACGGCTGGATCGCCTCGAACAGCTTCGGATGCACGCCGCGAAACTGCAGCGGCAGGCGCAGCGGCTGCAGCTTGGTCAGCGACGCACCCAGCGCCGGTGCCGACGGCAGGCCGGCGCTGAAATCGACCGTGCCCTCTTGGGTCTCGGCCAGCATGTACTCGATCGGCGTGACCCCGGCCACCGGATCCTTGGGAAACGGCGAGAAACCGAGCGACAACGCTCCGATCAGCTTGCCATTCACGTACACCGGGCTGCCGCTCATGCCTTGGGCGATGCCGGTGTGCTCCAGCCGCTCGCCCTCGAATTCGACCAGGATCACATGGCGCTGGGGTCCCATGAAATTTTTGGCCACGCCCAGCACGGTGCCTTCGAACGGCTCGATCTTCTGGCCGGAGAACACCGTGCGCGCCACCGCCCGCATGCCGGGACGAACCTCCGCCAGCGGCAGGATCTCGGTTTCGGCCGCAACCGCCAGGGCCGACCCGAACAAAAGGATGCCGGCCGCCGCCTGGTACATGCCTGTTCTCATGCCCTCGATTGTGACCGCGGGCGAGTCCGATGGGAAGTGTCCGGCGCCCGGCTCGGTGTGGCACTGCTGACCGGGACGCGGCGCGGATGTAGGATGGAGATATGGCGATCCTGTGGCTGTGGCTGCTCTGGCTGCAAGCGGCCGACCCGGCGGCGGATCCCTCGTCCGATCCGTCCATGCAGGCGGCGGAGTCGCAGCCAGCCGCCCGCCACCAGCCGGAGGCGGCTCGCGAGGCGCTGCAAGCCGGCCGCGAGCGGGCTCAGGCCGGTGAGCCGCGCGCCGCCCTGGCCGCCTTCGACCAGGCGCTGCGCCTCGACCCGACCCTGCGCGAGGCGCTGGTCGAACGCGGGCGCGCGCTGCTCGCGCTCAGGGACTTCGAACGCGCCGAGTCGGATCTGCGCGCGGCGCTCGAGATGGAGCCGGACGATCTCGAGACCCTCAAGCTGCTGGCCGGTCTGCTCCAAGGCCGCGAGCGCTTCGCTGACAGCGCCGAGATTCTGGGCCGCATCGAGGCGCTGGATCCCGCCGATCCCGATGTCGCCACGGTTCGGGGCACGATGCTGGCTCAAGCCGGTGACTTTCCGGCCGCCGAGGCCGCCTACCTGCGCGCGCTCACGATCGACCCGAACCACCCCAATGCCAACTACGGCCTCGGGCTGCTCTACGCGCGCTACTTGGATCAACCCGAGCTCGCGATCCCGCGGCTCGAAGCGGCCACGCGGCTGAGCCCCGACAACGCCTCGGCCTGGTACTTGCTGGCCTCGACCCGCGATCGCGGCGGCGATGCGGCCGGGGCGCGCGAAGCGGTGCAGGCGGCGCTGGCCACCGATCCGGATCATCTCGAAGCGCACAACCTGCTCGCTCGCCTTTTGCGTCAAGCCGGCGACGCGGAGGGGGCGCGGCGCGAGCTGGAGCGCTTCGCCGAGCTGAGTCGCGAGCGCGAGGCCGAGGAGGCGCGGCGCCGCGACCTGAGGGCCAGCTTCGACGCGGCGACCTTGGAGCTGCGCGTCGGCCGGCTCGAGGCCGCCGAACGCCTGCTGGACTCGGTGCTCAAGCTCGAGCCCGAGCACGACGGCGCCCACGCGATGCTGGCCAAGATCCTGCTCTCGACCCGGCGCGAAGCCGAGGCCCGGGCCCATCTGAGCCGAGCGCTGGCGGCCCGACCCGATTACTACGAGTACTTGTATCTCGACGCCCTGCTGCGCTCGCGCAGCGGCGAGAGCGAGGCGGCCATGGAGTCGCTGGCGCGGGCCGAAGCCGACCACCCGGGCTTCGCCGAGATCTACAACCTGCGCGGCAACCTGCTGCTGCAGGACCGGCGCTACGACGAGGCGATCGAAAGCTATCGCCGCGCGCTGGAGCTGGAGCCGCGCAACGCGGCCTTTCGGCTCAACCTCTCGTCGGCGCTGTCGGCCGCGGGCCGCGAATCGGAAGCGGAAGAAGAACGCCAGAGAATCCTCGGCTCCTCTTAGTCGCCGCAGCCGGGCTCAAGCGGGCGAGTCACGACCGGTGACGATCTCGCGGGCGTAGCCGGCGGCGAGGGCGGCCTGGCCGGCGGCGATCAGCGCGGCGATCAGCAGGGCGCGGCCGCCGCGCGCCTCTGGTCTCAGACCGCGGAGCAGATCGGCCCAGCGCGGCGGTTGCCACGGGATCGGTTCGCGGCCGCTCCGAACGCGAAGGCGCCTGAGGCGCCGAGCCGCGCGGCCGTAGCGCTCCTGCTGGCGCAGAAAGCCGGCCAGACTCAACTCCGGATGGTGCTCGACCACGGCGTCCGGAACAAAGGTCAGCGGCACGCCGCGGTCGCGCAGGCGCGCGCACAGCTCTCGGTCTTCTCCGGCCGCGTCATCGAAGCGCGGGTCGAAGCTGCCGGCAGCGCGGAGCAGCTCGGCCGGCAGAGCCAGGTTGCTGCTCGACAGGAATCGGGCGCCGGCCGCGCCGGCGTTCTGCCGCCTCATGAACGCATCGAGCAGCAGCTGGCTGGCGCAAGCGCAGAGCGCTTCGGGCACGCCGTTCACGATCGCGCCGCCGACCGCCCGATCGGGCTGCAGCGCCAAAGCCTGGGCCAGCCGTTCGAGCCAATCCGGGCGCGGCCGGCAGTCGTCATCGGTGAACGCGACCAGCTCGGCCCCGGCTCGTTCGAGGCCGAAGTTTCGAGCCCGGGACGGCCCGCCGCGCGGAGCTTCGTGCCAAGATACGCTCAACCGCCTAACCGAGCCCCGGCCGATCGGCGCGGACTCCCGGGCCGGCCCATCCCTGACTACCAGAACCTCGAAGCGATCAGGCGGATAGCGCAGTCCGGCCAGCGACTCGAGACAGGCGGCAAGCTGATGGGGGCGGCCGCGGGTCGGAATGATGACCGAGAAGCGCGGCGCCGACATCATCTTGGAAGACTAACGACCCTGGGGCTTCGCCCTTGATATCCCCATCCCCGCATGGTCCTGAATGGGTGGCATGGTCGGACACAACGGTCTAGCCGATAGCTTCGTATCCGACCGCATCGTCCCGAAAGGGGTGGCATGGGCGGCCGAAGGGCGCCCATGGACGAGCTGAGCATGCAGGTGAGCTCGTCCATGGGTTTGCTCCGCACGCCCATGCCACCCCGGGATTGACGCGGATCGCGGTCAATTCCGCGTCAGATGGGTGTTTCGTGCCTCCACTCCAGTTACGAGCAGGCTCCGAGCGTGAGCTGCACCGTCGTCGGCGTGCTGGTCGTCGCTCCGGTGTCGCTGCGCTCGACCCGCCGGCCGACCCCGCTGAAGGTGAAGATGCTGACCGATCCGCCTTCCTCGAGCGTGTAGGGATGGTCCTGAGTCGGAAAACCCTCGATCCCGAAATACAGATTGATTCCGCCGTGGCGCAGGATAGCGGTCCCCATCACCGGCTGCAGGTCCGACGTCTCGCCCGACGCGTTGCCATAGAACGCGAACGGCGAGGTCGCGGAATTGAGCACGTAGGAGGTCAGGCCGAAATCGATCTGGCGGGTCACACCGCCGCCGCTGGAGGTGAAACACAGATCGATCGGAGTTTGCGCCTGCGCCGCCATCGAACCCAGTGCCAACAGTCCAGCCGCCAGCAGTCCAACTCGAGCCACCGTGTATCTCATCGTACGACCTCCTCCTCGCGGACGTTATCCGCTGGCCCAGCACCTTACGGAGAAGCGACCAGGGATTCAAGATGAATGGAGCGCGAAGCCGGAGCCCTCGCTCCAGGCCGCTGTGCATGAGAAACGCGAATCTTGTCTTGGTTGCGAGCAAACCGGCACCAGGCGTCCCAGAAGCATCGGGCGCTCGGCGCCCGCGGGAGCGCGAGGGCGGAGCCCTCGCTCTAATTGGTTAGAATCGAGCCGTGCCGCCGAACTCCAGGCTATGCGCCCGGTCGTGGTTGTGCCTGGTCGGTCTGCTGGGGACCGGCTGCACGGCGCCGACCGCCGCCCCTTCGCCTCCCGACATCATTCTGATCACGCTGGACACCCTGCGCGCCGACCGGCTCGGATGCTACGGCGACCGCGCGGCGCACACACCGCAGCTCGATGCCCTGGCCCGCGACGGGATCCGCTTCGCCAACGCCGTCACCCCGGTGCCGTTGACCCTCCCGGCGCACGCCTCGCTGCTCTCCGGGCTCGATCCAACCCGGCACGGCGTGCTCGACAACGCGGGCTTCCGGCTCGGCACAGGCACCGCCACGCTGGCACAAACGCTCGCTCGCCGCGGCTACGCCACCGCGGCCAGCGTCGCGGCGTTCGTGCTCGACCGCCGCTTCGGCCTGGAGCGCGGTTTCAGAAACTACGGCGATCGCTTCGGCAGCGCCGATCGCAAGCGCGCGCTGCTCGACCCGAGCAGCGTTCAGCGCCGCGCCGATGCGGTGGTCGACGAAGCGCTGGCGACCTTGCCCAACCTGTCGCGGCCGTTCTTTCTCTGGCTCCACTTCTACGATCCGCACCTGCCCTACGATCCGCCCAGCCCCGAGCGCGAGCGGTTCGGCGCCGATCCGTACCGCGGCGAGATCGCCTTCACCGACCGCCAGCTGGGCCGGCTGTTCGCGGCGCTGCGCCAGCGCGAGCTTTATCAAGCGGCGGCGATCCTGGTGGCCGCCGACCACGGCGAGGATCTCGGCGAGCACGGCGAGCCGAGCCACGGCGTATTTCTCTACGACACCACCTTGCGGGTGCCGCTGATCCTGAAGCTGCCGCGCGGCGCGCGGGCCGGCAGCGTGCGCCGTGACCCGGTCGGGCTGATCGACGTGGCGCCGACTTTGGCGGCGCTGGCCCAGGCCGAGCTGCCCGACACCGACGGGCAGAACTTGCTCGAGCCGCTCGCGAATCCGGATCGCGCGCTCTATGCGGAGACGCGTTTCGCGCGGCGCCACTTCGGCTGGAGCGAGCTGTTCGCGCTGCGCGGTCCGCGCTTCAAGCTGGTGAGCGCTCCGCGTCCCGAGCTCTACGACCTGGAAGCCGATCCCGGCGAGCGCGACAACCTGGCAGCGCGCCTGCCGGAGCAGGTCGCGAGGCTGCAAGCGCGGCTCGGTCCGATGAGCGGGGCGCTGCCGGCCAGCGCCTCCGCATCCATCGATGAAGAGCAGCGCGCCAAGCTGGCGGCGCTGGGCTATCTGGGCAGCAACGCAGAGGTAACGGCGCCGGCCGGCGCCGCGCTGGACCCGAAGGACCAGATCGACAAGCTCGGGCCGCTGCTGAGCCTGCAGGAGCAAGCGGTCAAGCGCTATCAGCTCGGCGACTATCGCGCGGCGATCCCGCTGCTCGAGCAGGCGCTCGAGCTCGAGCCGCGCTTCATGGACGCGCACGCGGCCCTGGCCGACTGCTGGCTCAAATCCGGCGAGCTGCCCAAGGCGGTCGCGGTCTATCGCGGCGCTTTGGAGCTGAGCCCCGACGACGCCACATTGCTGCGCGGTCTGGAGACCGCGCTCGAGCTGTCGGCCCGACGCGCGATCGAGTCCGGCCGGCTCGAGGCCGCGCTGGCCCCGCTCGAAGAGCTGATCGGCCTCAAGCCCGACGATGCCGAGCTGCAGTTCAACCACGCCAAGCTGCAACAGGATCTGGGCCGGACCCGGGCGGCGCTCGAAGCTTACGATCGCGCGGCCGAGCTGGCGCCGCGGGACGCCAAGGCGGTGCTCAACGCCGCGATCCTGCGCGAGTCGGTGGGCGACTGGAGCGGGGCCGAAGCTGGCTACCGCGAAGTGCTGGCGCGCGATCCAAGCTCGGCGCCGGGGCATTTCCTGTTGGCCCGGCTCCTGAGCCGCCTGAACAAGAGCCCGGCGGAAGCCGGCCAGCACCTGCAGCGCGCATATGAGCTGGACCCATCGCTGCGACAGAGGGGCGGCGTGCTTGACTGAAACGCCAGGATCCTCGATACCTCCAGTAACGGTTGCCGTAGCGCACAGGAGGTGGCGGCATGAAGATAGCAGTCAGATGTAGGGGAGGGGCTTGTCCCCTCCCGAAACTGCGCCACAATCACCGCGGCGGTCAGCCGGGCGGTGCGGCGTTCGGCTGGGCGGGGACCAGCCCCGCCCCTACATTGCTTGACTGCGGTTGGCGATCCGCACAGGAGGTGGCGGCATGAAGATCGCGGTCAGTGGAGCTTCGGGGTTTCTCGGCCGCGCTTTGACGGCGCGGCTCGAGCGGGAAGGGACGCAGATCGTGGCGCTGGTGCGCGGCGCGCCGCGCGGCGCAGGCGAAGCCGCTTGGAGCCCGCTCGAGGGACGGATCGATGCGGAGGCGCTTTCCGGCTGCGACGCGGTCGTCCACCTGGCCGGCGAGAGCATCGCCGGGCGCTGGACCGCGGCCCGCAAGCAGGCCATTCACGACAGCCGCGTGGTCGGCACCCGCACCGTGGCCCAGGCGCTGCTGCGGATGGAGTCGCCTCCCAGGGTGCTGGTTTGCGCGTCGGCGGTCGGGTTTTACGGCAATCGCGGCGACGAAGAGCTCAAGGAAGGAATGTTCGGCGGCGGCAGCTTCCTCGCCGACGTGGTCACCGAATGGGAGAAGGCGGCCATGGCCGCGCAGTCGCCCAAGATCCGAGTGGTGCCGCTGCGCTTCGGAGTGATCCTGCATCGATCGGGCGGCGCGCTGGCGCGGATGCTGCTCCCGTTCAAGCTTGGCCTGGGCGGCAAGCTCGGCAGCGGCAAGCAGTGGATGCCGTGGATCAGCCTGGCCGACGCGGTCGGCGCGATCCGCTTCGCGGTCCAGACCGAGGCGCTCGCGGGACCGACCAACGCCGTTGGTCCCGAGCCGGTGACCAACGCCGAATTCACCCGAGCCTTGGGGCGCGTCCTGCACCGTCCGACCGTCGCGACGGTTCCGGAGTTCGCGCTGCGGATGCTGCTGGGTGAGATGGCCGAGGAGCTGCTGTTCTACAGCCAGAAAGTGCTACCGGTGGCGCTGCAAAAGCACGGCTACCTTTTCGAGCACCCGACCGCCGAAGCCGCGCTGCGCGCCGCCCTCGCGTGACGGCCTCGACCATGGGCTTGCTTCGCACGCCCATGCCACCCGAAAACGCGGTCCGGATCGAGAGTATTCTCAGTGCACGGTGGGGTCTTCGGTGTCGGGTTCGGGGTCGGGCGACTGGCGCGGGCCGGGGATGCGGTAGGCCCCGTCGAGCCACCGACCCAGGTCGATCAGCTTGCAGTGCTCGCTGCAGAACGGAAACCAGCGGTTTCCCGGCAGCCGGCCGATCGCCTTCTTGCAGGTCACACAGCGCGCTCGCCGCCGCCCCATCACTCGGGCCCCTCTCTCAAGAGCACAGGAGGCATGCCCCGATTGTAGCAATCGGACCCGGATCGCGATCCGTGGTCCTCTGGCGCGCCGCCGCCTCGGCCGGCGGCGCTTCCGCCCCATGACCGCAGCCGCCGGCCCGGGCGCTCCAGCTACCGGATCCGCGCTGCGGCGCGAGCTCGGCCCGCTCGACGGCACCGCGATCGCGATCAACAGCACGATCGGCGGCGGCATCTTCCGCACCCCGGGCTGGATTGCGGCCTCGCTCGGCTCGCCGGCGCTGATTCTCGGCGCCTGGGTATTCGGCGGCGTGGTCGCCCTGCTCGGCGCGCTGCTCAGCGCCGAGCTCGCCAGCCGCTTCCCGGCCGCCGGCGGTGCCTATGTCTACATCCGCGAGGCGTTCGGGCGCTTCTGGGCCTTCTTCAGCCATTGGGCATACCTGTTGATCGCAGAGGCGGGCAGCACCGCCGCGCTGGCGGTGGTGCTCGGCGAGTACGCCGACGGCGCGCTCGGCGCTGGCGGGCGGATGGCGCGGCCGCTGGCCCTGCTGATCCTGGGGCTGATCGGGGCGCTGCTCGGGCTCGGCCTCAAGGCCAGCGCCTGGAGCCAGAACATCGTGACCGCCGCCAAGCTCGCCGGACTGCTCGGGGTGGTCGCGCTGGCCTTTTTGTTGGAGCCGAGTTTCGCCCCTGAGCGCGGAGCCGCTCCAGCGCCGGCCTCCCCGTCGCTGCTGCTCGGCTTGGCGGTCGCGTTCCAAGGCATCTTCTACAGCTACGACGGCTGGGCCGATGTCGGCCGGGTCGCCGGCGAAGTGCGCGATCCGCGCCGCAACCTGCCGCGGATCTTCGCGGGGGGCGTGCTGAGCTGCGCGGCGATCTATCTCGCGGTCAACGCCGCCTATCTCCACGTGCTCACCCCGGCGGAGATGGCCGGGACGCCGCTGGTGGCCGCCGATGTCGCCGAGCGCCTGCTCGGCGCCGGCGGGCGCGCGCTGATCGTCGGTCTCGCCTTCGTTTCCCTGTTCGGCGTGCTGCAGAGCACGCTCTTCACCTTGGCGCGGATCGCGTACGCGATGGCCCGCGACCAGCTGCTGCCGAAGGTCGCGAGCGGCGTCACGGCGGCCGGCGCCCCGCTCCCCGCCCTCGGCCTGATCGTCGGCTTGGCCGCGGCCTTCGTCTTGCTCGGCACTTTCGAGAAGCTGGTCGCGATGGTGTCGTTCACCCGTTTTCTGGTCTACGGACTGCTGGCCGCCGCCGCGCTGCGCCTGCGCCGGTCGGCGCCGCCCCACGCTTACCGCGCCCCTGGATTCCCCTGGACGGCGTCGCTGTTCCTGCTGATCGCGGCCGCGTTCGTCCTCGCCACGCTCTGGAGCAGCCCGCGGGAGGCGGGAGCCGGGCTCGCTCTGTTGGCGCTCGGCTGGCCGATCTATCGCCTGCTCGGCCCGCGGGATGTTTGATTGACAGCATCCGGATCGGCCCGAATAATCCATCGATTCATGCGGCGTCTCTGGACTGCGACCTCCCTGCTGCTCAGCGCGTCCGCCTTCGCCCAGACCGCCGATCCCACTTACGATCTGCTGGTGCTCGGCGGCACGCTGGTGACCATGGATCGGTCCGCTCCGCTGATCGCGGACGGGTTCATTGCGGTGCGGGACGGCCGGATCGCGGCGTTGGGCACGCGCCAGCGCCTGCCGGCCGGCGCCACCGCGGCGGAAACGCTCGACGCCGAGGGCCGCTTGGTGCTGCCCGGTTTCATCAACACCCACACCCACTCGCCGATGTGCCTGCTGCGCGGAGTGGCCGACGATCAGTCGCTGTTTCCCTGGCTGCTCGATCGGATCTTCCCGCTCGAGGAGGAGCTGGTCGACCCGGAGTTCATCCGCGCCGGCGCCGAGCTGGCCGCGCTCGAGATGCTGCGTTCCGGGATCACCGCGTTCGCCGAGAACTATTTCTATGACGACGTCACCGCCGAGGTCGCGCGCCAAGCCGGCCTCCGGGTGGTGCTCGGTTTCGGTCTGCCTGCTTCGAGCTTGGGCGAGGACGGCACGGTGAGCGAGGAGCAGGTCGAAAACCTGCGCACCGCGATGCGGCGCTATCGGGACGATCCCCTGGTCACTCCCGGCCTCGGAACCCATTCGCCGTATCGCACCGCGCCGGCGATCCTGAAGCGGCTGCGCGGCCTGGCCGAGGAATTCGACGTGCCGCTCCAGATCCACCTGTCCGAAACCCGGGACGAGGTCGATACCGTGCGCAAGGAGCACGGCCGCAGTTCGACCGAGTACCTCGACAGCCTCGGCTTTCTCGACGCCCACACCTTGGCGGCCCACGCGATCTGGCTCAGCGATGCCGACATCGCGATCCTGGCCCAGCGCGAGGTCAAGGTCGCCCACTGCCCTGAAAGCAACCAGAAGCTGGCCAGCGGCGTCTGCCCGGTGCCCAAACTGCTGGCCGCCGGCGTGACCGTCGGGCTCGGCACCGACGGCGCCGCTTCCAACAACAACCTCGACTTCTTCGAGACCGTCAACGCCGCGATCAACCAGGCGCGGGTCGCGACCCTCGATCCGCGCGCGCTCGATGCCGCCCGTGGGCTGGAGCTGGCAACGGTGGGAGGCGCGCGCTGCTTCGGGCGCGACGACCTCGGTGCGCTGGCGATCGGAAAACGGGCCGACTTTTCCCTCATCACCACCGGCCGGCCCGAGGTGCAGCCGATGTACGATCCGTTCTCGCACCTCGCCTACGTCCTGCGCTCGACCGACGTCGAAACCGTGGTGGTCGACGGCCGCGTCGTGCTGCGCGACCGCCGGCCGGTCGGTCTCGATGTAGCGGAGCTGCTCGAACGGGTCGGCAAGCAGCGCGAGCGCGTCGCCCGCAGCCTGGTCCGCCGCGGCTGGGGCCAGCCCAGCCTGCTGCCCCAAACCCAACCGGAAGCGATGAAGCCATGAAGCCAAGGCCTGTAATCCAAACCGCCGGCGACGGCCTGCAACAAAATGGTGGGGAGGGGCTCGTCCCCTCCAGAAATGTAGGGGAGGGGCTCGTCCCCTCCCGAGCAGCGCTCGTAACGTCCGAAGAACACGAATCCGGCCGCATGGATTTGAGCGCACGACCGCGCGGCCACAAGGGCCGCCCCTACATTCACGGCTGGTTGCCGGCGCTGATCTGCGGCGCGATCCTGGCGGCGCCGCCTCAGGCCGCGGCCCGTCCGATCGTCGTCCTGATGACCGACTTCGGGCACCTGGCCGATTCGGTCGCGATCTGCAAGGGCGTGATGCTCGGCATCAACCCCGAGCTCACGATCGTCGATCTGACCCAAGACGTACCGCACTTCGACATCGGTGCCGGCGCCCTGCTGCTGGAGGGCGCGGTCAAGTACTACCCCAAGGGCACCGCCTTCGTCGCGGTCGTCGATCCCGGGGTCGGCACCCAGCGGCGCTCGATCGCCGCGCGCACCCAGAGCGGCCATTATCTGGTCGGACCCGACAACGGTCTGCTGAGCCTGGCACTGGATCAGCTCGGCGCGGAGGAAGTGCGCGAGATCACCAACCGCGCGCTGTTCAACCAGCTCGACCCGATCTCCAATACCTTTCACGGCCGCGACATTTACAGCCCGATCGGCGCCCACCTCGCGAGCGGAGTCGAGTTCGCTTCGGTCGGACCGGTGGTCCGCGACTGGATCCGGCTGCCGCGGTCGGAGCCGAGCCGGGAAGACGGAGTCCTGCGCGGCGAAGCCGCTTTCATCGACACGGTGTTCGGCAACATCACCACCAATATTCCGGCGCAATGGATGGCCGAGCTCGGCGTGCGTGCCGGCGACTTTGTCGATGTCCGGATCGGCGAGAAGCGCCTGATCCTGCGCTTCGCCCGCACTTTCGGCGAAGTCGAGCTCGGCGAGCTGCTGATCTACCCCAGCAGCCGCGGGGTGCTCGACCTGGCGATCCGCCAGGGCGACTTCGCCGTCACCTTCGGCACCCGGCCCCACCACTTGATCGAAATCCGCCCGTTCCAGCGCCCCTAACCGGCGCCGGGCGAACCCATC
>DASWHO010000168.1:0-38203 GCA_036398155.1 Acidobacteriota bacterium
CTCGACATGCACAAGAGCTTGGTGGCGCTGGCGACCGCGAACAACGATCGTGCCGTCGTCCTCTTGAACGGCTAAATCGGCAGGCTCTTGGCCGCTCCCGCGGGCGGGGTCAAGCCCCGCCCCTACATTTCCTTGGGGCTGGCGGTTGATTCCTTGGCGCCGGCGACGGCGGGACCAGCAGGCGCTTGTTGAGCGGAACGGGCCCGGCTCGGGATGAATTCGGTCACCACCGCTTGGCGCAATAGGGCCGGCGGCAGCGCGCCCTGCGACAGGATGAAGTCGTGGAAGGCGCGCCGGTCGAAGTCGGGCCCGAGCGCGCGCTCCGCTTCGGTGCGCAGCTCCATCAGGCGCGTGTAGCCGCAGAAGTAGGACGGCGCCTGGCCCGGCGCCCAGAAGGTGTAGCGCTCCACCTCTTGCGTCGCCATCGCCTCCGACAGCACCACATCCTCTTGCAGCACCCGCATGGCGGTGGCGCGATCGATCGAGCCCCGTTGCAGGCCCGGATCCAGGATCGCGCGTGCGGCCCGCATCAAGCGGTGTTGCAGCGAGATCAGCTGGCCGTCGAGCGGCAGATAGGGTTTCATTTCGGCTTCGGCGTACAGCGCCCAACCCTCCACGTTCACGCTGTTGAGCGCGAAGATCACCCGCGCGATCGATACCCCGCCCTCGATCATGGCCGCGAACTGCAGCTCGTGGCCCGGCCGTCCTTCGTGGACGGTCAGGGTCCAAGAGGCGGCATCGAAGGTGAAGTCGTCGAACGACAGCTTGTCCGCGCCGCCGCTTCCGGGGATCTGCAGCGGCAGCACGAACGCGCCCATCTCCCCGGTGTTGCCGATCAAGCGCGGCGGATCCATGTGCGGCGCCGGGATCGACGCGCTCTCCGCCTCGCTGGCGAAGCGGAACTCCATGGCGCGCTCGGGCAGCGTGACCATCTGGGTGCGGTCAATCAGGGTCTCGAGCTCGCCGATGCGCCGCTGATAGTGCGGCAGGATCGCCTCGCCGACCAGCTGCTGCTTCTTGAGCTCGCGAATCACCGCGCGGTAATCGCTGACCTCGAAACCCTTTTCAGCGGCCACCAGCAGCGCCAGCGTCTGCATCTCGTTCTGGATCTCGCGGAATGCCACCTCCGCGCGCGAGACCAACTCGTCGGCGGACATGTCGATGCCCGACTGCTCGAGGGCGAATGCGTAGAGCTCGGGGTGCAGACGAAAATCTTCGCGCGCGCGCGGCAGGATCTGGTCGCGGACGAACTGGCCATGCGCCGCGAGCTGGGTCTGGAGCTGCGCGTAGGCCTCCTGATAGCCCGGGATCTCGAACTTTTCGAACAGTTTGCCGATTCCAGCGATGTAAGTGGCGCTGTTGCCGAGTCCCTTTTCGACCTCGTCGCGCACCGGGCCCTGGAGCTCGGCCTCGGTCAAGCGCTCGCGCATCCGCTCCTCGGCCAGCTGGGTGATCGGGCTGAAGCCGTCTTCGAGCCCGGCATAGCGCTTGAGCCGCACCAGCGCCGCGCCGCGACGCTCGGCCGGGACGCGCTCATCGAGCAGAGCGCGCAGGCCCAGGAAGATGGTCTCGGGTGCGTTGATGTACTGGAGCTGGTGCTGGTTCTGCAGGGTGAGGCCCTTGGCGAACCGCTCGCCGGCCGCGATCAGGATCTCGAGATCCTGGCGCACCCGCGGATCGGTTTCGGAGCTGAGCCGCTGGCGCAGCTGGCTCAGGGCGGCTCCGGTTTCCGCGACGAAGCGCTCGACCAGGCGCGGCTTGAGATCGATGATTTCGGTATCGAGCCCGCTGACGCCGATCTGGCCCGCGGTCTCGGGATTGAATCGGGCCAGCACCTCCAGCAGCAGCTGGGCGTTCTGATTGGAACGCTCCACCCAAGCGGAGCTGGCCGGAGCGGTCGCGGCCGCAGGCAGGGCCGCGCCGAGCACGGCGCTCAGAGCCAGCGTGAGCGGCAGGAAACGTTGGGTTCGAAACATGCAATCCTCCTTGGGGATGAACGTCGAAAGGGTTCCCGGCGGAGCGAGGCGCTCCGCCGCAGTCGTCGAGCTGTGAAAACGTGCTCCTCGAGCCAAAAGTTCCCTTAAGGACCTGCTGCGTAAGCAGGGATGGGTTGCTTCTGTCGCGCAGGCTCCTGGGTCAGAACGGGTACAGTGTTTCGTCGACTTCGGGTTTGCGCCGCCCGCTTAGGCGGGCTTTTTTGCGCAGCCGGAAGAACTCCTCCATGTTCTCTTCCGCGCCGGCTTCGCCCTCGAGCGGGTCGCCGATCTCTCGCTCCAGGCTGTCGGGATCTTCCCCGGCCTCGAGCCGCCGAACGATCTCCTCCATCTTGGGACCCAGCTCGAGACCCGACGTCGCGCCCAGGCGGCGCATCATCCGCCCGAGCTGGGCCGGATTGGGATCGTCGCCCAGCTGCTCCATCTCTCCCAGTACCGATTCCATCGCGCCCTCGATTCGGGCCGAATCGGCGCCCTCCAGCTGGTCCGACCCTTCCGCGCCGGCATGCCTCAAGGTGGCAAAGCGCGACGGCTCACGGGCCAGCTCGACCCGACCGCACTTCGGACACAGCGGCCGCGCCTCGGTGTTCACCCGATGGGAGAAGAAGTTGAAGATCCTATGACAATCCTGGCAGTAGAACTCGTAAATCGGCATGCACAGGGATTCTAACACGAGCTGCCGGCGCGCGAGCCGCTCGGCCCGAGGCGGACGACGCCGAGCGTGGCGGCCCGATCGGTTGCCGCGCCGATCCGGTTTGGGCATGCTGAGAGCTGCTGCAGGCCGATGGCGACCCAGCGCAACAAGTACTCGCTCTACGAGCGCTCGGTTCAGAGTCCGGCGGAGAACGACGCATTCTTCGCCACCGTTTTCAAAGAGCTGCGCGGCCGGGCGGCGGTGTCCTTGCGCGAAGACTTCTGCGGTTCGTTCCTGCAGGCGCTCACCTGGGTGCGGCGCGGTCCGTCGCGCACCGCGATCGCGGTGGATCTGGACCTCGAGCCGCTGGCCTACGGACGGCGCCGGCTGGCGCGCTCGAGCCGGTCGCAGCGCCGGCGGCTCAGGGTGCTGCGGCAGAACGTCCTCAAGGTGACCCGCCCGCGGGTGGACCTGACCGTGGCCCTGAACTATTCGTTCTATGTGTTCAAGCGCTGGAGCGAGCTGCTCGCATACTGCCGGTCCAGTCGCCGCTCGCTGAATCGGGATGGACTGCTCTTGCTGGAGATGGTGGGAGGGCCCGGATTCATCGAGAAGCTCATGGAGACGCGCCGCATCCGCGGCCGCGGCTCGAGCTGGTTTACCGTGGTCTGGGACCAGAAATCCTTCGATCCGATCTCGCGGGAAGGGCTCTACGCGATTCACTTCAAGTTCCCCGACGGCCCTCGGATGCGGGACGCGTTCACCTACGATTGGCGGGTATGGACCATTCCGGAAGTCCGCACCGCGCTGGAGCTATCGGGCTTTGGCCGCACCCTGGTGTACTGGGAGCAGAACGACGACCGCGGCCGCGGCACCGAAGTCTACACGGTTCAGGAGCGGGCCGATAACGACTATGCCTGGACCTGCTACGTGGTGGGGCTGGTGTGAATGATTACCTTCGCCACACAGTAGCTCCGGTTCGAAAACGGCGGGGTCCACCGGACTCCGCCGCTCTTCATTGTGGCCTCGCGCTTGGGATCGGACCGCCATCCAGCGCGGTTCTATCAGAAAGATTCTAACGTCCGACCTGCTCCACAACGGCGCTACCCGACGTTTTTCCTAGTTTACTAGAGATACGCGCCTGTCGTAGAATCGGCCTGGTCTGAAGGGGGAACAGCGATCCGAGTGCTTGACCAGAAAGCGAAGTTTCTTGCCTCGTCGCCCGGCCGGGTCGAAAAGGCGCTGGCCGACCGCTGGAATGTTTGGAAATCAAGGCGATTCGACTTCCCAGCGTGCCGGTGGTTGCATTTCAAGGTCGGACAACCGTTGTTCCAAGCATGAAAGGTGTGGATCGCCGGCCCGGTTGAAGGGCGGTCAAAGGTTTCTGGTCCGATACCCAAACCGACCGAGGATTCTCAAACGGACATCAGCTCCCGGACCGATCCGGGGGTCGAAGCAGGGGGGAGGTGCGAAGCGGCGTGAGACGTAAGCGATTGCCGGGAGCCCCAGACCCCTGGCGCGCGGCCGGCGCCCGCCTCCGCCCTGGCGCCGCAGCTCCGGGAGTGACATGGGGCTCATGAGCGAAACCGGGTCCGGCGCGCCGGACGGGACCAAGGGCCTCGAGGCCCACCGCTTGAAACGGACCGGGCGAGCCCTGCGCATTCTGCTGGTGGAAGATCGCTCCGCGGATCGAGCCTTGGCCCGGCTCGCCTTGCTGCACGAGCTGCCCGGCGCTTCAGTGGAGGAGGTCTCCGACGCGTTGGGCTTTTCCGAAGCGCTGCACCAGGGGCAGTTCGACCTGGTGATCGCGGCGCATGCGCTGGGCTGGGCCGACGGTTTGGCGATCCTGCAGCGGCTCAAGGAACGCTGGCCGGAGATTCCTTTCATCCTGTTCGCCGACGGCGACACCCAACTTGCCATCGAGGCGATCAAGGCCGGCGCCGACGACTACATCGTCAAGTCCTCGGAGGGCTACCTGATGCTGGGCCGGGCCGCGGTCGCAACGGTCGATCGCACCGAGCAGCGGCGTCAGATTTCACGGCACGAATCCCGGCTCCACACGCTGCTCAATCGGGCCAAGGTCGGGGTCTTTCGGGCCACCTTGGATGGGCGTCTGATCGAAGCCAGTCCGGCGCTGCAACGCATGCTGGGGGTCGGCTCCTTGGAAGAAGCGCTGAGCTTGGGCCTCGACCAGCTCTACTACCGCTCCAAGGAGCCCGGCGAGCTGCGCAACCGGGTCACGGAAAGCGGCGAAATCCATCGCCAGGTGGTGGAGCTGCGGCGCGCGGACGGCCAGCCGATCTGGGTGTCGCTGACCGAAGCGCTGACCCTCGAATCCAGCGGTGAAGTGACGATCGAAGGGTTGATGGAAGACGTGACCGAGCGCAAGCACTCCGAAGCCGAGCTGGCGCGTTCGGCCGCGGCGCTCAAGCGTTCCAACGCCGATCTCCAGCAGTTCGCCTCGGTGGCGGCGCACGAGCTGCAAGAGCCGCTGCGGATGGTCGAGCGCTACCTCAAGACCCTGAGCGAAAAGAGCCGCGGCCAACCGGACGAAGTGGTCGAGCACTGCCTGAGCTACTCGCACCATGGAGTGCGGCGCATGCAATCATTGATCGACAATCTGTTGGCGTTCTCGCGCCTCGCGACCCAGGGCCGCGCGCTCAAGCGCTGCGATAGTGGCGAGGCGGTGCGGCGCGCGCTGGCGAACCTCAAGGGGGCGATCGAAGACAGCGGCGCCGAGCTCCGCTACGAAGCGCTGCCCGCCGTCCATGCCGATCCGGCCCAGCTGGTGCTGCTGTTTCAGAACTTGATCAGCAACGCGATCAAATTCGGCGGCGAAGCGACGCCAAGAATACAGATCAGCGCCGAGCCGCGCTCCGGCGAATGGCAATTCGCGGTCCGTGACAACGGCATCGGCATCGAACCCGAGGATCGGGAATCGGTCTTCGCGTTGTTCAAGCGGCTCCACAGCAACACCTCCGGCAGCGGCATCGGGCTCTCGATCTGCAAGCGGATCGTCGAGCGCCACGGCGGCCGGATCTGGATCGACTCCATACCCGGCAAAGGCTCGATCTTCTATTTCACCATTCCCGAGGCTGCCCCCAGCTCGCAGGAGGAAGCAGCACGATGACCGAGGACCCGATCCGCGTCCTGCTGATCGAGGATAACCCGGCCGACGCCGCGCACATCGAGCAGCTGCTGGCCAACGCGCCGTGGGCCCAGTTCCGACTCGAATCCAAGGATCGGGTTCATCTGGCGCTCCAGCGCTTGGCCAGCGGCGATGTCGATGTCATTCTGCTGGACCTGTCGCTGCCGGACACGCAAGGCGAGACGCTGGATGCGATGGACCGCATTCATCGTTTCGTCCCCGAGGTGCCGATCGTGGTGCTCACCGGGTTGGAGGACGACGAGCTGGCCTTGCGCGCGGTCCGCGAGGGTGCGCAGGATTACTTGGTCAAGCGCGAGCTGCAAAGCGGCTTGCTGGTGCGGGCGATCCGCTACGCGATCGAACGCAGCCGGGCCGACCGCGCCCAGCGCGAGAGCGAAGAGCGCTACGCGCTGGCGGTCCAAGGCGCCAACGACGGTCTGTGGGATTGGGACCTCAAGAGCGACCGGATCTATTTCTCGCCGCGCTGGAAGTCGATGTTGGGCTGCCAGGATGACGAGGTCAGCGACCGCCCGCAGGAGTGGTTCCAGCGGATTCACGCCGACGATCGCGCGCTGGTCCAAACCGAAGTGGATGCCCACCTCGAGGGCTTGACCGCGCACCTCAAGATCGAGCATCGCATGCGCCACCGCAGCGGCGAATACCGCTGGGTGCTGAATCGCGGCCTGGCGGTCCGCGACGCCGCCGGCAAGGCCTACCGCATGGCCGGCTCGCAGAGCGATATCACCGATCGCAAGCTGGCCGAAGAGCGGCTGCTGCACGATGCCTTTCACGACGCGCTCACCGGGCTGCCCAACCGGGCTCTGTTCATCGACCGGCTCGGACTTTCGATCGCCCAGTCCAAACGCTATGCCGACTATCTGTTCGCGGTGCTGTTCTTGGACCTCGATCGGTTCAAGAACATCAACGACAGCCTGGGCCACTCGATCGGCGATCAGGTGCTGGTGGCGATCGCGCAGCGACTCCAGGCGCTGCTGCGGCCCGGCGATACGGTGGCGCGCCTCGGCGGCGACGAGTTTGCGATCCTGCTCGATCGGGTCGACGAGGTCCAGCACGCCACGCGCGTCGCCGGCCGGGTCCAACGCGAGCTCGCGCTGCCGTTTCATCTCAATGGTCATGAGGTCTACACCAGCGCCAGCATCGGGATCACGCTTTCGGCCAGCGGCTACGATCGCCCCGAAGACGTGCTGCGCGACGCCGATATCGCCATGTACCGCGCCAAGTCGATGGGCCGCGCGCGCCACGAGGTCTTCGATCGGGACATGCACATGCGGGCGGTCGAGCTGCTCCAGCTCGAAACCGACCTGCGGCGCGCGGTCGAGCGCAAGGAGTTCCGGATCTACTACCAGCCGATCGTCGATCTCGACAGCGGCCGGATCAACGGATTCGAAGCCCTGGTGCGCTGGGAGCACCCGCGCAGCGGCCTGGTGGCGCCGCGCAGCTTCATCCACGTGGCCGAGGATACCGGCCTGATCATCCCGATCGGCTGGTGGGTGCTGGAGGAAGCCTGCGCCCAGATGGCCACCTGGCAGGAGCGTTTTCCGGCCGCCGGCCCGCTTTCGATCAGCGTCAACCTGTCGGTCAAGCAGTTCATGCAGCCCGACCTGATCGAAGGCCTGCGGCAGATCTTGGAGCGCACCGAGCTCAAGCCCGGCAGCCTGCAGCTGGAGATCACCGAGGGGGCGATCATGGAGCATGCCGAGTCGGCGGTCTTGAAGCTGCTCCAGATCCGCGCGCTCGGCATCCAGCTGCACATCGACGATTTCGGCACCGGTTATTCCTCGCTCAGCTATCTGCATCGCCTGCCGACCGACACGGTCAAGATCGACCAATCGTTCATCAGCCGGCTGGGCGGAACCGAGGACAAGTCGGTGATCGTAGGCACCATCGTGGCGATGGCCCGCCGGCTCGGCATGAGCGTCGCCGCCGAGGGTCTGGAAACCGAGGAGCAGCTGGCCCAGCTGCGCAGCCTCGAGTGCCACTACGGGCAGGGCTACCTGTTCTCCAAGCCGCTGGAGGGCAGCGCGGCCGGGATCCTCCTGGCCGCCGCCCCGCAGTGGTGACCCCAGCCTGGTTCGGACCGCAGCGCGGATCCGCTTGCCAAGCCGACCTTTCGGTGTTAATGTTACCTTTAAGTAATTACTAAAGGGTAATAATGACCATGGAGCTCACCCCGACCCATGAAGACTACATCGAGGCGGTCTTCCGCCGCCGCGGCCAAGACGCCGGCGGGGTGCGGGTCACCGACCTGGCCGGCGACTTGGGCTGCCGCTTGCCGACCGTCACCCGCACGGTGCGCCAGCTCACCGCCAAGGGGCTGTTCGCGCACCGCCTGCGCGGGCGGGTCCAGCTCACGCCTCAAGGGGAACGGCTGGCGGGGGAGATCGCCCACCGCCACGACGACGTCCATTCTTTTCTCAGGGATGTCTTGGGGCTGCCCGGGGCCCAGGTGCGGCTCGACGCCTGCCAGATCGAGCACGGCCTGTCGCCCTTGGCCGCCGAGCGGCTCCACGCCTTGCTCGAGTATCTGGCCGGGCTGCCGGCCGCAGAACGCCGGCGCTTGCGCCGTCATCTGACCCGCTCGAGCCGGCGCCGGCCGGCGTTCGGTCATTTGGTCGAAACGCGGGCTCAGGGTTGGCGCGGGTAGGTGCGGGTGCCATGACTTGGTCGTCATCGATTGGGCTGGCGCTGGCCGCGGCGCTGGCCGGCGCCGTCTGGCTGCTGCGGCCGCGAATCGGCCGCTGGTGGCGCGGCCGCGAGCGGGTTCAGATCGAGGACGCTCTCAAGCATCTGTTCCAGTTCGAGAGCCAGGGCCGCGCCGCCTCGCTCCAGAGCTTGGCCGGTGCCCTGGCGCTGCCGATCGGACGGGCGACGCGGCTCCTGGAGCGGCTCGAGTCGCGCGACCTGGTGGCGGCCGGAGAGCTCGGCCTGCGCCTGACCGCGGCGGGCCGCGCCGCCGCGACTCGGGTGGTGCGGGTGCATCGGCTATGGGAGAGCTATCTGGCCGACGCCACCGGATACCGAGAGCGGGAATGGCACCGCGAGGCCGATCGGCGCGAGCACCGCACCTCGGCGCAGCAGACCGAAGCGCTTGCCGCGCGGCTCGGCCATCCGTTGTTCGATCCCCACGGCGACCCGATTCCGAGCGCCGCCGGCCAGCTGCCGCCGCAGCGCGGCCGGCCCCTGGCTTGGTTCGCCCCGGGCGATTGGGTCGTGATCGTGCATCTCGAAGACGAGCCCGTCGAGCTGTATGCGGAGCTGGTTTCCAAAGGGTTGTGCGCCGGCCAGCGCCTGCGCCTGCAGGAGCTCTCGAGCACCGCGATCCGATTCCAGGTCGAAGGCCGAACCGAAACGCTCTCGATGCTGGCGGCGGCGCAGCTCTTGGCCGAACCGGGGCCGCCGGCCGACGACCACGCCGGTGCGATCGGCTCGCTTGCGGCACTGCCGCTGGGCGCGGCCGGGCGGGTCAGCGAGATCTCGCCCGCCTGTCGCGGCGTCGAGCGGCGCCGCTTGATGGATCTGGGCCTGGTGCCGGGCACCGAAGTGCGCGCCGAGATGGACAGTCCGGCTGGTGGCGTCCGCGCCTATCGCATCCGCGGCGCGCTGATCGCGCTGCGCGGCGAACAGGCCGAGTACGTTCGGTTGCTGCCGGTGCGGGAGGGCAT
Source organism: Acidobacteriota bacterium (assembly GCA_036398155.1). GTDB lineage: Bacteria > Acidobacteriota > DASWHO01 > DASWHO01 > DASWHO01 > DASWHO01. The sequence continues at coordinate 9,460 of DASWHO010000168.1, forward strand.
ATGAAATCCTCGGCTCCAGAGGCTTGCGCCGGCTGCGCCGCGCGCGGCGCAGCGCTGGTCCGGCTCGGCGACAGCTTCGATCGGGCCGACCACGTGGTCGCATTGGCCGGCAATCCCAACACCGGGAAGAGCACGGTGTTCAACGCGCTCACCGGGCTGCGGCAGCACACCGGCAACTGGCCGGGCAAGACCGTCGCGCGCGCCGAGGGCGGGTTCTCGTTCGCGCAGCGGCGCTACAAGCTGGTCGATCTGCCGGGCACGTACTCGCTGCTGTCGACCAGCAGCGATGAGGAGATCGCGCGCGACTTTTTGCTGTTCGGCCGCCCCGACGTGACGGTGATCGTGGTCGACGCCTCGCGTTTGGAGCGCAATCTGAATCTGGTGCTCCAGGTGCTCGAGATCACCCCGCGGGCGGTGATCTGTCTCAATCTGATGGACGAGGCGGAGCGCCGCGGACTGGCGGTCGACCCGCGGCGGTTGGCGCGCGATCTCGGGGTGCCGGTGGTACCGACGGTCGCGCGGCGGCGCCAGGGCATCGGCGAGCTGCTGGCCGCGATCGACGAAGTCGCGACCGGGCGAACCGTGGGTCAGCCGCACCGGCTCGAGAACCTGCCGGCCGCGCTCGAGCGGGCGGTTCAGCGTCTCGGCGCCGAGCTGGAAGCTCGATTCCCCCGACTGGCGAACGCGCGCTGGGTGGCGTTGCGTCTGCTCGAAGGCGATGCGCGGATCCAGGACGCGGTGCGCTCGGGCGAGCTCGGCGAGCTCGAGGGTGCGGCGGCGCTGCTACCGCGCTGGAGCGGAGCGACTCCATGAGCGCGGCTGCTGCATCCGATCGGGTGCTGGGCCTGGCGGCGAGCTTGCGGCTCGAGGTCGGCGGCAACATCCACGACTCGCTGGTCGAAGCGCTCTACACCGAGGCCGCCTGGATCGCCGACCGCTCGGTGACCCGCGAAGGACAGCCGGCGCGGTTCGATCTGGATCGCGCGATCGACCGCCTGGTGACCAGTCGCTGGCTCGGGTTTCCACTCATGATCGCGCTGCTGGCCGGGGTGTTCTGGCTCACCATCAGCGGCGCGAACGTTCCGTCGCGGCTGCTGGCCCAGGCGCTGATCGACGGCGGGCACGCCTGGCTCAAGAGCGCGGCCGCCCAGCTCGCGGTGCCGCACTGGATCGACGGGCTGCTGATCGACGGCGCCTATCTCACCACCGCGTGGGTGGTGAGCGTCATGCTGCCGCCGATGGCGATCTTCTTTCCGCTGTTCACCTTGCTGGAAGACTTCGGCTATCTGCCGCGGGTGGCGTTCAACCTCGACGGTCTGTTTCGCCGCGCCGGTGCGCACGGCAAGCAGGCGCTGACCATGAGCATGGGCTACGGCTGCAACGCCGCCGGCGTGATCGCGACCCGTATCATCGACAGCCCGCGCGAACGGCTGATCGCGATCTTGACCAACAACTTCGCGCTCTGCAACGGCCGTTGGCCGACCCAGTTCCTGATCGCGACCGTTTTCATCGGGGCCTTGGCGCCGCCGGCGTTCGCCGGTCTGGTCTCGGCCGGCGCCGTGGTCGGCATCGCCGTGCTCGGCATCGGGCTCACGTTCGCAAGCTCTTGGGTGCTGTCGCGCACGGCGCTGCGCGGCGAGGCCTCGGCCTACAGCTTGGAGCTGCCCCCTTACCGGCCGCCGCGCATTCTGCAGACCATCTACACCTCGCTCATCGATCGCACCATCATCGTGCTCGGCCGCGCGGTGCTGTTCGCCCTGCCGGCCGGGGTCGTGATCTGGCTGCTGGCCAACGTTTCGCTCGGCGGCACCAGCCTGGCGGCACGCATCATCGACGGACTGCAACCGTTCGGCCTGCTGATCGGCCTCAACGGCGTGATCCTGCTCGCCTACCTCATTGCGATCCCGGCCAACGAAATCGTGATTCCGACCGTGCTCATGCTCACGGTGCTGAGCGCCGGGCTGACCGGCGTGGGCCCGGGGCCAGGTGTGATGTTCGAGCTCGAGGGCCTCGACGACACCGCGGCTCTGCTGCAAGCCGGCGGCTGGACCGTGTTGACCGCGCTCAATCTGATGCTGTTCAGCCTGGTGCACAATCCGTGCAGCACCACGATCTACACCATCTGGCGCGAGACCGGGAGCGTGAAGTGGACCGCGGTGGCGGCGATCTTCCCGGTGCTGCTGGGCCTGCTGCTCTGCGCCGCGACCACCGTAATCTGGAGATGGCTTGCGCTTTAGCGCAGCGCCTCGCTCAAGATCGTCATGCACGGCTAAAGCGGACGTCGCCCGATCCGCCGCCCGCTGCGACGGCGTCTGGATTCCGGCTTGCGCCGGAATGACGACGGGCACCGCGCCTGGGGCAGCCGAATACCCTCAGCCGGAGACGAGCGCAGCGATGTCGACCGAACGGGCGACAAGTCCCACCCGAGCACCAGAGCACGGAGCAGAGGGCGGCGGAGATGCCGTCAGCTGCGAGGCGCGCGAAGGGAGGGCGACGGAAGCGTACTGAAGGTACGCTGGAGGAGCCCGAGCTAGCGCAACGAAGCAGATGGCGGCAGATCCGCCGCCGGGCAAGGATGGACACCCCGCTCGGCGCGCTTACTTTTTGGCCGTTTGCAACAGGGTTTTGATCGCGACCACCAAGACCGCGGCCCCGATGAAGGCGACTATGTTGGCCACGATCGCGGTCGCGGTCGGGCCGATGTAAGGAATCGTGTTGATGGCGGAGGCCGATACGATCAATCCGACCGCCGCTAGCAGGAAAGTTTGGGCTTCCGTCCCCTTGATATTGAGGAACCCGACGATGACTCCGAGCACGGCCAAAACCCAGGCAAACCAAACTTGCCCAAATCCCAGCCCCGCAACCACGGCAATGACCAAGCCCAAGATGAAGGCCCATCTACCGATATTGGCCATCCCTCCTCCTTTCCAAGGCGCAGCGAACCAAGCGACGAGCGAGGTGTCCGCCGCCATGCTAGCAGCTCCGGGTGCGGCGGCGCATCCCCTACGCTGGAATTTGGAATGTCTGGGGACCGCCCGCGGCGGCCGCGCGCGCCTGTGAAAATGCCCTGCGGTGAACTCCGCCGCAGGGCACCGGCGCCAGTCGATGTGGCTCCTCAGGTAGGATTCGAACCTACAACCCTCCGGTTAACAGCCGGATGCTCTACCGTTGAGCTACTGAGGAAGGAAGTGCAGCTGGGATTCTCGGCCGCCCGATCCGCCGAGTCAAGCGCGCTGGCTCGAGGCGCCGCTCGTGCTCCGTCTCAGCGCAGATAGATCTCGATTCGGGCCTGGGCCCGCAGCGACTGGATCAGCTCGGCCAGGCGCTGTTGCCGTTTCTGTTCCAGCAGCGAGCCGCGGATCTGGCCACGGATGTCCTCGAAGGCGTAGGTCCGCTGCGGTCGGCGCTCGGCGACATAGAGCAGGTGGTAGCCCTGCGAGCTGGTCAGAATCGGGCTGACTTCGCCGGCGGCCAGCGCAAAGGCCGCCGACTCCAGCTCTTCGGGGAGGGCCCGCCCGCCGTCCGAGCCGCCGCGGGTGAACCAGCCCAAGTCACCGCCGGCCGGCGCCGAGACCGGGTCTTGGCTGCGGCGTCGCGCCACTTCGGCGAAATGGCCGCTGGCCGCGACCAGCTGTTGGCACTCCTCGATTTCGGCGCGGGCGCGCTGCTTGGTCGGGAGCTCGGCGTCGGGCGGCGCTTGAATCAGGATCTGGTTGACCCGAACCTCTTCGGGAGCGATCAGGCGCGAGCGGTTGGCGTCGTACCAATCGAGCAGCTCGTCTTCACTGGCGCCGATGGTCTGATCGATCCGGCGCTCGACCAGTTGGGCGATGGCAAGGTCCTTACCCAGGTCGGCGCGCAGCCGCGCCTCGTCGTAGGCGCCGCTCGCCACCGCCTTCTCGAAGCTGGCCGGATTCGGAAAGGTGGCCCGCAGCGCCTCCAGCTTGGCGTCGACCTCTTCGGCCTCGACTTCGATGCCGGCCCGTTTGGCCTCTTGCAGCAGCAAGGTCGCATCGATCAACCGCTCGAGAATCGCCTGCTCCAGCTCCTGGGCCTTGCCCGGCTGACCGAGACCGTCAGGGTTGGCCCGCTGATAGCTCTGATAGAGCGACCAGAACTGATCGCGGTCGATCTCCTGACCGTTGACCTTGGCCACCACCGCGGGCAGATCGGCGCGCTCGGTGGCGGCAAGCGGAGCCGCGACCACCGCCAGCAGGCAGCCCAAGCCGATCCAGGTTGGCTTGCGGACTCGGAAACTCATTCGGAATTCCTCGGAAAAAAATGAGCGGCTCAGCTGGCGCCGAGCCGCTCGCGCTTGAGTTTAGCGGCGCCGCTTGCGCCGCGCTTTACGGCTCTTGAGCCGGCGCTTCTCGCTCTTGGTCAGATGGTAGCGCTTGCTCTTGAGCTCGGATTGGATCTTGAGCTCCGAGCAGCGCCGCTTGAAGCGCCGCAGCATCTGCTCGATGGTTTCTCCATCCTTGCGCAGGATGCTGGTGTCTTTGATCGAGCGCGAATAGGTCGAGCGCTCGCGGCGCTCCGGCTCTTCGTCGGAGGACTCGGCGCCCCGCGGTCGACCCGAACGCTGCGGCGGGGCCGCAGGCGACTCGGGAGCGCTGCCTTCCGGCTGCCGTCCGGCCGCCTCGGCGGGCTCGGAAAGCCCTTCGGCTTCCGCCTCTGCGGTGGCGATGGAGCGGTCATCGTCGGCATCTCCCGGTGAAGTTCGTTTCTGGGGGGACAGTCTGGATCACCTCTTTTCCAATCTCAGCGTAAATCTTGAGGCTACCGAGGCCATCGCTTCAAGTCAAGCGTGCTCGGTTCGACGCCGCAAGACCGAATCCGATTCAGTCCACCACTGGCGCAGGCTCCGGATCGGAGGCCGCGGTGCCCGCCCTCGAGGGACCGCGCCGAGGATCCGCTATACTGGCGCCCCGACGATGCGCCGCGACGGTCTAGATCACAGTCGAACACCGTTTCGCCGGCCCCGGCCGCGAAGCCTGCGCCGCCGCAGACTCGACGCCTTACCGTATGCGCCAGCGGTCGGTCGAGGAGCTCAACATGCGGGCTAAGCGGCTGCGCCGGTTGATGCACTTCGCCTTGGCGCACGCGCTGGTCGGTCTGTTCGTCTCGGCCGTGCTCCTGCGCATCCACGTCTTCAGCGAGTATCGCGGAGCTCCGGGCTGCGGGTTGGGAGAGACCACCGATTGTTATCGGGTCGCCCGCAGCGAATACTCCGAGCTGCTGGGCTGGCCGCTGGCGGCGTACAGCAGTCTGTATTTCCTCGCGGTCTTGATTCTGCTGATGGCGGCGCTGCGCCGCGCCGAGCTCCAGGCTCCGAGCTTGGCGCTGGTAGCCAGCCTATCCGCGCTCGGGCTGATGGAGGGACTGTATCTGATCGGCGTTCAGGCCTTCGTGATCGAAACCTGGTGTCTGCTGTGCCTGGCGCTCGACGTCATTCTCTTGGCGCTGGTGCTGGCCGGCTGGGCCGCCTGGCCGCGGCGCCCCAACCTGCTGGCGGCGCACGCCGGGCGCTGGGCGCGCTGGGCGATCGTCAGCCGGCGCGGGCGCTGGGTCGCCGCGCTGATCGCTGGGCTGCTCGCAGCCGGGATCGCGAGCGGGCTCGCGCTGCGTCGCGACCGGCTGCGGCATCAAGCCGAGGGAGTTTTCGTCGGCCGCCCGGTGCAGGTCGCCTGGCTTGAAAACGGTCCGTCGCGCGGTCCGGCGGACGCCAGCGTCACCATCGTCATGTTCAGCGACTTTCAATGCGGCGCCTGCGCGCGCGCCGCCGAGGTGCTCGACGAGTTGCTCGAGGAGCAATCCGATCTCCGCTTGGTGCACCAGGATTTTCCGCTCGATTCGATGTGCAATCCGGCGCTCGAGCGCACCTTCCATCCGCTCGCCTGTTGGGGCGCGCTGTTTGCAGATTGCGCAGGGGCCCAGGGGCACTATTGGGAGTACCATGACCTGCTGTTCGCGCGCCAAGACGCGCTGTCGGAAGACCAGCTCAAACAGATCGCGCTGGATCTGCCGCTCGAGCTGCAGCGGTTCGAATCCTGCATCAACGACCAAGCCGTACAACGCGGCTTGACCCAGCGGGTGGGGCGCGCGGTGCAGCTCAACATCCAGCGCACGCCGACGCTGTTCATCAACGGCTTCCGGGTCGAGGGTAACCCGGGCCTGGATGCGCTGCGCGCGATCGCCGAGTTGGCCCGCCAGCGGGCTAACAACCGGCCGCCTAGTAGTAGCCGGGCGCGCTCTTGAGCAGGCCCATGGTGTAGTCGGTGACCACCCGCGACGGATTGATCTCCTCGCACTTGTCGTCTTTGCCCAAGTAAAGCCGCGACTTCTCGAACCGGGCGCGCTCGGCCTGGTAGGCCTGGCGGAACTCGGCCGGGAGCTTCTCCAGGGCGGCCAGGTCGAACCCCATCGCGGCGCGGATCGCGTCGACCGTCTCCGGGATCACGTTGGATTCCTGGTGGACCGCCTGCTTGATGAACACGCGGTTGTAGCCGTGGCCCTTGAAGCAACCGATCGAACGCTCCCAGACGCAGATCTCCATCATGTCGCCGCGGTTGAACTCCAGGTCTTTGGAGTAATCCAGCACCTCGGCGGTGGAGTTGACCTTCTGGTCCTTGGGAATCACCCGCAGCCGCGGCGTGGCCCGCAGGATCTCGGCGACGGACTCGATCTCGTAGCCCGGGTTGCGCAGATCCAGCACCAGGTCATGAACGTGCATCAAGGTGGTCGGCACCACGAACGCGGTGGTGAAGATCTCGAGCCGCGGCAGGATGGTGCGGACATCGGGGCCGTGATGCGACGGCTGCTCGAAGGAGGGCACGATCGCGTTGATCGGTCCGTTCTTGTGATCGTTGCTGTCGGTGCCGCGGCGGATCAGGACCCCGTGGGCGTGGCTCACGCCCAAGACCTTGTCGATCGCGTGCAGGGTGCGGGCCATCCCGGTGGTGTTGCAGCTCACCACCCGAATGTGGTCCTTGCCCAGGCTCTCGCTGTACTTGCACTGCGAGACGAAGGAAATCTGGGCGACGTCCTTCTTCTCGCCGCCCTGGTAGATCGCCTTGACCCCGGCTTGCTCATAGATCGGACGGTGCTGGGAGCCGAGCGGCTTGGGCGTGCAATCGACCACCACGTCGATCGATTTGAGCAGATCGTCGAAGCTGCCGGCCGGCTCGACCCCGGCCGACTTGAAGGTGGCCAGGTCCTGATCGGACATCAGGAAGATGTTGATCTTCTTGCGATGGCGCGCGGCGGCGATTTTGTAGCCGAACGAGTTGGCGGTCACACCGACCAGCTCCATGTCGGGTTGGAGCCGGACGGCGTCCGCGACCCGTTTTCCGATCGTTCCGTAGCCTACGACCCCAACTCTGATTTCACCGTTTGCCATTGCAACCTCCGCCGCCGGGCCGGGCTTTTGCACCCGCTGCCGGCGGACCGTCTGCGTCCTTGGCGCGACCGCAACCGGCAAACTCCGCCGACTGCGGTTGGTCCAGCCACCGTGCAGAAAGCTCTATGCCACTGAGGATAAAACACTTGTGACGTGAAGGTCAACACCTTTCCAAGCCCGCGCCAGCGGGCAGAACGCGCCGCAGCAGCTATAATGTTGTTGAACCGCTTCACTCCAGTCGATGACGGCTCCACCAGCCCAAGGGAGACAGCCCTATGCCGGTTCGGTATGGTCTTTGGATGTTCGCAGGGGTCTCGATGATCGCGCTGGCCGCGCCGGTCGGAGCCGAGGACCAACTCAAGAAAGAGCACGAGCGCTTCATCACCGAGGAGGCCGTGGTGTTGATCACGCCGCCGGAACAGGCGGTTTGGGATCAGCTCGGCAGCCACCAGCAACGCGAAGCTTTCATCGTTGATTTCTGGGCCCGGCGGGATCCGACTCCGGAGAGCCCGGAGAACGAGTTCAAGCGCGGCTGGCTCGAGCGGGTCGAGGAAGCGCGCAAGCGGGCCCGCGGCGAGCGAGGTCCCGGGCCGGCCACCGATCGCGGCCGGGTGCTGCTCGCTTTCGGTCCGCCCGACGGCGTGCAGGAGGTGCGGGCCCCCAGCGGACCCGGCGCCCAGCCGCAGCGCCCCGCCAGCAGCGGCCGCATCGGAGAGGACGAAGACCGACAGGTCGATTTCGGCGCCACCAGCGGGGTGCAGGATCTGCGGCCGGTCGAAATCCGCTGGCGCTATCGGGAGCTGCTGCCGGAGATGGGCGGCCAGACCGAGATCGTGTTCCAGCGCGATCCGCTCGGCAACTACCGCCTGGCCACGCCGGGACTGGATCTGTCGCAGGCAGCCACCTATCGGCTCAACGGGTTGGATCCGACCCGGATTCCGGCGCCGGGCGGCGCCGCCGCTGCCGCGCCGCCGGCGGCCGCGCCCGAGCCGAGCGTTCCGCCGGTGCCGGCCTTCACCGGCGATCCGAAACAAGACGCGATGCTCGACCGGCTGCTCAGCGGCGCAGAGAAGCGAACCGATATCGGGATCCAGATCGAGCCGTTCTACTTCCCTTCGCAGCAGGATTCGACCTTCGTGGCGCTTGCGTTCAGCTTGGAGGAGTCGACCTTGCCCTGGAGCCCAACCGATGCGGGAGGCCGCGCCGAGCTATTCCTGTTCGGCGCGGTCCTGCAGGGCACGGGTCCGTCGATCGCGAAGTTTCACGACTTCACCTACCCGCTCAGCGTTCAACCGAGCGGCTCCGAATCGGCCGCCGCCGCGAGCGGAGCCGGCCCAACCTATTCGATCGGTGTGCCGCTGCTGCCGGGCATCTATACGCTGCTGCTCGGGATCCGCACCGCTGACGGCGTCCGGGCCAGCACCCAGCGGTTGGAGTTGACGGTGCCGGATTTCGATGAGCTCGCCTTCAGCATCCCCACCGCATTGTTTTTGGAAGGGACGCTCGAACGGCTGGAGCAGGTGCCGCCCTTGGAGCAAGTCCAGACCGAATTGGTGGTCGGCAGCGGCCGTTTGCCGTTGCGGCTCGATCGCAGGCTCAGCAAGGCGACCGATCAAGCGGTGCTTTTCTTCCTGGTCGCGGGTGCCGAGCCGGATCCGGAAACAGGCACCCCGGCGCTGCGGGTCGAGTATCGGCTGCGCAAACCGGACGGCAGCACGGTGCGGCTGGCGCCGCAGACCTTGCCGCAGAACTCGGTAGCCCAACCGCTGCCGCTGGCCAACCGCGAACCGGGGGACTACACGATCACGATCGCGGTCGTCGATACACTGGCCGGGAACAACCGGGTGGAACGCCAGGAAGAGTTCACGGTGGTTCCTTAGCTTGATTCCGGCGCCGGTCGGCGTCGCGTGGTTGCACTGAAGATGTCGGAGGGCTTGGTAGCGGGCGTGGGACTCTCGTTCCACCCCTCCTCGCGGGAAGCCGCGCGCGAAGCGGCCGAGCAGGCGCTGATTCAAGCGGGTTTGGATCGCGCCGCGCTGACGCTTGCGTTCGTCGGCTGCCGCTACGCCGATGGATTGCCGGAGCTGCTGGCCGAGCTGGAGCGGCGCACCGGCGCCGCGCCGGTCGGATGCAGCGCCCGCGGCGTGATGACCGCGGCCGGCGAGAGAGAGCGAGAGGATGCGGTCGCCGTGATGGTGCTGGGCGGCCCCGGTCTGCGCGCCACCGCGCTGTTCAAAACCGATCTCGAAGGTCACGAGAACGAGGTTGGTCAGGCGCTGGGGGCCAAGCTGGACACCCTGCGCCAGCCGGGCGACCTGCTGATGTTGTTCCCCGATCCGTTCCATGGCCGCGCCGAGCCGCTGCTCGACGCGATCGGGCAAGCCTGCGGTCCGCTGCCGGTCGTCGGCGGCGCGGCTTCCGAAGACGGCGAGCTGCGCCGCACCTTCCAGTTCAGCGGCTCGCAGTTCGGGGACAACGCGCTCGCGGCGGTCCACCTGAGCGGCCCGTTTCGCCACGCGACCGGGGTGTCGCACTCGTGCCATCCGCTGGGCCGGTCCCGGCTGGTGACCCGGGCGCAGGGTCAGCTGGTTCATGAGATCGGCGGCCGGCCGGCGCGCGAAGTATTCGAGGAGGTGGTGCCGGCGGCGCTGCGCGAGGATCCGCGCCGGATCGCGGCCCATGTGTTCGTCGGCCTGCCGGTCGAACCCTCCCAGGACCAGCTGGTCGACGGCGAGTATCGCGTGCGTCCGATCCTTGGCGTCGATCAGCAGAGCGGCAGCCTCCGCGTCGCCGGCGAGGTCGAAGACGGCCAGCCGCTGCTGTTTCTGCTGCGCGAGCCGATCGGCGCGCGCGAGGATCTCAAGCGCATGCTGGCCGCGCTGACCGAGGTCGAGCCGGCGCCCAAGGTCGCGCTCTACTTCAACTGCTGCGCCCGCGGCAGCGACCTCTACGGTCACGAGAATATCGATCTCGCCTTCATCCAAGCGCATTTCGGCAAGATCCCGCTGTTGGGGTTCTTCTCCTACGCCGAGATCGCACCGTTGCGCGGGATCAGCTTGTTGCACAGCTACACCGGCGTCCTGACCCTTTTGAGCTAGTGTCCCGTATCCGAAATAGCTTGCCAATCGCGCCAGGCGCTTGCGAGGCGAAGCCGAGGCGCGAGGAGGAGACGATGCCGTGCGCATCGTCGACGACGAGCAACGAAGGATGCGCCCGCAACCGCCTGGCGCCCTTCGGGTTCGGGGCGGCGCGGCCCCATCTGCGGCGTTGCCGCTCCTCGCCGATACTACGGTATCGCCTGCGTCGCGGCGCCTTGCAGCTGGAGCCGCGGCGCCCCGAACGATTGGTAAGCTATTTCGGATACGGGACACTAGGAGCCAGCGCGGCAGCAGGGCGAAACGAGCGTTCTGTTCTGGTTGCGCAGAAGCGGGCACCGGACCCGGAAGCAAGCACGATCAGGGTATGAAGAAGACGCTGAAATCGTACCAGGCGCGGCTGACTTCACCCTGGGTCCTGAACGTATTGCGGAATCGCAGCCGCCCGAAACCCAGCTCGAGCCCGGCCTGGAACAGAAACTGCCGGTTTTCCAGTCGCAGCGAGTCGGTCAGCAATCCGCCGCCGACCAAGAGGCTGGCCGACGCATCGATCGGGTAGAGACCCAGCACATCGATCTGGTAGAAATCCCGCCCCTCCAATGTGAAGTAGGCCCTGCCGTTGAGCTCGAGGTTCGGAACCACACTCGAATCGTTGGCCCATTGGTTGCGGCCGCCGACAAAGAAAGTGTGGCCGGAGAGGATGGCGGTGTAGCCCGCGATCAGGCCGCGGCGGTTGCCAGGGTAACCGCCGCGCATGCGCTGTGGATTCCGAAAGTCCTCGTGCCGCGACGGGAGCAGCAGCCGCTTGGGGCTGCCGTCGGACCGTCCGAGGAGTCGCTTGAACCAGAATACCGCGTTCTGGAAGATCTGCTCGACGCTGCGATCCGAAAGCTCGAGCTCGTCGAACTCAGCCTCGAGGCGGTCGACATGCTCGAGCCGATAGGGGTGATAGGTTCTGCCGTCGGTCGCCTTGGTTGCGCCGAATCCGCCGCCCCGGTTCCAGCGTGGCGTGCCGGGATGATAGATCGCGGTGGCATCGTTGCCCCGCGGCAGCATGTAGTTCGGATTGTACTTGGCCCATTTGTGTCCTTGGTCGCGGATCCCCCAAATGAACTTGCCGCCGGAGGTCGCATCGGACCCAGGGGTGAATCGGCCGTCGCCGTCGAGGTCGGGAGCGACCGCATGGCCGCCGAGCTCCACCAAGAGTGGTGGAGTGCGATCGGGCTCGAAGCCTTCCGGAAACCGAAAGCTGCCGTTGGGGACATGGGGACCATGAGCGCCGTAAAGGATCTCCTCGATGGCGAACCGCTCGGCCCGGTGGGTGGGCTCGGCGGACCCGATGCCGGACGGGCGCAGAATCAGAAAGACGTGCTCGGCGTCGTTGGGATGCGACGCGTCGACTGCCAGGGGAATCAGCCCGGCCCGGACGCGGTATTGGTTGTGAACGTAGTAGAGCCAGTACTCGACCACCACGCGCTCGCCGTCGTCTTGGTCGAGCGGATACGCTTGGTAGTAGACGGTTGCTAACGCGAATTTTTCGGCCGGGTCCAAGGAGTCGTAGAACGCCTGGCGGCTACGGACGTCGCCGAGCAGCTCCAGGGTCATGCTCGCCGAGGCGTCGCGCGGCGCGGCGCGCCGAGTTGGGGCTGACACCTCCAGCGGGAACAGCGGGCTGCAGGGCAGATATTTCTCCTCAGGATGAAAGATCAAGACCGGGGCAAAACGCCGGGCAAGCTGCCCTTGCGCTTCGACCGGAAGCGCCGATCGGCGCGGGCTCGTGGCGGGCGCGGCAGTTTCCTCCGGGGTTGACGCTGCCGCGGAGGTTGCGGGAAAGCCGGCGATCAGACAGCCGATCCAGACCCAGGGCCGGAAGCTCACGAGACCGGAATCATGGCTGAGTTTTTTGGCGGTGGTCGGGAGATCGCAGCCGGTGCGTGGTTCTTGGCGTTCGCGCCAAGCCGATCTTCGACCCGCGGGAGCATATGCGGCCGGAGCAGCTCGCGCAAGGCTGTTCGGACCCAGCCCTGCAACGGTCCTGCTTTCGAGCGGTGCCGTCAGTCGGGCGAGTGGCCTTGGGGCATCGTGAGTCGATCCAGATCGCGGACCGATACGTAGGCGATCCAGTCTTCGGCTTCGCAGCGGGCGAAGAAGTCGTCGATCTTGCTGGACTGGGTGAGGTAGTCGATCGCCAACACCAGGTTGCCGGCGCTGCGGAACTGCCTCAGTTGGGCAATCACCTCGGTTTGGGGATCGAGCGGGTTGTTCTCCTCGAGATCGCCGAAATAGAACGTGTCCTCGGCTCCGATCGCCTGGATCGCGCGAAGGTATTCCGAGCCCAGCCCCGGCTCCAGTCGCTCGAGCAGACCGGAGCCGTTCTGAGGTACGACGATGAAATCAGTGCGAGAGTAAGCCCGCCGGGCGTACTCGGCCAGATCCAACACCAGCCGTGCCATATCGCTGGCCGCGCTGGGACGCAGATTGGTGCCGTCCGGACCGTAGGTTTCATAAGCGTCGATGATGTCCAGGTAGACACCGTCGAATCCGGCTTGGAGGATGCGGTCGAGATAGCTCCGCTCCAGACCTGGGCTGGCGCGACCGAACAGGATCGCGCGCCAGCCCGGCATCCAGTAGCGCACCTTGTAGTTGTCGGGGAAGTCCGAGTTTGGGCCGTCCAAGAAAGAGGGCGCGGCGGCGCTCGGCTGTCCGGTCTCGGGATCGATCCAGTCGGGGTCGAAGTAGTAACGGTAGCTTTCGGCCTCGCCGATCGAGAGGTAGGCGAGCACCACCTTGGAGCCTCCGATCCCGTCTCGGACCGCCGCGATTTGGCCGGCGTTGAACTCCGTTTCAGCCGTGCCGTCGCGGCTGTAGTCGATCACCAGCAGATCGAAAGCACTGGCGGCCAGCTCGCCGAGATCCGATTCATAACCCTGCAGCTGATAGCCCCAGTCGTCGAGGCCAAAGACGACGCCGCGGTGGCTCCATCGTCCGGCGTGGTCCGCGATTGCGGCGGCGAGGGTGGTCGGGGCTGCCACGCCTGCAAACGGATAAGCCAGGGCCGGGAAGTTGAGTGTGATGGCTCGGCCGTCGGGCGCGACGGCAACATGCGCCGGATTCGACAGGACCCATTCGATCGCCGCTGCCGTGAAGTCGGCGCGGTTGACCGAAAGCCGGAACGAGGCGGCGTCGAGCGCCCCCAAGCCGTTCGGATGCGAGACCGTGATCGCCAGATCCAGCAACCCTCCGGTCAGGCCGCTGCCGGGCGAGATGTCAATCGCCGGCTGCGCTTCGAGCCCGCAGGCCGCCATCAAAACGCCGGCGGCCCAGCGTAGCGCCCGCCGCCGTTTCATGATTGCTCGCCGGGATCGTATTCGGCGCTGAATTCCATGTCTCGGGACTTCGCATCATTATAGTGGCGGTGGAACGGCAACATCAGGAGGCTGCTTCCAAGCTTGGGACTTGCGCTATTTGCTCCGGATGGCGCAGGATCATGGGCTCACCGGCATGGCAACGGCGTCCGAATCCAGCGCACCCCAATCGGCCGTGAAGGCGTTTTACTGGCGCAAGCTGTTCTCTTTCCTCGGGATCGTTCCACTGGGCGTCTACGTGATCTGGCACCTGTGGAACAACGCGTACGCGCTGATCGGGGCCGAGCCGTTCGACCAGCGCCTGCGGGAGGTGGTGGGGGCGCCGTTCTACCGGCCGCTGGTGATCCTGCTGGTCTACATGCCGCTGCTCTACCATGCGATCTATGGCACTTTCATCTCGGCTCGGAGCCGCCCCAACCTGGGGACCATGCCCCACTACACCAATCTGAAGTATCTGCTGCGCCGGATCAGCGGCATCGGCGTGCTCTTGTTCGTCGGCGCCCACGTCTACAAGACCACCCTCGAGCCGCGGCTCGAAGGCTACGAGATCGACTTTCACCACATGCGCGAGGGTTTGAGCGAGCCGCTGACCTTCGCGGTTTACGTTCTGGGTCTGACCGGAGTCGCCTACCACCTCGCCGACGGGCTGTGGCTGTTCGGGGTCGAGCACGGGCTGTGGACCGGTGAGCACGGCATGCGGCGCGCCGAATCGCTCACCATCGGGTTCGGTTTGTTGCTGCTGATCGGTTTCGGCCTGACCCTGACCGCGTTCCTGCGTTAGAGTCTCTGGCAGAACATGAGTCAGGTCGAGCAGCTCTTGGCTCAGGGCAGCCTGCTCGCCTATGCGGCGATCTTCGTCGGCGGCACCCTGACGGCGTTCACCCCGTGCGTGTATCCGCTGATCCCGATCACGGTCAGCGTGTTCGGCGCGCGCCAAGCCCAAAGCAAATGGGAAGCCGGTCTGATCGCCTGCTCGTACGTGCTCGGGATCGCGGCGATGTACGCCGGGCTCGGCGTGGTTGCGGCCTCGACCGGAGCGGTGTTCGGCCAGTTCTTGAGCCATCCGGCGGTCTCCGCCGCGGTCGGAGCGGTGTTCATCGTCTTGGCGCTCTCGCTGCTCGGTCTATACGAGATTCAGCTGCCGGTCTCATGGCAGACTCGCGCGGCCCAGGTCGGAGGTCGCGGCTTCGGCGGCGCCTTCGCCATGGGCCTGGTGAGCGGAGTGATCGCCGCGCCTTGCACCGGGCCGGTGCTGGGCGCGGTGCTCGCTTTCGTGGCGCTGTCCGGCAATCTGGTGCACGGCTTCTTGCTCCTGTTCGTGTTCGCCCTCGGGCTGGGGCTCCCATTCTTGATCCTGGCGGTCTTCGCCGTGCGCCTGCCCAAGAGCGGCGCCTGGCTGGAGGGAGTCAAATCGGCGTTCGGCGTGCTGCTGCTGGCGGTGGCGCTCTACTTCCTGAAGGACGGCTTTCCCGCCCTCGGTCGGTGGCGTCCAGAAAGTACCTGGGGCTATCTGATCGCGGCGCTTTTGGTCGGAGCCGGCGCCCTGCTCGGCGCGCTCCATCTCTCCTATATCGGGAGCTCGGCCGCGGTGAAGGTCCGCAAGCTGGTCGGTGCGCTGGCGATGGCGGCCGGGCTGTTCATCGCCACCGGTCCGCTGCTCGCCGGTCCGAGCGGCGCCGGTGAGCTGGTCTGGCGCCACGATCTCGATGCGGCTCTGGCCCAGGCCCGAGCCGAAGGCAAACCGGCCTTGGTCGATGTGTGGGCCGAGTGGTGCGTGGCCTGTAAAGAGCTCGACAAGTACACCTATGCCGATCCGCGAACCCAAGCCCGGCTCAAGGATTTCGTGCTGGTCAAGCTGGACTTCACCCAGGGCACTCCAGAAGTGGCCGCGATCGCCGAACGCTTCCAGATCCTCGGCCTCCCAACCGTCCTGGTCTTCGACGCCAGCGGCCGGGAGCGACCCGACCTGCGGCTGACCGGTTTTCTCGATGCGCCGGCTTTCCTTCAGCACCTCGATAAGCTCCAGACCGGCGCTGGATAGGGTCGGCCGGCCTCCAACCGGAGGGACCCAAGCTCGCCGAATCTCATTCTTGACAGACCCTCTTAGGGCCGGTAAGCTACGAGTTTATCGCTGGGACTTTGGTCGGCTGTGCGTTAGTCCGTGTGGGGCCCTGGCCCGCTAGAAATCGCGCCCCCGCCCGGCGGCTGAAAACTGGAAAGAACGAACGATGACGAAGACTGTGATGACGCCGCCGAGCCAGGCGGCCTCGAAGTGGTTGCTGCTCGACGCCCAGGACGCCGTGCTGGGGCGCCTGAGCTGCCGAGTCGCGACCCTGCTGCTCGGCAAGCACAAGGCCTCCTTTACTCCGCAGTGGGATCATGGAGACCATGTGGTGGTGATCAACGCGGAGAAGATCAAGGTCACTGGCAAGAAGGAGTCCGACAAGTTTTATTACCGCTACAGCGGTTATCCCGGCGGGATCACGGCGCATTCGGTCGCCGAGGTGCGCAAGGCCCATCCGGAGCGCCTGATTCTCAACGCGGTTCGCGGGATGCTGCCCAAGACTCGCCTCGGACGCCAAATGCTCAAGAAGCTGCGCGTTTATGCCGGCCCCAGCCACCCGCACGAAGCCCAGAATCCGCAGGCGGTGGCGCTCTGAGTTGGTCTCGGCGCGGGACCCAGGGCGTGTCCTAGGAAGGAGAGCCATGGCGACCATTCAGTATTACGGAACCGGCAAGCGCAAGAGCGCCATCGCGCGGGTGTTTCTCCGGCCTGGAACCGGAGGAATCAAAATCAACGGCCGCGGCTTCGAAGATTTCTTTGCCAGCGAGCCGCTGCGGCTTCAGGTTCAGCAGCCGCTCAAGCTGGCCGAGTGCGCTGACAAGTTCGATATCTACGTGAACGTCTGCGGCGGGGGCAGCTCGGGACAGGCGGGCGCGGTGCGGCACGGCATCTCGCGCGCCCTGGTGGAGTACAATCCCGAGTTCCGCAAGAAGCTGCGCGGCGCGGGGTTCTTGACCCGCGATGCGCGGGTCAAAGAACGCAAAAAGTACGGTCAGCCCGGCGCGCGCAAGCGCTTCCAGTACTCGAAGCGCTAGGACGGCGCCTTAAGGCACGTTTAGGAGGCGGGTTTTGGTCTCGGTCAGCATGAAGGAATTGCTCGAAGCCGGGGTTCATTTCGGGCACCAAACCAATCGTTGGGATCCGAAGATGAAGCCGTACATCTTCGGCCAACGCAACGGCATCTATATCATCGATCTGCACAAGACCTTGGGGTTGTTCAAGACCGCACTGCGCTTCATCTCCGATCTCGCGAGCGAGGGCAAGCCGCTGTTGTTCATCGGCACCAAACGCCAGGCGATGGAGACGATTCAGGAAGAGGCGCTGCGCTGCAGCCAGTTCTTCGTCAATCAGCGCTGGCTCGGCGGTCTACTGACCAACCACGACACCATCCGCAAGTCGATCGTACGGCTCAAGGAAATCGAAGCGATGGCGACCGAGGGGCAGTACGAAAAGCTGTCCAAGAAGGAAGTGGCCCGCTTGGAGAAGGAGCGCCTCAAGCTCGAGAAGGTGCTCAGCGGGATCAAGGAGATGCCGAACCTGCCGGGCGCGGTCTACGTGATCGACGTCAAGAAGGAGCACATCGCGGTGGCCGAGGCCCGGCGTCTGAAGATTCCGATCATCGCGGTGGTGGACACCAATTGCAGTCCCGACGGCATCGATTACGTGATCCCGGGCAACGATGATGCAATCCGGGCGATCAAGCTGTTCACTTCGCGGATCGCCGACGCTTACCTCGAGGGTCGCATCATCCAGCAACAGGCTCGCGACATCGAAGAGAAGGAGTTGGCAGCCGAGGAGGTGGAGGAGACCTTGGCGGAGGGTTCGAGTCCTCGCGGCCTGGCCGATTCCGAGGCCAAGGCCAAAGCTGCGGCCGGACCGTAGGGCATCAGCCTGTTCGCATCCCGAGTCCGGGTCGCGCGGCCCGCGGCTACGCCGCCTGCGGCAGCGCCGGGTCGAGGGCTCGGCACCCCAACCGAGATCGGAACGAGAGAGATCGATATGGAAATCAGCGCTCAAATGGTCAAGGAGCTGCGTGAGAGGACCGGCGCCGGCTTCATGGATTGCAAGGCGGCTCTGGCCGAGGCCGGCGGCGATTTCGAGCAGGCGCAGGTGATCCTGCGCAAGCGCGGGGTGGCGCTGGCCGAGAAAAAAGCCGCGCGCGCGGCCAACGACGGCATCATTGCCTCCCACCTCGGCCCCGACGGCCGGCTCGGGGTGCTGGTCGAGGTCAACTGCGAGACCGACTTCGTGGCCAAGAATCCCGAATTCCGCGCCCTTGCCGCTGAGATCGCCAAGCTGGTGGCCGAGCACGCGCCGACCAAGCCGCGTGCCGAGGACCAGCCCAAGGGCGGGCCGGCGCTGAGCGATCTCAAGCTGTCGGGCAAGGGCACGGTCGGCGAGACCCTCAAGGAGGCGGTGGCGAAGTTCGGCGAGAACATGGCGGTGCGCCGCTTCGAGCGCATCGAAGCCCCCCAGAGCGGCACCCTGGGCTGCTACATCCACGCCGGTGGGAAGATCGGAGTGATGGTGGCGCTCCGCGGGCCCGACGGCGGAGCCGAGGGGCTGCGCAGGCTGGCGCGGGATCTGGCGATGCACGTCTGCGCCGCCAACCCCAGCTACGTCGCGCCGGCCGACGTCCCGGCCGCCGTGATCGAGCGCGAGCGGGAGATCGCGCGCGACCAGATGGCGAGCAGCGGCAAACCTCCGGCCGTGATCGACAAGATCATCGACGGCAAGCTCAAGAAGTTCTATGGTGAGGTCTGTCTGGTCGAGCAGCCGTTCGTGCGCGACGAAGGTAAGACCGTGGGGGCGCTGCTGACCGAAAGCGCCCAGCAGCTCGGCGGGCCGGTTCAGGTCGAACGCTTCGTTCGCTACCAGCTCGGCGGCGAGGGCGAGAAAGACAGCTAATCCGTGCCCCGGCCGTCCCGGTACAAGCGCGTCCTGCTGAAGCTCAGCGGGGAGGCGCTGCTAGGCGGTCGCGAATTCGGCATTGATCCGGCGATGCTGAGCTACCTCGCCGAGGAGGTGCGCCAAGCCCACGGGCACGGGGTCCAGATCGCGATCGTCATCGGCGGCGGCAATATCTTCCGCGGCGCCAGCGCCCAGGGCATGGATCGGGTCAGCGCCGATCAGATGGGCATGCTGGCCACCATCATCAACGCGCTCGCGCTCCAGGATGCGCTCGAGCGCGCCGGGGTCATCACCCGAGTGCTCACCGCGATCGAAGTGCGCGATCTGGCCGAGCCGTTCATCCGGCGCCGCGCGCTGCGCCATCTGGAGAAGGACCGGGTGGTGATCTTCGCCGGCGGCACCGGCAACCCGTATTTCACCACCGACAGCGCGGCGGCGCTGCGCGCGATGGAGATTCACGCCGACGTGCTGCTCAAGGCCACCAAGGTCGATGGCGTCTACGACGGCGATCCGAAGGTCGATCCCAATGCCAAACGGTTCGATCGCATCTCCTACCAGGAGATTCTGGAGAAGGAGCTGCGGGTGATGGACGCGACCGCGATTTCGCTGTGCAAGGACAACCAGCTGCCGATCGTGGTGTTCAATTTGAAGCAGCCCGGCAACGTGCGGCGCGTGGTTCAAGGGGAGACCATCGGTACGACGGTGCAATGACAGGGGAGTGACCGCATGCTGGAGCAACTCTACGGGCGGCTGGAATCCAAAATGGAAGCTTCGCTGACGGTGTTGGCGCAGAAACTGCGCACGGTGCGGACCGGCCGCGCCAACGTGGGCATTCTCGACGGGATCAAGGTTTCGTACTACGGCACCGACACGCCGCTCAACCAGCTCGCCGGGCTGGCGGCGCCGGAGCCGCATCTGATCACGGTCCAGCCCTACGACCCGAGCGCGTTGTCCGAGATCGAGCGCGCGATTCAGGCCGGCGATCTGGGCCTCAACCCGATGAACGACGGCAAGATGATCCGGGTGCCGATCCCGCAGCTCACCGCCGAGCGCCGCGAGCAGCTCGCCAAGCATGTCAGCCAGCTGGCGGAGGAGGCCAAAACCGCGGTGCGGCAGCTGCGCCGCGAGGGCAACGACGAGGCCAAGAAGCTCAGCAAGGACAAGAAGATCAGCGAGGACGAGGAGCGCACCGCCCTGGCCAAGGTCCAGGAGCTGACCGACCGCTATGTTGGGCAGATCGACGCCGCCGCCGAGAAGAAGCGCAAGGAGATCCTCACGCTCTGAGCCGCCGCGTGGCGGGCCCAGCGCTGACCTGAAGGGCCGAATGAGCCTGCCTGAACCGAGCTACCGCGGCAAGGTGCGCGACGTCTGGGATCTGGGCGAGCGGCTGCTGATGGTCGCGTCCGATCGGCTCAGCGCCTTCGACGTGGTGTTCCCCGATCCGATTCCCGGCAAGGGAGCGGTGCTGACCCGGATGTCGCGCCGCTGGTTCGACCGGCTCGAGGGCCGGATCCCGCACCATCTGCTCAGCATCGATCCGCGCGATTTTCCGGCGCCGTTCAGCCAACATGATTTCGGCGGCCGCGCGATGCTGGTGCGCAAGGCGCAGCGGGTCGATTTCGAGTGCATCGTGCGCAGCCGGCTCACCGGCAGCGGATTTAAGGAGTACCAGCGGATCGGAACCGTTTCCGGCCACCGTCTGCCGGCCGGTTTGAACAACGGCGACGCCTTGCCGCAGCCGCTGTTCACCCCCTCGACCAAAGCCAGCAGCGGGCACGATCAGAACGTGGAGCTCGCGGCGCTGGTGGCCTCGATCGGGCCGGCGCTGGCGGCGCGGCTCGAGCGGCTGAGCCTGGAGCTGTTCGCCCTGGCGGCGGAGCACTGCGCCAGCCGCGGCGTGATTCTGGTCGACACCAAGTTCGAGTTCGGCCAGCTCGGCGGCGAGCTGCTGCTGATCGACGAGATCCTGACCCCCGACTCGTCGCGCTTTTGGCTCTCCGGCCCGGACGGCGTCGAGCGCAACTACGACAAGCAGTACCTGCGCCAGTGGATCGAAGAGCAGGGGACCTGGAACAAAGAGCCTCCCGCCCCGCGGCTGCCGCCCGAAGTGGTCGGCGAGTTGGCTCGCCGCTACGGGGTCATCGAGCAGCGCCTGGCCTGACCAGGCCGGAATCCGCCTGAATCACCGGGTGAAGCGATCCGCGCCAGGGCGGCCCTCGGCGGTAGCTGGCCGAGCTGGCCTCGGAATTGCTCTGTAGGATCGGCGCAGGTGGCTTGAGGGGTTGGAAGCTGGCTTTCCGGGCCCTACTGCGCCAAAATGACGCGGCCTATGCATGTCAAGAACGCAGATTCGGACGAACGCCCCAGATACCGGCGCGAGCTGCTGCTGGCCGGTGTCCTGTTCTGTCTGTTGACCGCTGGCAGCTTCGGGCTGCTGGCCTTCGTGTCGCTGCGCGGGCTCAATCAGCGGGTTCTGGATCAGGTGGTGCGCGAGTCGCGCGAGGAAGCCGACCGGCTGGCGAGCGCGCTGCACCAGCTCCAGAACCAGGCCCCGGAAGGCGGTGCCCGGATCTCTCGGGCCCCGGCCGAGCTGCCGTCCGGCGTCGCCGCGCCGCCGCGTCCCGACCCGGTGCTGGGCCAGATGCTGTACGCGCGGCTCAGGGCCTTTCGCTACGTCCAGGTGGAGGACGCGCGCGGCCGCCCGGTCAATGGCGTCCTGATCACCGAGCAGGCAATGGTGCGCGGGCCGCTCTTGCTGCCGGCCCGGCCGCGGACCTCGCGCGAGCCCCAGAGCGTGCCGATCGAGGGCCCGGACAAGCGCTACCAAGCGCTCGATGTGGCGGTCCCGCTCGCGACCGCGAACGCTCCGGGCCAGGTGCTGCGGGTCGGCATTCCCCAGGAGGAGATCGAGCGCCGGCTCCGGCTGCTGCACCGCGAGCTGACCGACAAACTGCTGGTCGGCGGCGGCGTGAGCCTGGGGCTGATCCTGCTGGCCTTTCTGTACACGCTCACCCTGATTACGCGAGTGGCCCGCGCCGAAGCCCGCAGCCGCCGCACCGAGCAGCTCGCCAGCCTCGGGGTGCTGGCCAGCGGGCTGGCGCACGAGATCCGCAATCCGCTCAACGCCATGCGGATGAACGTCCAGCTGCTGCAGGAGGAGGTCGAGACCCAGCCGCAAACTGCGCCCGAGGTCCAGTCGATGCTGGGATCGACGCTCAAAGAGATCTCCCGGCTCAACCGGCTGGTGAGCGACTTTCTGCAGTATGCGCGCCCGGCCGATCCGGAACGCGCCGCGGTCGAAGTCGCCAAGCTGGTCTACGAGACGGTGGGGCTGCTGCCGCCGCTGCCGCCGCGGGTGCATTGGGTGCGCGAGCTGCCGGCCGAGCTGCCGCCGGTGAGCGGCGACGAGACCCAGCTCAAGCAGGCGCTGCTCAACCTGCTGCTCAATGCGGTCCAGGCGGTCGAGCCGGGCGGCGGCGGCACCGTGACCCTACGGGCCCAGGCGATCGACGGTTGGCTGCGGCTCACGGTCGCCGACGACGGGCCCGGCATCACGCCTGAGGATCAGAAGCGCCTGTTCCAGGCCTTCTTCAGCCGGCGCCGCGGCGGCACCGGTCTGGGGTTGGCGATCGCTCGGCGTCTGATCGAGAACGGCGGCGGGCGGATCGAGGTGGACAGCAGCCCCGGGGCGGGTAGCCGCTTCACGCTGGTGCTGCCGGCCGCCGCGCGCGAGGCGAACGCATGAGCGCGGCGGCGGGCCCATCGTCCGGCGAGCCGCGCGGCCGCATCGCGATCATCGACGACGAGCCCGAAGGCCTACGCAGCCTTTCGCGCGCACTCGAGCGGGTCGGTTTCGAGGTGCTGCCGTTCGGCGACGGCAGCGAGTTTCTGGCGCGCCACGAAGGGCTCGGCGAGCTCGACGCGGTGGTCACCGACTTGCGGATGCCGGGCGCCGACGGCATGCAGGTGCTGCGCACGGTCAAAGAGCGCAGTAGCGCGATCCCGGTGCTGCTGATCACCGCTTACGGCAGCGTCGAGAACGCGGTCGAAGCGATGAAATCCGGCGCCGACGATTACATGCTCAAGCCGGTCGATCTGGCCGAGCTGCGCAAGCGGGTCGAGAACGCGGTGGCGCGCCGCCAGCTCGAGCGCGAAAACGAATTCTTGCGCCGGCGGCTCGACGAGAAGTTCGGCTTTGGCAGCATCCTGGGCAACGCGCCGGCGATGCGGGCGCTGTTCGATCAGCTGCGGCTGGTCGCGCCGACCCACGCCAGCGTCTTGTTGGTGGGGGAGAGCGGCACCGGCAAGGAGCTGGTCGCCAACGCGCTGCATCAGAACAGCCCGCGGCGCGAGCGCCGCTTTCTGCCGCTCAACTGCGGCGCGATCTCGCCCGGCATCCTCGAGAGCGAGCTGTTCGGCCACGAGCGCGGCGCCTTCACCGGGGCGGTGCAGCGCTCGATCGGCAAGCTGGAGCTGGCCCACCGTGGCACCTTGTTCCTCGACGAGATCGGCGAGATCCCGCAGGATCTCCAGGTCAAACTGCTGCGGGTGCTCGAGGAGCGCGAGTTCATGCGGGTCGGCGGCCAAGAGACCGTGCGCATCGATGTGCGCTTGATCGCGGCCACCAACACCGATCTGGAGCGGGCGGTCGAGGCCGGTAAGTTCCGCAAGGATCTCTACTACCGGCTCAAAGTGGTGACCTTGCGGCTGCCGCCGCTGCGCGAGCGGCGCGAAGACATCGCGCTGCTTTCCGATCACTTCCTGCGCCGCTTCGCGGCCGAGCACAACAAGCCGCTGCGCGGTTTGAGCCCGGCGGCGTTGCAGCGCTTGGTCGAAGCGCGCTGGGAAGGCAACGTGCGCGAGCTGCGCAACACGATCGAAAGCGCCGTGGTGCTGTCGACCCGCGAGATCATCGAGCCCGGCGATCTGCCGGCCGAACTGGCCCGCTCGACCGCGGCCGGCGCCGACGACCCGGCCGGCTGGGCCAACCTGCCGCTGGCCGAGATCGAGCGCCGCGCGATCCTGAGCGCGCTCGATGCGGCCGGCGGCAATCGCTCGCGCGCCGCGCGCGAGCTCCAGATCGGCTTGCGGACCCTGCAGCGTAAGCTCAAAGAGTACCATCTCACCGAAGCACCCCTGTCGGAGCGCGATGGAGTCGCTTGATGGTGCCTGAACGGGCGGATAAACTGGGCCGGATGCAGGTGCTTCAAAACGGCGCAGTTTGGGGCCGTCAAGCGGCCGCGGTCGTGTGGCTGGCCGGATCGATCGCGACTCTCAGCGGGCCGGCGCGGGGCGAACCGGCCTCTTTCGCCGACATCGCCGAAAAGGTCAATCCGGCGGTGGTGTTCATCACTGCCACGGTGCCGCAGAGCGTCGCCGGCGGCGCGAGAGAGCCGGATGGGGCGCTCGAAGAGCTGTTCCCCAAATGGTTCTTTCAGAACCAGCCCGACGCCCCCGAGCCGGAGCCGCGCGAAGGTGCCGGCAGCGGGGTGTTGATCAGCGCGGACGGCAACATCCTGACCAACCACCATGTGGTCGAGTCGGCCAGTGCGATCGAGGTGCGGCTGAGCGACGGCCAGAGCTTGAGCGCCCGGCTGGTGGGGAGCGATCCGGAAACCGATCTGGCGCTGCTCAAGGTCGACGCCGACAGCGAGCTGCCGTTCGCTCCGCTGGGCGACTCCGACGCCATGCGGGTCGGCGACTGGGTGATCGCGATCGGCAATCCCTACGGCTACGACCATTCGGTGACCGTGGGGGTGGTGAGCGGCAAGGAGCGGCGCAACATCTCGCGTCACCGCGAGTTCGACGATTTCATCCAAACCGATGCGGCGATCAACTTCGGCAACAGCGGCGGACCGCTGCTCAACGCCGACGGCGAAGTGATCGGGATCAATACCGCGATCGTCAGCCCCGGTCTCGGGATCGGCTTCGCGGTGCCGATCAACATCGCCAAGCAGGTGCTGCCCCAGCTCCAAAGCCACGGCCGGGTGGTGCGCGGCTACATCGGGGTCAGCGTCGGCGCGGTGACGGCGGAGACCCAGCAGGCGTTCGCCCTGCCCGGCGCTCGAGGGGCTCTGGTCAACGACGTGGTCCCCGGCAAGCCGGCCGAGCGGGCTGGGCTCCAGCACGGCGACGTTATCCTCGAGGTCAACGGCGAGGCGGTCGAAGACAGCTCCGGGCTGGTGCGCCGGATCAGCGGCATGCAGCCGGGCGATCGCGCCGAGCTCACCATCTGGCGCGACGGCGGCCGGCGGCAGCTGGCGGTGGTGCTGGCCGACCGCAGCGCGGACGGGCCGGCGGCGCCCGAGCCGATCCTGGCCAGCGCGAATCCCCGCGAGCCGCTCGGGCTTTCGGTTGACGAGGTCACCCCGCGCCTGCGCCGCGAGCTCAAGCTGGATCCGGAGGTCCGCGGCGTGGTGGTAACGGCGGTCGAGCCGGGCAGCGCGGCGGCCCAGGCCGGACTCGAGCAGGGCATGGTGCTCACCGAGATCAATCGCCAGCCGCTCGGCGGGCTGGATGACTTCGAGCGACGCCTGGCCGACGCGCTGCGGGATCCCGCCGAGCTGGTGCTGTTCTATGCCCTGGCCGAAGGCGGCAGGGGGTTCTTCGTCACCGCCTCCAAACCGCAATAATTCGTGTCCGCTGCTCGCAAGGCGAAAGTCCTCGTCATCGACGACGAGCAGGGCGTGCGTGAATCGCTCGCCTTGATCCTCGATTACGAGGGCTACGAGGTCGCCAGCGCCGCCGACGGCCAGCAGGGGCTCGAGTTGCTGCGCGAGGAACACCCCGATCTGGTGTTTCTCGACATCAAGATGCCGCAGCGCGACGGGCTCGAGCTGCTGCCGCTGCTCAAGCAGGAAGACCCGTCGGTCCCGGTCGTGATCATCTCCGGTCACGGCAGCATCGGCCAGGCGGTCGAGGCCACCAAGCTGGGGGCGTTCGATTTCCTCGAAAAGCCGCTCGAGCGCGACCGCGTGCTGTTGGTGGCGCGCAACGCCTTGGCTCAGCACCGTTTGGCGCGCCAGCTGCGCAACCTGCAGCACGACGTCGAGCAACGCTACCGCATGATCGGAAGCAGCGCGGCGCTCAAACGGGTCTGGGCCGACATCGAGCGCGCCGCGCCGACCCAGGCCACCGTGCTGATCACGGGTTCGAGCGGCACTGGCAAGGAGCTGGTGGCGCGAGCGATCCACCGCCAGTCCAAGCGCGCCGACAAAGCGTTCATCCAAGTCAACTGCGCGGCGATTCCGGAGGATCTGATCGAGAGCGAGCTGTTCGGCCACGAGAAGGGCTCGTTCACCGGCGCCACCGAGCGCAAGCCGGGCAAGTTCCAGCAGGCCGACGACGGCACTATCTTCCTCGACGAGATCGGCGACATGAGCCTGAAAGTCCAGGCCAAGGTGCTGCGGGTGCTGCAGGAAGGCGAGATCGAGCGGGTCGGCGCCGGACGCACCTTGAAGGTCGATGTGCGGGTGATCGCGGCCACCAACCAGGAGCTCGAGGAGCTGGTCAGCGAGGGCCGGTTCCGTGAGGATCTGCTGTTTCGGCTCAAGGTGGTGCCGATTCGGGTGCCGTCGCTCAAGCAGCGGCGCGAGGACATTCCGCTGCTGGTGGAGCACTTCACGCGTTTGTTCATCCGCGACAACAACCTCAAGCCCAAGCGCTTCGCTCCCGAGGTGATCGCCCGCTTCCAGGAGCTGCCCTGGAAAGGCAACGTGCGCGAGCTCAAGAACACGGTCGAGCGGATGTTGATCCTGCACGACGGCGAGCGGGTGCAGCTCAGCGATTTGCCGGCCGAGCTCGGCGCGGCGGCGGCGCCCGGCACGCTCTCCAATCTGAATGCCGCCACCTTGCAGGAGTTCAAGGACGTGGCCGAGCGCGCCTTCCTGATCGAGAAGCTCAAAGAGAACAACTACAACATCCTGCAGACCGCCAAGGCGATCCAGACCCCGCGCTCCAACCTCTACAAGAAGATCAAGCAGTACAACATCGAAACCCGCCCTTAGCTATCAGCGCGATTTCATGCCAGGCGTTCGGGGTGGAGCTTGCGCCAGTAGCGCTGGTAACCGAACAGGCACAGCTCGAGGACCGAGCTGCGCCCGTACTTTTCCTCGACCTGCGGCGGGACCCCGGCGCTGCGCAGCTCCTCCGCGACCAGCTCGTAGAGCCGCTGAATCTGCTGCTCCTGAGACAGCCCATTGCGCATCCAGTTCAGAATCCGCTCGCCCCATTCGATCAGGCGCGCCCGCAGCTCGGCGAGATGCTGGGCCGGGTCGGCTTCGACCGCGCCGAAGTGGGTCAGGAGCAGCTCCCGCGGCTTGAGACCCTGAATCCTCTCGATGGACTCGAGCCAGGCCTCGAGGTGCAGCTCGGGCGGTGGGGTCGGGGGCTGAACGTAGTCGACTCCGGGCAGCCGGATGCCCGCGATGTCGCCGCAGAACAGCTCGCGCTCGCCGCTGGCGTAGGCGTGGTGATGAAAGGCGTGGCCCGGGGTCGCGATCGCGCGCAGCTTCCAACCGGCTAGATCGAACGCTTCGCCGTCCTGCAGGATTTGGAGCTGCGCCGCCGGCACCGGGGTCATGCCGCCCCACAGAGCGGCCATCTTGTCGCCGTAGAGCCGGCTCGCGCTGTCCCACAATCGGCTCGGATCGAGCAGGTGGGGGGCGCCCTTGGGATGCACCAACACCCGAACGTTGGGGGCTTGCGCCAGCGCTCCGGCGGCGCCGGCGTGGTCGAGGTGGATGTGGGTGACCGCGACCGCCGTCAGGTCCTCGAGCTCGAAACCGGCCTCCTCGACTCCCTTGCGCAGCGCCGGCAGGCAGGACTCGGGCCCGCACTCGATCAGGCCGAAGCGGCCGTCGGGTCCCGGCAGCAGGAAGGCGGCGATGGCGTTGGCTGCGCCGCGGAACAGCAGGTCGATGGCGTAGGCGCGGCCATCGAGAATCGGAACGATCGGCATGGCTCAACCGCAGCGAGGGGTTTCACCCCTCTGCATAGCTGCCTGACCAGTATGACCCAAGCGGTTCGGCGGGCAAAGCGGCGCCGAGTCCGGTTATAATAGGGTTGCAGCGGTTGAGCTCGAGGTCGGGAAGACGATCGCTGCGCTAGGCCCGCGCGGCCCGGCGCAGAGGAAAGTCCGAACTCCACAGGGCGGCGTGCTGGGTAACCCCCAGTCGGGGCAACCCGAAGGAAAGTGGCACAGAAAAGACACCGCCGGGCAAGGCCGAAGCGATTCGACCGAGTTCGGTAAGGGTGAAAAGGTGCGGTAAGAGCGCACCGCTTCGGCCGTGAGGTCGAAGGCAGGCTAAACCCCACGCGGAGCAAGACCAAATAGGGGAGCGTATCGAGGGTGGCCCGCTCTCGCTCCCGGGTAGGTCGCACGACCCCGCGGGTAACCGCGGGGCTAGAGGGATGATCGCCGCCCGCCGCTTCGGCGGCGGGAACAGAATTCGGCTTACTCTCGGCCCCGGCTCGCCGCTGCACTCATGCTCTATCTGATCGACGGCAACAACCTGATTGGACAGGCGGCCGGGCCCCAAGCCGCGCCGGCGCAGCGGCGGCTGGTGGCGGAGTTGTGCGCTTTCTTGCGCGGCCGGATGGATCAAGCAGTCCTGGTGTTCGACGGAGCCGACCAGGAGGGCGGTTTTCCGCCTTCCCACCTGCGCGGCCGGCTCCGGGTGGTCTGGTCCGGCACCGCACCGGCCGATGTCCTGCTGCGGCAGCGTATGGCCCGCAGCGGCGCGCCGGCGGCGCTGACCCTGGTGAGCGAAGATCGCGAGCTGATCGCCTACGCCCGCGCGCGCAAGATTCGCCGCCTGGGCCGGGCCGCGTGGGCCGAGCTGCTGGCCCAGGAGAGGGAAGAACAACGCGCCCGCCCCGGCCCGATCGACGTCGACGACTGGCTGAGCTT
>DASWHO010000169.1:0-6837 GCA_036398155.1 Acidobacteriota bacterium
TACATCGGCCGCCGCGACCAGACCGAGCTCGGCGCCGCGTACTTCGACTCCCATCTGGTTCGCACGTTGCCCGAGACGATCATGGTCGTGGTCGATCCGGCCGGCCGGATCGTACGCATCGAGGTGCTCTCGTTCAGCGAGCCCGAGGAGTACCGGCCGCGTCCGGCCTGGATCGATCAGTTCGACCGCCAGGCGCTCGCGCCCGAGCTGTCGCTCAAGCGCGCGATCCACGGTTTGACCGGAGCCACCCTGAGCGCCCGGGCGATCACCGAGGCGGCGCGGCGGGTGCTGGCGCTGCACCAAGTGGTGCGGGAGCCGCAGGCCCAAGGGGCGGGCGGATGAGCCGGGTCGAGAAGATCCTCTTGCACAGCTCGACCGCGCTGGTCACGCTCACCGGCGCCGCGCTGTTCACCATGAAATACCTGATGACCAGCTCTGATCCGTTCTCGGTGATCCACCATCCGCTGCAACCGTGGGCGCTGCGGCTGCACTTGGTGGTCGCGCCGGCGCTGCTGTTCGTGCTCGGCATGATCTATCGCGGCCACGTCGCGGCCAAACTGAAAAACGGCTACCGCGAGGGACGCCGCAGCGGCCAGAGCCTGATCTGGACCTTGCTGCCGATGACCTTCTCGGGCTATCTGATTCAGGTCGCAGTCGAAGAGACCACCCGCACGCTCGCGGTGCTGGTCCACATCGCGACCAGCCTCGGGTTCGCGCTCGCCTATCTGCTGCACGGCTGGATCGCCTGGCGTTCCAAGCGCCACCTGTTGCGAGCCGAGCGGCATGAGACGCTCGCCGGCCGCCGCGTCGCCTGATTCTGCCGCGCGCCGGCGGCGCGAAGCCGGGTGATCACGGCCTCGGTCCCCTCAGATCCGAGAGCGCGAGCGGCCCGGTGAGATAGCCGCGCAAGGAGCGGCGCCACCAGGCGCCGGTTCGGCGGCGCGTTTCCAGATCGGTAAAACGGTAATCGTAGGCGGCCAGCCGGACGAATTGCGGCGGGCGATCGGGAAACGGATTCTCCCCCATCAGCTCGAGCACGGCGGGCTCGCCCTCGAGCAAGCGCCCGCAGAGCGGAATCAGCCAGCGTCTCTGGCCCTGCGGCCCCAAGGCCGCGAACCACATCTGCCAGTCGAGCCGCGGCTGGTGCGGCTGGACGAAGCGCGGCCGCCGCTTCGGATCGCCCGGCTTCCAGCGAAAGCCGTACTCCTTCCACTGCCGCCCGTCGCGGCTCCCTTCGATGATGATCTCGGGCCGCTCGACGGTCATGACCCGGAATAGACCGTAGCCGTTGATCGAGTGCAACGAACGGATCGGCCCCAGCAGCAGCGGCTCGCCCCAGCTCAGCAGATAGCGCTCTCCGGCGCCGAGCGATCCGTCGAGCCAACCCGGGACCGCAGCCCGCGCGCCGGCGTTCTGATGCGTGCGCACCATCTCTGCGAGCAGGCTCATGCCGCTCGCGAGCAGCACCAGCGCGGTCGAGACCGCGACCAACGTCCTGCTGCCTCGGCCGGTCGCCATCGTTTCCGCGACCGGAATCGGGCGCGACCGCCAGCGGGCTGGGATCATGCGGCCGAGCAGTCGGTCGTCCAGCAGCGCCGCGCACAGCGCCGCGGTCAGCAGATTGAAGAAATTGTCGTTGCCGGTCAGGGCGATCAACGCCTGGAAGACGATCATGATCCCGGCGGCGGCGTGGCGCAGCCGGCGCGGCGCGAAGATCAGAAAAGGCACCGCCAGCTCGACCGCGAACATGATCGCCCAAGAGAGCCGATGAAACCAATCGGGAAGCTGGAAGACATACCAGCCGATCCAGGTCGGCAGCGGCTGGGTTTCGTAGTGCAGCGGCAGCGCGCTCCCCTGGCGCCAGGCCGGATCGCCGGAGAGCAGCTTGGTGACGCCGGACAAAAGCATCAGTTTGAACAGCAGAAAGCGCAGCGGCAGCCAGCCCAGCGCGCCCGGCGCCGCGGCGGCGCCCGGGCGCGGAAGCAGCCGCCACGGAGCGATGAACAGCGCCATCACCGCGCTCTCCAAAAGCAGCACATCCCATTGAAAGCTGAGAAAATCTTGGCCGGCGGCCAGCAGCGACAGATACAGCAGCCAGAGCAGCAGCAGGATCGGGCCCGCCGCCAGTCCAGCGATCAGTCCCAGCGAGAGCAGGGTGCCGGCGGCGCACAGCGCATGCACAAAACCGTCGCTCGGGCTCAGCCACAACAAGGTCGGCAGGCGCCAAAACCGCGCGGCCCCCAGACCCTGCTCGACCCGCTGCAGAAACTCCCCGGCCGGCAGCAGCCCGCGGCTGCCGATCAGCCCATCGATCTGGCTCCAGAGCGAGACGAACGCGATCAGAAACACCAGGCCGAGCAGGCGCAGCAATAGAGCGCGCGCCGAACCGTAGGTCGATGGCCGCAGATCCCGCCCCCAGAGCAGGATGGTGACCCGGTCGGCGGCGCTTCGGTGCCGCGCGATCCAGCGGTAGCCGAGCTCGAAACAGAAGGCGGCGCTCGGGACCCGCCGGTAAATCCACAGCCAGTGCCGCTGGCCCGGAGCGCAGCGCAAGGTCCGAAACACCGCTTCGGCCCCCCGGCTGATCCGGCCGTCCGGCTCGATCAGGTGCACCGCGGCACGGAGCTCCTGCGCTGGCGGCCGATCGGGCCGACCGGCGTGCTCTTGCAGCGGCTCGAAGTCGACCCGCCCGGCGGTCCGCGCCCGCCAGTATTCGACCCAGCGGCGGCAAAAACCGCAGTCGCCATCGAACAGCAGCAGCGGCCGCTCGGGCTCCATGGCGCGCCCTCACACCGAGGACCGACCCATTCGGGGTGGCATGGGTGGCCGAAGGCCAAGGGCTTGCCGCGCACGCCCATGCCACCCGCCGAGCTTCATCGCGCCCATTCTGCGCCCTGCGAGCCGGTAGGAGTAGGGTGGGCCGTGCGCATCAGCGACGCAGTCCCTCACCCCGGCCCTCTCCCAGAGGGAGAGGGGCAACTAGGGGGAGGTCGGTTCGGTTTCGTCGACCGGCAGGTCGGCGGCGCTCTCGTACTCGAACACCAGCTTCTCGCCGTCGAAGCCGATGGTGACGTTGCCGCCCTGCTCCAAGCGCCCGAACAGGATCTCGTCGGTCAGCGGATCGCGCACCTGGGATTGGATCACCCGCGCCAGCGGCCGCGCTCCGTAGCTCGGATCGTAGCCCTTGTCGGCCAGGAAGGCGCGCGCCGCGGGCGCCAAGCTGATCGCGATGCGGCGTTCGGCGAGCTGCGCTTCGAGCTGGTAGATGAACTTCTCGACGATGGTCTCCATCACCGCCGCAGTCAGCGCGCGGAAGGTCACGATCGCATCGAGCCGGTTGCGGAACTCGGGGCTGAAGATCCGCTCGACCGCCGCCTTGGAGCGGCTGGCCGCGTCGCGGCCCTTGTCCTTGCTGAAGCCGATCGAGTCGATGCTGATCTCCCGCGAGCCGGCGTTCGAGGTCATGATCAGGATCACCTGGCGGAAATCCGCCTTGCGCCCGTTGTTGTCGGTCAGGGTCGCGTGATCCATCACCTGAAGCAGAATGTTGAACAGGTCCGGGTGCGCTTTCTCGATCTCGTCGAGCAGCACCACGGCGTACGGATGGGTGCGCACCGCGTCGACCAAGAGGCCGCCCTGCTCGAAGCCGACATAGCCCGGCGGCGCCCCGATCAGGCGCGCGACCGAGTGCTTCTCCATGTACTCGCTCATGTCGTAGCGGATGAACTCGTTGCCCAAATGCAAACCGAGCTGTTTGGCGAGCTCGGTCTTGCCGACCCCGGTCGGTCCGGTGAACAAAAAGCAGCCGACCGGCCGATCCGGCTGGCCCAGGCCGGCGCGCGAGCGCTTGATCGCGGTCGCCACCGCCGCGACCGCCTCGCTCTGGCCGAACACCACCCGCTCGAGCGACTCCTGCAAGGTCCGGAGCCGCTCCTTGTCCGAGGCCGAGGCCTGTTTGTCGGGGATCTGCGCCATCCGCGCCACCACCCGCTCGATCTCGGCGACGTCGGCGATCCGGGCCTCGCCCTCCTGCAGCTCGGGTCGCAGCTTGAGCATCGAACCGGTTTCGTCGAGCACGTCGATGGCGCTGTCCGGCAGCCGGTAGTCGCGCAGGTGCCGGCTGGCCAGCTTGGCGGCCGCCTCGAGCGCGGCGTCGGTGTACTGGATCTGGTGATGCTGCTCGTAGCGCGAGCGCAGGCCCTTGAGAATGCGGACCGTCTCTTCCTGGCTCGGCTCGTTGACCGTGATCTTCTGCAGCCGCCGCACCAGCGCGCGGTCCTTCTCGATGTGCTTGAACTCCTCGAAGGTGGTCGAGCCGACCAGCCGCAGCTCGCCCTCGGTCAGGATCGGCTTGATCAGATTGGCCAGGTCCATGGTGCCGCCGGTGGTCGCGCCGGCGCCGACCATGGTGTGGAGCTCGTCGATGAACAGGATCGGCTTGGGGCGCTTCTTGAGCGCGGCGATCACCGCCTTGAAGCGCTCCTCGAAGTCGCCGCGGAAGCGGGTGCCGGCGAGCAGCGACCCGGTATCGAGCGCGAACACCTCGGCGCCGTGCAGCAGCTTGGGCACGTCGGGCTCGAGCATCCGCAGCGCCAACCCCTCGACCAGCGCGGTCTTGCCGACCCCGGCGTCACCGACGAACACCGGATTGTTCTTGCGCCGCCGGCACAGGATCTCCAGTGTGCGCTGCAGCTCGTCGGTGCGTCCGATCAGCGGATCGAGCTTGCCGCTTTTGGCCCGCTCGGTGAGGTTGAGCGCGTAGGCGCTCAGCGGCTCGCGCGCGGTGGCGGATCCTTCGCCCCCGACGCCGGCCGGGCCGGGCTCGGACTCGCCCTCGATCGGCACCTTGGCGATGCCGTGGGAGATGTAGTTGAGCACGTCCAACCGGGTGATCCCGTGGGTGCCGAGCAAATAGGCGGCGTAGGACTTGGGCTGCTGCAGGATCGCGGCCAGCACGTCGCCGGCGTTGGCTTCGGTGCGACCGGCGCTTTGGACGTGGAGCACCGCGGCCTGCAGCACACGCCGAAACGCCAGGGTCTGATCGGGCTCGCGCTTGGAGCCGGTCGGCAGCCGCTCCATCGTCTCTTCCAGAAACACCTCGAGATCCTTGCGCAGCCGGGTCAGATCGGCGCCGCAGGCGACCAAGATCTTCTCGCCGACGGCGTCGTGGGCCAAGGCGTAGAGCAGATGCTCGAGGGTCAGGTTGGCGTGGCGCCGCAGCAGCGCCTCGCGGTAGGCGACATTCAGAACCATTTCGAGCGATGCGCTGAACATGATCGAGTTGAGACTAGCTCTTACTCCTCCTCCATGCTAGCGCGCAAGGGAAAGCCGCGCCGCTGGGCCAGATCGTGGACCGTGGCCACCTTAGTCTCCGCCACTTCGTAGGTAAAGGCTCCACACACGCCGCGGCCCTGATAGTGCACCTGCAGCATGATGCGGAAGGCTTCGAAGGTGGGCTTGTTGAATACCGTTTCCAGCACCTGGACCACGAAATCCATCGTGGTGTAATCGTCGTTATGCAGGATCACCTTGTAGAGCTTGGGGCGCTTGGTCTTGACCCGCGGCTGCTCGAGGACTTCGCTCCCGGTTTTCCGCTCCGTTGCCACGGTTTGCAGCTAACGCGGCGGGTCGCGCGGCCACAGCAGCCGATCGCCCACTTTGAGCCCGGCCCTGCGCGCGTACCCGGAGTTGACCTCGAGCACATACTGGGTGGTGTCTTGCTGCGGCGGCCGCGGCGGCACGCTGTACTGCGGGCACGGTGCGGACTGGCACGGCTCCAGGTCGTGCTCGATGTGGAGAATGCGCCCGTCGGGGTCCAAGAAGATCATGTCGAGCCGCAGCTGCATGTCCGGCGGCATCCAAAACGGATTGCGACCCGGCCGTTGAAAGACGAACAGCATGCCCTGATTCCAGTCGAGCTGTTCGCGATGCCACAGCCCTTCGGCCCGCTCCGGATCGCTGCGCGCCACTTCGGCCATGACGATCCGGCCGTCGGGCAGGACCACGGGGACCACCGCCGGCGAGCCGGCCGCGAGCAGCCATCCCAGCAGCAACCCGACCGGCATCAGCGCTCCGCGCTCTCGGCGCGCTCGCTCAGCTGCCGCCGCAGCGCTGCGGCGTTCTGCTGGAAGAGCTGCGAGTCCGGCTCCAGATCCAGCGCTTCCTCGACCTCGGCGAGCGCCAGCTCGAGCTGACCGGTCATGTAGTAGACGTTGGACAGATACTGCCGCACTTCGGTCGAGCTCGGATCCAGCCGGCGCGCCTCGAGCAGCAGTATCAGGGCCTGCTGGAGCTGGCCTTGAGCGACCAGCTGTCGGCCCTGCTGGCAGAGCGACGCCACTCGCGCCGCCACCGCGCTCGGATCGTCCGGCGCAGGTTCGGACATCGCGTGCGCTCCGGGTTGCCGCGGTCCCACGTCGGCCGGTCGATAGGGCGGCTTGGGCGCCGCCAGCCACACGGCCGCCGCAAACAGCGCCACGCTGCCGATCGCCAATCCGATCAGCATCGTGCGCGACGCCGGACGGTCTCCCGGCAGCAGAGCCGGTGGCGTGGAATCGGCTCCTGGTCCGGTTGGGGGAGTCGAATGGGGCGAACCAGGGCTCTGCGGCTCTGTCATCCGCCCCATTCTAACCCGGCGGCGAACAGGGCGCCGTCTGCGATGGTGCCGAGAAAACGAAAACGGCGCGAGGACCTTTGAGAGTCCCCGCGCCCGGGGGGGTGGGATGAGCGAGGAGACTTGTCAGGGGGGGTGAAGTCTCCACGCGTTGGGGGCGTTGGCTGTCTCTATGTTGCTCGCTTTCACCTCCACGACCGCTGCAGGATGCATGCCATGACGGT
>DASWHO010000170.1:0-7038 GCA_036398155.1 Acidobacteriota bacterium
GCCGAGAGCTGGCCGCGGTGGTGGACCTCGTGCTCCACCATCGCCAGAAGCATTTCCCACAGCGGCAGCCTGAGACAGGCCATCGGATGCTCGACCTCGACGGCCGCCAGCTGCTCCGGCGTGATGGCGCCAAGCTCGCGCTCGGTATCGGCCTGGATCCTCTCCCATTGCTCCAGGAGGGCGGCAGGACTGCGGCCGAGCTTCTCGCTCTGGCTGATTTGGAGGTTGCGGCCGCGGAAAACCGTATAGCGCTCCGAG
Organism: Acidobacteriota bacterium; assembly: GCA_036398155.1. Taxonomy (GTDB): domain Bacteria; phylum Acidobacteriota; class DASWHO01; order DASWHO01; family DASWHO01; genus DASWHO01. The sequence goes on from DASWHO010000170.1 coordinate 259, forward strand.
GCGGTTCCGGTGAATTGGAATGGGTCGTACTGTTCGCCGCTGGTCGCCGCCGTGAACAGGCGGCGCCAGAAGATTTCGGCCTGCATCATGTGCCGAACCAGGTCGCTGCAGCGGAAGGCGCTCTGAGCCGGCGCCCAGTCGAAGTGCTGTTCGGGGATGGCGGCGACTAATTTGCGCGTCCAGCGGCGCTGGCGGCGGTAGTGGGTCAAGAAGTCGGCGATGGTTTTCATGGGCTGGCATTCTACTGCATCCGCGAATCCTTCCCTCGGGGGCAAAGCGAAGCTTGCCCCCGGCACCCTTTTGGTAAGTTCTCATTCGTCAGGCCTTGCAGCCCATCACCCCGGCCCTCTCCTTTTGGCCCGGCGGTCCGGAGATCGGCTGGCTTGGCCTATGCCAGCAAGCAGAACCCTTACGCTGGCCGGCATCGGCTTGATTCGCCGGGGAGCTGGCGGTGGCCGTCCAGGCCCTGCGATAATTCGTCTGGGCAAGCAATCGAGGTGGCAAAAGAATGATCCCCAATCTCCGCTTCGATCAGCTCATGGGCCTGATCGAGAAGGTCTTTGGCTTGCAGGCTTCCGAGTCGGGGGTCGCGGTCATGGTCGATCTGCCTAGCGACGAGGTGCCCGACCACCCGGACTGGAATGACCGGCGCCGGATCGCGGCGGAATGGTTCGCGGAGCTGGCCGAAAACCTGTCGCAGACTCCCTTTGCGGCCGCCCGTCTGGCGCGCTACCGCAATGTCGGAACCAACAACGGCGACCTGCCGCCGTCGGTCAGCGTGGTCGAAGCGCCGCTGGCAGACCCGGAGCGGGCCAGCGCCCGTTCGCTGCCGCTCGAGCAGCTGCTCGAACGCTCCAGCGTGGTCTTGTCGGTCACCGAGTTCTCGGCCACCGCGCCGCTCAAGATCCTGGCCCGATCGCGACGCTTTCGCGGCGCCACCTTGCCGGGCTTCAGCCGCGCCATGATTCCGGCCCTGGGCCTCGACTACGAGAAGGTCCACGCCCGGGTGCTGCAGTTCAAAGAGCGGCTCGACCGAGCCGAGTCGGCCCGAATCCGCTTTCAGGTCGACGGCGAGAACCGCCCGCGGGAGCTGCTGCTCGATCTGCGGTATCGAACCGGTCACGCCAGCGGCGGTTTGATTCGCGAGCCCGGAACGGTCGGAAACCTACCCTCCGGCGAGGCCTACATCGTCCCTTATGAAGGCGAGCGTTCGGGCGAAGCCAGCCGCAGCGCCGGCGAGCTGCCAGTCCAATTCGGCGAGGAAGTCGTGCTGTTTCGGATCGAAGGCAACCGCGTCCGCGAAGTCCTCAGCCAAGGCCGGCACGCCGAGCTCCAGCGCGGCCGGCTCGAGCAGGAGCCGGCCTACGGCAACCTCGCCGAGCTCGGCATCGGCGTGCTCGGCGAGTGGGGCATCGAGGCGGTCGGCAGCACGTTGTTGGACGAGAAGCTGGGGGTGCACATCGCCTTCGGCCGCAGCGAGCACTTCGGCGGCATCACCGGCCCCTCCGCCTTCAGCGATCCCAAGCGCGTGGTTCACATCGATTGGGTCTACGTGCCGTCGGTCCAGCCGCGGGTCAAGCTGATCGAGATGACCTTCGAGTATGCGCCGGCCGCCACGGAGACCATCGTTCGCTCCGGCGCCTACGTGGTATAACTGACCAAGGGCTTCACTCAACTGATTCCGCATCGGGTGGCATGGGTGGCCGTAGGCCGCCCATGGCCGAGCTTTGCATGATAGGTAAGGTCGTCCATGGGCGCGCTGCGCGTGCCCATGCCACCCGCTTAATGACCCGAATCGTCGTTGAGAAAAGTCCGCTCGAGGCGGCCGGCGAGGGCGATGCTCTCCGCGATCGAGCGATCGTTGGGAAAAAAGTGACTGGTGTCGGCGGCGTAAAATCCGCCGAGCGCGGTCGTGAGCGGCGGCAGGATGCGAGTGAAGCCGGTCGTATACACCGGTTGGCTCAGCTCGGCGCGAAACAGGTGGGCGTCGACCACCCGGCCGGCGTTGAACTCGGGGCGCACCCGCGCTAAATGCGCGATGTGCTCGTCGAGGATCACCCGCGCGCCGAGCGTGAAGCGCGGGTGGCCAGCCGGGAGATACTCCGGCACGTAGACCACGTGCAATCCGCCGAGCGGGTTGAGATTGGAGTACTCGATCGCTCCGGCCAGCGGCACTTTGGCATCGTTGATGCTGAGCCAGAACACATCGGTGAGCGGCCGATCGAGCACCAGGATCGAGCAGATCACGCCCAGGTTGACGATCGCGAGATAGCTCGAGCGCAGCTCGGCCGGCAGGGCCGGCCAGCGCGCTGCGAGCTGGAGCGGAACGGTGGAGAGCACCGCGTCGAACCGCTGCTCCCCCGCCCCGGTCACGACGCCGGCGACCCGGCCGGACCGCACTACTAGATCGCGCACCGCATGGCGGGTTCGGATCGTGCCGCCGGCGGCTTCGATCGCCTGGCGCAGCGCCTCGACCAGGATATCCGATCCGCCGTCGAGGTAACCGAGCTCCTCGAACAACATCAGCCGGCGCGAGGCGGCGATGCGCTGGATCCGGGTCCAGAGCCAGGCCGCCGAGATCTGCGGCGCGTACTGCTGGAACTTGAGCTCCATCAGGCTCGACCAAAGCAGATCGTAGGCTTCGTCTCCGATCTCGCTGCGCAGCCAGCGGTCGGCGGGTCGATCCTCGAGCTCGCTCCAATCGCGGCGCAGGCGCGAGCGCAGCACGTTGAGACCGTAGCGCAGCTTGCCGGCCAGGCTGAGTTGATCGAGCTTGAGCAGCGACCACGGCGTAGAAAAGTCGTAGAAGCGGCCGTGCAGATAGTAGCCCATTCGGGTCCGCCGCCAGCGCAGCCGCGGCAGCAGTCCGAGGTCCTTCAGGCGCTCGAAGTAGGGCGCGTCGGGCCGGCAGATGAAATGGTAGAATTTTTCGAGCCGCCGGCCGTGCAGATCGAACGAGCCGGCCAGCCCGCCGAGCTGCGCGTCCTTTTCGAACAGCGTGACCCGGTGGCCGCGCCGGGTCAGCCGATAGGCCAGATCGAGCCCGGTGATCCCGCCCCCGACGACCGCGACCGCGGCGCGCCTACCGGGCATGGTCGCGGCTCGATCGGGGCGACGCCGGCGGCGGCCACGCTCTGCCGCGTAAAGGCAGCAAGCTCACGGCCGGCGTGCAACCACCAAAAGCTGCTTGCCGAGCAGCGCTTGCGCCGGGGGGAGTCGCAGGTAGAGCCGGATCAGCAGCGGCCAATCGGGCAGCCGGCTCTTGGTGGTGTAGGGCAAAAAGCGCGGCCGCAGCTCCTCGATCTCGAAGCCCGCCGCCATCAGCCCCTCGGCCAGGCTGCGGTCCGATAGCGCGAGCTTGTGATCGATGAAATCCCAGTAGACATCGTAGGCGAAGCGGATGTTGGGACCCAGGATCACGAAGCGGCCCCCGGGCTTGAGCGCGCGGCGCACCGCGGCGAACACCTCGAAGAGCTGTTCGCGGCTGCCCAAGTGCTCGAGAAAGTTGGAGGCGAACACCACGTCGGCGACGCCGTCGAGCTCGGCCGGCAGCTGGTGGGCCTCGGCCGCCACGACCTCGACTCCGGCGGCCGCCCGGCTCGCGGTGTCGGGGTTGGGATCCAGCGCGATCCGGCGCGCGGCGCGCAGCGCATTGATCAGCTCGCAGCCGCCGGCGCCCAGATCGATCACGGTGTCGCCGGGCCGCACGTAGCGGTCGAAAAATCCGCGGCACAGCACCTCCCACAGCTGGCGGCGCCGCTGCTCCTGGCCGCCGAAGCGGACCCGGTAGAGGCGCTTCAGCTCTTCCGCGCGCATGACCACTGCGGCCCGTAGAGCGGATGGCGCAGCGCCTCGCGCCACAACCGGCGCCGCGGACCGAACCAGCTCCAGGCGTGGTACCAGAGCTTGGCCCCCAGCGCCATCAGGTCGAACAGCGGAGTGTGAAAGACCAGCGGGCGCAGCAACGAGCGCCGCAAAGTCAGCTCGACCTGGGATACGAAGTTGTGACCGGCGCGGCGAAACGGCCGGCGCAGCGGTTCCAGCGCCGGACCGCGCACCACAATCTTGTCCAAGCGGTGCTCCCCCAGTCCGGCTTCGCCGCAGAGCCGAACGTGCTCCACTTCGCCGGCTTCGAAACCCATCAGGTAGGCCTGCACCGCATCGAGCGCCACCGGATCGCCCGAGGCCAGGATCAGATTCATGATCTTGGGCCGCCCGGTCTTGGGACCGTTGCCTTCCAAAGCGACTGTGGCGTCGACCACGCCAAATGCCGGCCGGGTCAGGCGCAGAATGTCGACCAGCGCCGGGTCGATCACCAGATGGTAGTTGTGGCGGGTCTCCGGCAGGCAGCCCCACTGGTTCTTGATCGCGCCCGAGAGCCCGGTCTTGTCGTGGGTCTTCATCACCGGCACGGTCACCAGACTGCGTCCTTCCAGAGCCTCCGACAGAGTGACCCGATGGAGCGCACCGGCGCCCTCCAGCTCGACCGTCCGGCGCGCGGCGCGGGACATGTTGACGAAGGAGATCCCGCGCTCGCGGCACAGCGCGGCGAAGCAGCGCTGGTAAACGCTGTGCACGTTTTCGAGCACTTGATCGGCCTCGATCACCACCAGCTCGGCGGCGCGGCCGGCGAGCTGGTCGAGCACCGCGGCTAGCACCGCCGGCGAGGTGATCGAGCCGGGAATGAACAGGTCCCAGCCGAGGTTGGGCTTGACCGCGATCCGGGCGCCGGCGGCAACGAAGCGCTCGATCGCGGCGGCCTCCATCGCCGCGCGCACCGCGGCGCCGGTGTCCGATTCGACCTGGACCACCGCGACGATGCTGGCCTCGCTGCCCTGCCGCACGCGGCCTCACAGTAGCACGCAGCGGCCAGCGCTCCAAACCCGTTCCTGGGCGTGAATCAGCGGCTCGAGGCAATCGCTTTCACCCCGGCCGCCGACCGCCCGGCGCAAGCCATCCTTCGCGTGGGGCCAGAGCCGCGGCCGGAAAACCGTTGCCACCGCCGCAGCCGGCACCGGCGCGATTGCAGTCACCCATACATTCTGATATGGTTACCCATATGAAGACTACAATCGAGATTGCTGACCCACTTCTGCGCGAGGCCCACAGCGTCGCCAAACGGGAAGGCACGACCCTCCGGGCTCTGGTCGAAGCCGGCCTGCGCGAGCAGCTCAAATCACGCGGTCAAGGCCATCCGTTCAAGCTTCGGTTGGTCACCTTCCGCGGCGATGGACTCCACCCGCGCGCCGAAGAGGCCGGTTGGGACGGGATCCGCGATCTGATCTACGAAGGTCGCGGCACGTGATCGCGGTCGACACCAACATCTTGGTCTATGCCCACCGGGAGGAATCGCCCTGGCACACGACCGCCAAAGCGCGCCTCACCGAGCTCGCGGAGGGGCCGGCGAGCTGGGCGATCCCCTGGCCCTGCCTCCATGAATTCTTGTCGATCGTGACCCACCCCCGCATCTTCAAGACACCGACTCCGGTCGCGCTGGCGCTGAAGGCGGTGGATGCCATGCTTCGGGCCCCGCGCCTCGTTCTGCTTTCCGAGAGCGATGGCTACTGGAGCGAGCTGCGGCGGCTGGTGCAGGTGGGACACCTGGCCGGTCCGGTGGTCCACGATGCGCGGATCGCCGCTCTTTGCCACCATCACGGTGTCGCTGAGCTGTGGAGCGCCGACCGCGACTTCAGCCGCTTCCCCGACCTCACGATCCGAAACCCACTCGTCAGATAACAACAGGTCGTGTGAACTGAACCGGGCGTCGAGCGAGGCTTATTCGGCCGGCAGGGTGACGGCGGTGCGGGTCAGGACGTCGCTCATGGTCAGTGCGATCAGAATCAGGAGCCAGAAGAAGCCGGCGCCGGCGACGATCCAGCTCAGCCGGCCGCTGGTGCGCACTTCCATGAAATAGAGGATCACCAGCAGCGCCTTGACCAGCGCGATCGCCAGCGCCGCCACCACGCTGTAGGCTCCCAAATCGTACTCGGCCACCCAGGCGGTCGCGACCAGCAGCACCATCAAAAGCGCGGCGATCACGAAATAAACCCGGCGCGGGATGACGTGGTGGCTCAATGGTGGGCTCCGATCAGGTAGAGCAGTGGATAGAGAAAGATCCACACGATATCGACGAAGTGCCAGTAGAGGCCCGAGACCACCACCGGGGAGTGGTACTCGGGGCTGAACTTGCCGTGCCAGGCCTGGACCAACAGGACCGTCAAGATGCCGAGACCGACCACCATATGCAAGGCGTGCATCCCGGTCAGGGCGAAGTAGAACGAGACGAACAGCTCGACCTGCGGCGCGTGGGGGCCGGTGTAGGCGAAATCGGGACCAGGGATCCAACCGGTTTGGAACTTGTGCGCGTACTCGAACCATTTGACCCCCAAAAACGCCGCGCCCAGGACCATGGTCGCGATCAAAAATCCCGCCAGCGGGCGGCGCCGCCCGAGCTGCGAGGCGTGCACCGCCAGCGCCATGGTCAAGCTGCTGAGGATCAAGACCGCGGTGTTGATCGTGCCGAGCCAGTAGTCGAGATGATGGCTCCCGATCGCGAACGCTTCGGGGTAGAGCGCACGGTAGGCGGTGTAGCCGGTGAAGATCCCGCCGAAAAACAGGATCTCGGTGACCAGGAAAGTCCACATCCCGAGGTAGCCGGCCTCGCGCTGCTGCTCGAGATCGTCGAACTGGTGGGCCAGGGCGGTCGCGGACTCAGCCATGCCCGACCTGCTCCGGGGTGTAGTTGTAGGCCTCCTCGGTCACCACTGGGGTGATCGGGAA
>DASWHO010000171.1:0-15529 GCA_036398155.1 Acidobacteriota bacterium
CACCGAGATCGGCGCCGGGGTCTCGAACGAGTCCTGCTCGTAGCGCGCCGCGGTGACCACGATCTCTTGGTGGTAGCGCGGGGCGCCGGATTCCGGCGGCTCGGACTCGAAGTCCGCGGGCTGCGAAGCGTCCTGCTCCGCTCCGCTCGCGCCGGCTTGCGGCTCGGGATCCTGCTCTTCTGTGCCCGTTGTACTGCCCTGAAAGAGTCCCAAAGCAGCGGTGAGAAACCAGATTGATGCGGACATGATGCCCCCTGACTTGGTCGTTGAGATTTCCGCTATCGAGGCCAGTTTGAGATGTTGCGGATCTCCACAATTCTAGCAACCGCCTTTCGAGCGGTCTACAGGATTCTCGGGCCTCAAGCGGCACCCATTCTGGGCCGATTCGCTGTCCAGTCCGCTTGACACCACCTCAGAGTCTGGCTAAGCGGCGGCATTGCCTAACCCTATGGATGGAAAAGAGTTGCGCCTGATTCAGCGGCTTTGGAACGGCGCTTGCTCTGGGGTGAAGAAGCAGATCATGAAGCGCATCGCATCCCATCAGCGCGGGGCCCTGCTGCTCGAGGCCACGCTGGCGCTCTTGGTCTTCGCGGTCGGCCTGCTGCTTTTGGCGCGGGCCAGCATCGCCGCCGCCCGCGCCGACCTGCGCCTGCGTTCGAGCGCGATGCTGGAGCGCGCGCTCGAGTCCAAGCTCGAGCAGCTGCGCGCCAATGCCTGCGCAAGCTGGCCGGGCGGCAGCGACACGTTCTCCGATACGCCCAATCAGACCATCAGTCGCAACTGGACTTGTCAGGAGCTCTGGCCCGGCTTCGTCTGGTTCGAGGCGCAGGTCGCGCTGCCGGCGGGCGGCCCGAGCTACCGTTCGGCCAGCGGGAGGCGGCGGTGAAGCGCGCTGTCGCCCGCGGGCAGGGCATGACCCTGTTGGAGACCCTGCTCGGCATGACCATCACTTTGCTGCTTCTGGTTGGAGCGCTCCAGCTCCTCAGCGGCCAGAGCACGGCGCAGCGCCGGGCGGCGCGGGCGGCGGAGGCCGACGAGAGCCTGCGCCTGGCCCTTGCTGCTTTGCAGGCCGAGCTGCGCGCCGCCGGCGACGGCTATCCCGGCGCGGAGATCGTCGCGCTCGCCGAGCCCGACCGCATCGGTCTCAACGGCAGCGCAAGCGGCGCCAAGCAGCAGACCACGTTCTGGGTCGAAGACGGCACCTTGCGGCGCCGTCGCGGCAACTCCACCCAACCGATGGCCGATGGCATCGACGCATTGAGCTGCGCCTATCTCGACGCCCAGGATCCGCCTGGAATCGTCGCGGTGGCAACGCCGGAGCAGCGCGCTCTGGTGCGCCAGGTCCGGGTCACGCTGAGCCACACGATCCCGCCGCGCAGCCTGAGCGCGACGGTGCTCTTGCGAAGGCCCGCGCCATGAAAGGCTGCGAGCGCGGCGCGGCGCTGGTGGCGGCGCTGCTGGTGTTCGCGATCCTCTACCTCGGTCTGCTCGCCTGGCTGCTGAGCAGCTTCGCGCTGGCGCGCGAGCTGGGTCACGCGCGAAGGTTTCACCGCCTGCATGCCGCCGCCGAAGCGGGCTTGGAAGAGGCGCTGGAACGGCTCGATCTGCCGGCGGATCCCAGCCTGCCGCTGGAGCAAGGCGGCAGCCTGGCCGCTGGCGGTTTCGACGCCGCGATCGCCGCCCCCGAAGCGAGCGATCCGTCCTGGAGCGCGGCGTTCGGACCCAGCGCCGCCAGCCCATCGGTATTGGAGTCCAGACTGGCTCCGTCGGTTGTATTGGTGGAGATCGCCCAAGCGGTCGATCGCGATGACGCCGACGGCGACGGCGATCACGCCGAGCCGATCCTGCACGACCAGCGCCTGACCCGCGACGGCCTCAACAACCTCAACACCTTGTTCGGCTCCGCTCGAGTCGGATCCGAAATCGACGACGAAGGACCGCTCCACGTCTCGTTCGGAGCGATCGAAGCGAGCGGCGCCCCGCTACTTCGAATTCTGGCGCTCGCGCGCTCGGGCAGCGCCGCGGTGCGCCTCGAAGCCGATGCGGTGCGCGACGCGATCTGGCCGGATCCGCCCGCAGCGCTCAGCGCCGGCGGGGCGGTCGAGGTCGGTGCGGCCGGTTGGATCGGCGGTTTCGATCACGATCCCGAAGTCGCTCCGGACGATCGCGCCAGCGTGGGGGTGGACTACTCGGGCGACGGCTTCGACAACGACGGCGACGGCGCGATCGATGACGGTTCGGAGCTGGGCTACCTGTTCGACCGGCGCCATCGGCCCGGCGGCCACATCGCCGCTCTGCTCGCTGCGGCCGCGCCGGGCGCGCCGCTGGCGGGCGCTCCGGCGCATCGAGCCGGCCTGGCGCTGCCGCCGCCGGCGGACGTTATCGGGTTGTCCCAGGCGGCGTGGAGCTACAACTGGGAGCGCCCGCGCTACCGCGCGCTGTCGGATCCGCCGCGCTGCGGCTGGACGCAGCTCGATGGGACCGGCGGCTGGGCCGACGCGGCCGGCGCTGGCAGCGGAGTGTTAGTGGTCCGCGCCAGCCTGCGAATCCGCGAAGGGTTCGATTACCGCGGGCTGGTGGTGGTCGAGGGAGACCTCGAAGCCGAGGGCGGCTTTTTGGTCGGTGCGCTGTGGGTCCAAGGCCGGGCGGAAGTTGGAGGGCTCACCGTGCTGTACAGCTCCGAAGCGCTGCGCCAGGCGCGCTGCGCGCTGCGCCATCGCATGGTCGGTTGGAGAGAGGTCTTATGAGACTCGTCATCTCTCTGCTGCTCCTGACCCTGTTCGCGATTCCATCCCCTTCCTGGGAGGATCCCACTGCACCCTGGAAGCGCTTGGCGCAGGCGCTCGCCCCCCGTTTGCCGCGGAGCTTGAACCTCCTACTGCTCAAGGAACAGGGCGAGTACTTGCGCGGCCTGTGCGACCGCGACGTCTGCCCGTTCGCCCACGGCGGCAGCCGCGCCGCCGTGAGCTCGGCCCAAATGCGGGCCGCCCTGCGCGAGCGGATTCTGAGCCGAACCGGATCCGGGCCGGCGCAGGCACGCGCGTTCGGCCTGCTCGGCCACCAGGTCGCGGACCATTCCGCCGCGCGCTGCGGGCGCTTCCTGCCGCTGGAGGCGGAGCCGCTGGTGATCGCCGCGTTCATCGAGCTTTGGGCCCGGCTCGGCGAATCGACCGCGGCCGGCCCTGGGCCGCCGCGCCGCGCCCCGCCCGCGCCGCGGCCGCGCGCCCAGTGGACGTTCACCAACCACGATCTCGAAGCCTTGCCACTCGCCGCTGGAACCTCGCGAGTCACCGCGGACGGCCTCGGAAAGGCGATCGCATCGGCCGAGAAAGGCGCCGACGCCGCCGACCGCAAGCGCTTCGCGGGCGATGCGCGGCGTCTGCGGCTGCGGCTCGAGAAGGAATCGAGCGAGGTCGAGCAGCTCCGAGATCAGCTCGAGCAGATCGAGCGCGAGCGGCGGCGCGGGGTCGAGGAGCGTTCGCTGCGCAGCCTGGAATCGACCGAGCGCCGGCTGCGCGAACGGCTCCAGCGCGCCGAGGCCGGGCTCGAGATCGGCCGGCGCGAGCTCGACGCGCTGGAGCAGCGGGCTAGGAGGGCAGGCCTCCTCCCCGGCGACCTCCGAGACTAGGCGGCGGATCCGGAATCCCACCGTCATTCCGGCGTAAGTCGGAATCCAGGACCCTTGGATTGACCGGTCGGGGGCGGCGGGGTAGTTTGGGCTTTGGGGGATGCTGGGTATGGGACGACTCCTTGGGGTGGGGGTGATCCTTGCCGCCAGCGCCGCCCTGATGCTGCATCGTTGGGGTCCGGGAGAGGTGGAACCACCGAGCGAGCGGGAGCTGGAGCGCGCGCGGTCGGAGATGGTGGACCGGCAGCTCAAGGGCCGCGACATCGTCGACCGGCGGGTGCTGGAAACCATGCGCCGCGTGCCGCGGCACCGGTTCGTGCCGCCGGAGCTGGTCGGCGAGGCCTACAGCGACGGACCGCTCGCGATCGGCGAAGGACAGACCATCTCCCAGCCCTACATCGTCGCGCTCATGAGCCAGCTCGCCCAGGTCAGCTCCAGCGAACGGGTGCTCGAGGTCGGCACCGGCAGCGGCTATCAAGCTGCGATTCTGGCCGAGCTGGCGGGCGAGGTCTACACCATCGAGATCCTGGCGGGGCTGGCCGAGTCGGCGCGCCGGACCCTGGAACAGCTCGGGTACGAGAACATCCACTTCCGCGTCGGCGACGGCTATCGCGGCTGGCCCGAGGCCGCGCCGTTCGATGCCATCGTGGTGACCGCGGCTCCCGATCACGTTCCGCAGCCGCTGGTCGATCAGCTCCGGCTCGGCGGCGTGATGGTGATCCCGGTCGGCAGCTGGTCGCAGGATCTCTTGCGAATCACCAAGACGGAAAAGGGTGTCCAGCGGGAACAGATCACACCGGTGCGCTTCGTGCCGATGACCGGCGAGGCCGAGAAGCACGGCTAGCGCCCCGCAGCGAGAACCCAACCATGGCCATCACCCGCGAGCAAGTCGAACACATCGCCCGGCTGGCGCGCCTGGAGCTCGAGCCCGCCGAGCTCGATCGCGCCGCGCGCGAGCTGGGCTCGATCCTGGAGTACATCGAGCAGCTCCAAGCGCTGGACACTCGGGACATCGAGCCGACGGCGCACGTTTTGGATCTGGTGATGGTGTCGCGGCCCGACCAGGTGCACCCCAGCCTGCCCGCCGAACAAGTCTTGGAAGCCGCCCCCGAGTCGGGCGAGGGGCATTTCCGGGTTCCGCGAATTCTCGGTTGACCGGCGAGGGGAGCGGCTCAAGCTTTGGAGCTCTATCGGCAACCCTACCGCGTTTTGCGCGCGCTGCTCGCCAAGGGCGAAGTCTCCGCCACCGAAGTCGTGCGCGCGCACTTGGAACGCGTCGTCGAGCTCGAGGACCGGCTGCATGCCTTCGTCCGGGTGCTGCCGGCGCGCAGCATCCAGCAGGCCGAGCAGCTCGACCGGCAGCGCGGCGCGCAGCGCGCTTTGCCGCCGCTGTTCGGCGCGCCGGTGGTGCTCAAGGACAACCTCTGCTGGGAAGGCGTCGCGACCACCTGCTGCTCCAAGATCCTGGAAGGTTACCTGCCGCCCTACAGCGCCACCGTGGTCCGGCGCCTGCTGGAGGCCGGCGCCATTCCGCTGGGCAAGACCAACATGGACGAGTTCGCGATGGGATCGTCGACCGAGAACTCGGCGCTCAAGATCACCCGCAACCCTTGGGACCCGGATCGGGTCCCCGGCGGCAGCAGCGGCGGCTCGGCCGCGGCGGTCGCGGCCGGGATGGCGCCGCTCGGGCTCGGCTCCGACACCGGCGGATCGGTGCGCCAACCAGCGGCGCTCTGCGGCGTGCTCGGGCTCAAACCGACCTACGGTCGGGTGTCACGCTACGGCCTGGTCGCTTTCGCCTCGTCGCTCGACCAGATCGGCCCGATCGCGCGCGACGTGGAGGATGTAGCGGCGCTGCTCGGCGTGATCGCGGGCCACGATCCGTGCGACGCCACCAGCGCCGCGGCCGAGGTCCCCGACTACGTCGCTTTGAGCCAGCGCGGCGCCAAAGGGCTGCGGGTCGGCGTGGCCCCGGAATGCTTCAGCGAAGGAGTCGATCCGGAGGTGGCCCGCGGGCTGCGCCGCGCGCTCGCGGCGCTGCGCCAGGCCGGCGCACTCGAAGTGGAGATCCACCTGCCGCATACCTCGTACGCCATCGCCACCTACTATCTGATCTGCACCGCGGAAGCGAGCAGCAATCTGGCGCGCTACGACGGGGTGCGCTACGGCTATCGCGCGCCGGGTCCGAACGACCTCGGCACCATGATGGCGCGCACCCGCAGCGCCGGCTTCGGCCGCGAGGTCAAGCGGCGGATCATGCTCGGCACCTACGCGCTCAGCGCCGGCTATTTCGACGCCTACTACAAGAAGGCCCAGCAGGTGCGCAGCTTGATCCGGCGCGATTTTCAGAACGCCTTCGAGAGCTGCGATTTGGTGCTGATGCCGACCACCCCGACGCCGGCGTTCAAGGTCGGAGAGAAGTCCGAGGATCCGCTCCAGATGTATCTGTCCGACATCTTCACGGTCACCGCCAACCTGGCCGGACTGCCGGCGCTGTCGGTGCCGGTCGGTTTTTCCGGCGCCGGGCTGCCGATCGGCGCGCAGCTGGTCGGACCGGCGTTCGCCGAAGGTGTGCTGCTGCAGGCTGCCCGGGTGCTCGAGCAGGAGCTCGCGGTCGAGCCCAAGGTCGCGGCGCTGGAGGAATGAGAGCATGAGCCTCGACCGCGCCCAAGCGCTGGCGCTGCTGCACCAGTGGACCCAGAGCCCCGGCCTGCGCAAGCACGCCCTCGGAGTCGAGGCGGCGATGCGCGCCTACGCCCCCAACTTCGATGCCGACCCGGAGGCCTGGGGCATCGTCGGCCTGCTGCACGATTTCGACTACGAGCGCTACCCCACGCCGGCCGATCACCCGTTCCGCGGAGTCGAAGAACTGCGCCGCCATGGCGTGCCCGAAGAGTGGACCGAAGCGATCTTGGGCCATGCGCAGTATTCGGGGGTGCCGCGGGTCACGCCGCTGGCCAAGACCCTGTTCGCGGTCGACGAGCTGGTGGGGTTTCTGACCGCCTGCGCGCTGGTGCAGCCAGACAAGAGCATCGCCGCGGTGCGGGTGCCATCGGTGCTCAAAAAGCTCAAAGACAAAGCCTTCGCCAAAACGGTGTCGCGCGACGACATCCGGCAAGGCGCCGCCGAGCTCGGCGTCGAGCTCGAACAACACATCGCATTCGTCCAGGCCGCCTTGATCGACGTGGCGCCGGAACTGGGACTCCGCTGATGAACCCTAAGCCAATGCATCCGCCACACCGGACCGGTTCCAGAACCGGTGCAACGACTCGAATCCTACGCTCGCCGATGGCACGCTTTTCCCCCGCAGCGGCGCGCATCGGCGCCGCGCTGGCTCTGGCGGGCGGCGTTCTGCTGGGAGCCAACCCTGCGCCGGCCTGTCAGTTCGGCGATTCGAACTGCTCCTACTGGGACACCACTCCCGAGCCGTGCTTGATGGTCGAGTTCATGGGTCGAACCACGAGCCACGCCGAGCCCCAGACCGCGTTCTGCAATACCCCGACTTTCGGCAACATCGGCACCCTGGAGCGCGGCGCCAGCCTGCTCAATCCCTTCGAGTCGATCGGCGAGCTGGCCGCCTACATGAATTTCAAGGAGTACCGGGCTGCCAACGGCAGGGTGTTCGGCGACATCTGCTTTGATGAGACCCACAAGATCGGCGACGAGCTGCGCGGCGTGATCTTGCCCGACGGCAGCCTGCACTTCGGCTGGGGCATCTGGCCCGGCTCGAACCAAACCGTGCCCGCGACCGTCGGCTGGAAGGGCTTTCGTATGAGCGGCTATCTGACCTATTGCCGGACCACCGCGATTGAAACCCGCTGGCATCACGGTCTCGCCAATGCGATTCACTGCCAGTGGTTCGGCGAAATCAGTAAGTCCAGCCAGTTGGGCCAACCCAATCCGGTGAACTGCCGGATGGGAGACACCCTGTTCACCCCGGGTCTCGGCGCCGATATCTGGCTGATCGAATCGGAATTCTGCACCGGCGCCTTCGTCGACGACCGCGTCTGCTTCAAGCCCGTTCCCTAGCCCGTCATTCCGGCGCAAGCCGGAATCCAGACTGGGCAGCTCACTCTCTCTGCGCAGCTCGTCCATGGGCGCCCTTCGGCCGCCCATGCCACCCGTTTCGCAACCCTTGAGGCCCAAGGTGTAGAAAGTGGGGACTCCCCCACACCCCCTGGCAGACGGCGCCCTATCCGCCGCATCAGCACGGCGTGGTGGGCGGCGGAGAGGGTGCCGGATGCTAGGCGGGCGACGGGGGGTGTGGGGGAGTCCCCCCGCTCGCTAGGCGGCCGACGGACGCGTACTGAATGGTACGCTGGCGGAGGCCGAACGAGCCCAACGACGTGGAGAGTGGGGGGATTCCCCCACACCCCCTGGCAGACGGTGCCCTATCCGCCGCCCTGAGGCGCGAGGTAGCCGGGGCGGGCGTGGACTTTGATACCGGTGCGCGCAACCCGTACTTCGAGGTTGTGCCAGCGCCCGTCGCGGCGCGAGGCATCGGGATAGTACCCGATCCGGTAGCGGCCGCGCAGATCGCCGGCCACCGCGCTCGCTGCCTGCGCGATGCCCGCGGCATCGTCGGCGAAGAAGGCGCGCCCGCCGGTCGAGCCGGACAGCGCCTCCAGCACGCGGCGCTGCCGCCCCGTGGATCCGAATCCGATCGCGTAGATCAGCACCTCGCGCGAGCGCGCGAAGCCCAACAGCTGTTCGAGCTCGAGGCGGCTGTCCCGATCGGCGCCGTCGGTGAACACCACCACGACGCTGCGGCGCTCGGCGCTGTCGGCATCGAGCCGCCCGACCGCGGCGGCCACCGCATCGTAGAGCGCGGTGCCGCCGCCGGGTTGCGCGCGCCGCAGCGCCGGCTCGAGACCGGCGGGGTCCTGTCCCAGATCGAGCAGCACGGTGGGCGCGAGATCGAAGTCGACCAGCAGCACGCGATCTCGCTCGCGCAGCAGCTCGGCGGCGAACGCTAGCGCCGCCTCGCGTACCTGATCCGCCACCGGCTCCAGGCTGCCGCTGCTGTCGATCAGGAATGCGATGTCCAGCGGCTGCTGGGGCGCCGGCTCGAAGTGAGCGATCGGTTGCTCGACCCCTTCATCCCAGATGCTGAACTCAGCCGCAGCCACATCGTGCACCGGCTGATGGCCGGCGTCGGTAAGCCCGACCTCGAGCTCGACCAGAAAGACCTCCACCCGCGCATCGGGCGAACGCCCAGCCAGCAAAACGGTTTCACGGCGACTGGTGCCGGAGATGTCGTAGGCCACCGCTTCGAGCAAGCTGGTCTGCCCCGGCGGCGGAGGATCGAGATTGCAGGTATAGGGCGCTTCCAGATCGGCGAGCATCAACCGGCCGTCGCGCCAAAACTCCACCCGATCGATCGCGACCGCGCCGTGGTGGACGATCTCGGCGCGCGCTTCAGTGGCGGCGATCAGCGGCGCGTCCGGTTCGGGATCGACCAGCACCAGCCGCCACGCCGCGCCGGCGCCGGGCGCGGCCGGAGCGCGCGGCGATGGAGCCGCTCGCGGCGGGGAGGCGGTAGCCGGGGGCGGCTGCGACCGCTCGGGAAGAGCCGGCGCCGATCGTTCCGGCGCGATCAGCTCCAAGGCGGCGGAGCTGATCGCGCGCTCTCCCGATGCGCGATCCTCCACCGCCACTTCGAGCTCATAAGGTCCGGCCGGCAGACCGGAGGTCGGAAGACGGGCGGTCAGCGCCTGGGTGCCGCCTCCGACCGTGATCGCTCCACCGGGAAACAGCCGCGCCGGCCGGCCTTCGCGCTGGAGCGCATAGCTCAGCCGCAGCTCGGCGGGCGCGGCGCCTTCCGCGCGATACAACCCCAGATAAAGCGGCAGCTCGGCGCCCGCGTCGAAGCGCTGATCGGGCTCCGGCACCACGCGCAGGTTTCCGAGCGTGAACGGAGTGGTCTCCGGCTCCGGCTGCTCCATGCTTTCGATCGAACGCGCCAGGATCGGCGTCCCGATCCGAAGCCCGTCCGAGTCCGCGATTTCGAGGGTCTGCTCGTGGAGCGAGAAGCGCTGGCCCAGATTGTCGCGGATTGCCAACCGCACTTTATGGGTGCCGGCCTGAAGCCGGCGCCCCGCCTGATAGATCAGCGCCTCGCCCTGCAGGCCCATGAAGGCTTCGGGTCCGACCCGAAACTGCACCTGATCTTCGAACGGTTCGGCGGCGGCGCCGTCCTCGACGTAAACGTCGAGGCTCGCGAGCCGGTCCTCCCCCTCGCGCAGGTAGCTGATTTCCTCGTAGGGCAGCGCAAAGGTCACCAGCAGCCGCGCGCCGTCGGCGGCAGGAATCGCATCGAAACGCGCGCGAACCGGGAGGTTGCCGGGGCCAAGCCAGGTCCGGATTCTTTCACGCAGCGGCGGGCGCTGGCGCGGGAAGCTCTCGATATGGCGCAGGTCGCGCAGAAACGTGACGTACTTGGAAACCGACTCGGCCACCTCGCGCGCCGCCGACGCCACCGCGGGCCCCATGCGTCCGGCGACCTGAACGTTGGTGCGCCCGTTGGTCAAGATCGCCAAGGCCGCGTCCGGATGAAGTCGAAAGTACTGCGCGGTCGCATCGGGATCGACCCGCGTGTTCATGTAGAAGCCCACCGGCGAGCCGGCCGCCAAGGCGGTCGCGTAGAGCTCGAGATTCTCCACCGCGCGGTAGCGCCCGCGATTCATCACGTCCACGAAGGTCAAGGTGAAATTCGCCGGCAGGCGCGGCGAAGGATTGCGGTAGACCCAGACTTCGGAAGGGTACTGGTTGGCGGCCCCGCCGGCCGGATCGCGGGTTCGCTCCGCCGGCGGACCCAGCAGAATCCAGGCCCAGCCGCGCTCGCTGCGCCAGCCGGGCCAGCCTTCGCGAAAATGGCGGTTGGCGTACTCGTAACGGCTCAGGTGCTCGGCGACGAACGGATTGCCGGGCAGCTCCGGCTCGGGATCGAAGCGGGCGAACAACCGATCCAGAAACGCGCGGCGCTCCAGGTCATCCGACAAACCCTCGATCTGACGCCGCTCCTCCGAGCTGATCAAGTGCTCGATGATCGCCCCGCACCACTCCTCGAGCGGGTAGGCGGCGTAGGGATCCTCCGCCGCGGCGGTAAGCGATAGCGCGAGCAGCCAAAGAGCTCTCATTCCGATGCCACCGCCAGCTCGAAGTGCGCGTTGCGGATCAGGAGTTTCTTGCCCACCCGATCGACCAGATTGGCCTGCAATCGGTAGCTTCCGGCCGGCAGGTCGGTCAGCGCGAGCTGCTCGACCGTCATCCAGGCGTCCGCGCCGACCGGCACCAAGGAGAGGCCTTTCTTGGGCATCGATTGATAGGGCCGCTCGCCCTGGAACAGATGGTATTCGACCGTGACCTCGGGCTGCGCTTCAGCCGCGCTGAGCTGCGGATGGTAGAGCTGGTAGGCGATCAGCAGCTCTTCATTGCTCTCGAAGCGCTGCGAGGGCCGCGCCAAGAGCCGGATGCTGCCGAAGCAGAACGGCCGCTCGTGCGACGGAGCCGCGCTCTCAAGCCGCTCGAAGCCAGCAGCCAGCACCAGGCTGCTGCAGGAGAACTCGCCGCTGCCCATGAGCGGCAGATCGAGCGGCGCCACCCGCGCCGGATCGGCCGGCTTGGGCCCCGCGATCAGCAGCCGGTAGCGGGCCATCGGATCGAGCGCCGGCAGAATCAGCTCGCGGGTCCCGGACACCAGCGCAACCAGCGCTCCGGCCTCGGTCACGGCCGCGCTCAACACCGGATCCCGGCTCTCCACTCCGACATGGAGCACCATTTGACCGTCCTCGCCGCGAAACGCGTAGGCCTGCGCCGGGGGGGCGACGCCGGTTTCGGCACCGGCCGGCGCCCCGGCCAGCGCCCGCAGGCGCTCGAGCTGCTCGGGGGAGACTCCAGGCGCCGCCGGCTGCGACGGCAGCGGCAGGCTGTCGGCGTAATGGCTCGGAGGCCGCTCCAGATCCGGCTGCACCAGCATCAGATCGCGCGCCCGGCGCAGAATCAAGTCGATCCCACCGGAGGTGTTGAGCGTGTAGTTGCCGAAACCGTACTCGTCTTGAAACGCGACTTCGATCTGGCCGCTGCCCAGCCCGCTCGGCAGATTCTCGTAGAACCAGTAGATCGGCGGCTGCGCGCCGCGCAACAGACCGCTGGCTTGGCCGGGCGGGTTGGCCAGCCGGCCGCCGGCGGAGGGCAGCTCTTCGTGGCGCATCTTGGGCTGGCGCACTTTGTCTGGTGAGCCCAGCAGGATGTGCACGCGGCCGAAGTCCGAACGCGCGCCCTTGCGCCGGCCGGTGGTGAAGTGCTCATCGGCGTAGCGCGCGCGCCGCTCGAGCTCGAGACGGTATTCGTTCTTGGCGCTTGCCGGCGTCGGATCGCGCCGGGCCCAAAACAGGTCGATGAACGCCGCGCGCTCGGCGTCGCTGCGCAGTCGATCGAAGGCCTCCAGCTCGGCGGCGCTGCAGAGGTGCGCCGCCAGATCGCGCCGCCAGGCCTCGTGCTCGGGCAGCAGATCAGCGGCCGCCGCGGATCCAGCTGCCCATAGCAGCACAGCGATCCCACTCCAGCGCATCGGAAGGGTCCATCCTAATCCTGGTTCGCAAAGGGGGTCAACGGCCGACCGCTAGAGGATCTCTTTGCGGCGCGATGGGCGAGCCCCGCCATCCACCCAGGCATAACTTGTCCGGCCCACGCCGCGCTGCCAGAATCGAGAGAATCATGCGGGTTTTCATCACCGGTGCTACCGGTTATATAGGCCAGTTCGTGGTTAAGGCCCTGTGCCGCGCCGGCCATGAGGTGACCGCGCTGGCGCGCTCGCGCGAGCGGACCTTGCCCCTTCAGCGCTACCCCGTCGACTGGATCTTCGGCGATCTGAGGAACCCGGACCGCTACTCGGCGCCGGCGGCGAAGTGCGACGGACTGATTCACTTAGGCGCCGACAGCTCCACCGACAAGTCCGCGGTCGATCGCCTGGCGCTCGAGACCTTGATCGCGGCCGCGCGCGAGTCGAGCGCGCCGCGCGCGCTGCTCTACACGTCAGGCATTTGGGTGCTGGGTTCGACCGGCGATCGCGCCGCCGACGAAACCGCCGAGACGGACCATCCGGCCGAGCTGGTCACTTGGCGGCCGGGTCACGAGCGCCTGGCGCTCGAGGCCGGCGGCGGTTTCCTGGTCACCGCAATAGCTCGGCCCGGCGTCGTCTTCGGCGGCCGCGGCGGGCTCACCGAAGACTGGTTCGCCAAGGTCGCAGCGGGCAGCGCGCCGACCTTGATCGGCGACGGGCGCAACCGCTGGCCGACGGTCCACGGCGAGGACGTGGCCGACCTGTATCTGCGGATCATGGAGTCGGGCCTGGGCCCGGCGCTGCGCGAGCGTCCGCCCGGCGAGCGCATTTTCCATGCGATCGGAGCCGGCGGCGAGCGGGTCGGAGAGATGGCGCAAGCCTTGATCGCGGCCGGCGGTTTTCAAGCGCAGCCGCAGCTCGTGCCGCTGGCGGAGGCGCGCCGCGAGATGGGGCCGCTGGCCGACGCTTTGGCCTTGGACCAAACCGTGGTGGCGCCCCACACCGAGCGGGTCCTGGGTTGGCGAGCGCGTTTCCGCGGCTTCGCACCCAATGCGGTCGAGCTGCTAGAAGCGTGGCGGCATACGACCTAAACCCGGCGGCGGATCTGCCGCCATCTGCTTCGTTGGGCTTGCTCGGCCTGCTCCGAGATACGGGGACTGGTACGAATTTCCGCCGCGGCATCCTCATGATTCGGCGGTCCAGGAAATTCGCTACCTGTCCCCGTATCTCGCCTCCGTCGCCCGCGCGACGCCCGCCTCGCATATGGCGGCATCTCCACCGCCCGACATGCCCTGCCAACCGACGCCGAACTTGACCGAAACATCGTCATGATCGATATCAAGCTTGCTTGGGTAGGTCCGTTCCATTGTTCAAGAAGATGGCGAGATCTGCGACACGGTGCCGTGGTGCTGCTGGCCGCGGCGCAGCTGGGCGGATGCCGGGGTGCGGCGCCGCCGCCCGACCTGATCCTGATCACCGTCGATACCGCGCGGGCCGATCGGGTCGGCGCCTACGGCTACGCGCGCCCGACCACGCCGCGGCTGGACCTTTTGGCCGCCGGCGGGGTGCTCTGCGAGCGCGCCTTCTCGAGCGCGCCGATCACCTTGCCGGCGCACGCCACGCTGCTCACCGGCACCGAGCCGTACGCGCACGGGGTGCGCAGCAACGGTTTCCATAGCCTCCCCGATGCAGCGACCACTTTGGCCGAGCTCCTTCGCGAACGCGGCTATCGCACCGCGGCGGTGCTGGGAGGCTACCCGCTGGCCAAGCGCTTCGGTTTGGCCCAAGGCTTCGAAGTCTACGACGACGACTTCGGGGCCGGCGGCGCAGTCGAACGCCGGGCCGCAGAGGTCGCCCGCCGCGGGGCCGCGCTGATCGCGAAGCTCTCAGCCGAGTCGCCCGATCGGCCGTTGTTTCTATGGGCCCACTTCTACGATCCGCACGACCCCTACGAACCGCCGCCGCCGTTCGATCGCTTCGGACCCGATCCGAGCGGGCGCTACGACGGCGAGCTGGCCACCGCCGACGCCGGTTTGGGAACACTGCTCGACGCTTACGCGCGCCGGGCCGAAGCCCGCGCGGCGGTCATCGCGGTGGCCGGCGATCACGGCGAGGGGCTCGGCGAGCACCATGAGCCGACCCACGCTCTATTCGTCTACGACAGCACCCTGCGGGTTCCGCTGGTGATCCAGGCGCCAGGCCTCGCCGCCGGCCGGAGGCTGGCGGCGCCGGTGGCTTTGCGCGATCTAGGCCGCACCTTGCTCGACCTGATCGGGCTCGAAACGAGCTTCCCCGGCCGCAGCTTCGCGGCCTGGCTCGACGACCCGCGGATGGTCGAGCCGCGCGCCCTGTATGCCGAGAGCTATCTGCCGCTGCTGGAGTTCGGCTGGAGCCCGCTGCGCGCGATCCGCGACGGACGCTGGAAGCTGATCGCCGCGCCCGAGGTCGAGCTCTACGATTTGGGCGCCGATCCGACCGAACAGCGCAACCTGGCGGCGCGCCATCCCGAGATCGCCGCGCGCTTGACGGCGCAGCTTCCGGCCGACGCGGGCCGGTTCGCGGCCGGCGCCGCCCTCAGCGCCGAGGAGAGCGCCAAGCTCCAGAGCCTCGGCTATCTGGCCGGGGGCTCGCGGCCGGCGAACCTCGATGCCGGAGCGCGCCCCGATCCCAAGGCGATGGTCGCGGTCCACGACCTTTTGCTCGCCGCGCGCGAGGCCAAACGGGGTCGCGAGTTCGCGGCCGCCGAGCGCGCGCTCGAACAGGCGATCGGGCTCGATCCGCCCAACCCGACCTTGCGGCGCGAGCTGGCTCAGGTGCTTCTGAAACGGGGCCGGACCGCAGCCGCCGAAGCCGCGCTGTCCGCCGCGCTCGAGAGCGCCGCCCCCGAGGTTCAAGCCGAGCTGCAGCAGGAGCTGGAGCAGGTCCGCCGCATCGGGGCGCTGGCGCGCGGCGAAAAGGTCGCGCCCGGTCCCGCTCTGCCCGGCGCGGCCGGCCTGCATCTGCGCGCCGCCGAGCTGATCGAGGCCGGCCGCGCGGCGCAGGCCGAGCCGCTGCTGCGCCAGGCGATCGCGGTCGAGCCCGATTACGCCGCCGCGCACAATGATCTCGGCGTGCTGCTGTCCCGCAGCGGCCGGCTCGGCGAGGCGCTGCGCGAGCTGCGCCGGGCGGTCGAGCTGGAACCGAGCGCCGCCCGCTACCACAACGCGCTCGGCGTGGCGCTGGCGCGCAGCGGTAGAATGAGCGAGGCGGCGCAGGCCTTCGAGGCCGCGCTGGCGTTGGATCCCGAATACCAGGACGCGCGCGACAACCTTGAGGCCGCGCAGCAAGCATCCCGATGA
>DASWHO010000172.1:0-8020 GCA_036398155.1 Acidobacteriota bacterium
CCGATCGATCCGCAGCGCCGCGCCGTATGGCGGGCTCAGCTCGAGCTCGATCAACCGGTCCTGGTGCGCTACACGCTGTATCTGGAGCGGCTGGCGCGGGGCGATCTGGGTCGATCGCTGACCACCCGGGAACCGGTGGCGACCGCGCTGCTGCGGCGGGCGGCGCCCACCGCGCAGCTGGTGGCGGCCGCTTTTTTGTTGGCGTTGGGACTGGGCCTGGCGCTCGGCGCCGGCGCGGCCTTCCATCCGGGCGGCCCGCTGGACCGCGTCCTTCCCGTGCTCAGCGCCTTGCTGCTGGCGGTGCCGAGCTTCCTTGCCGCCTACCTGCTGCTGCTCTGGTTCAGCGTGCGTTTGGGCTGGGCCCCGATTTCGGGCTACGTCGCCGGGGATCTCAGCTACCTGGTGCTGCCGGCGCTGGCCCTGGCGCTGCGTCCGATCGCACTGGTGGCGCGCACCGCGCGCCGCGAGGTCCGGACCGCGCTCGAGCTCGATGCCGGCCGCGCCGCCCGAGCCCGCGGCTGCCGCGGCCTGCGGCTGCTCTTGCAGTACGGCTTGGCGCCGGCGGCGGTGCCGCTGCTCGAGGTTGCGGGAGCGGTGGTCTCTTCGCTGCTGGCCGGAACCTATTTCGTCGAGTTCGTGTTCGGATGGCCGGGCCTGGGGCAGTGGACGCTGCGGGCGGTCGAGAGCCTCGACATCTTCGCGATTCAGGGCGCGGTACTGGCCACCGCGGTAAGCAGCGCCGCGCTCCACGCCGGGCTCTCGCTGGCAGCCTCGGGGCTCGATCCGCGGAGGCGACCGTGAGCGGCCGGCTCCAAGCGCGGCTCGGCCTGGTCCTGCTGGTCCCATTGGTGCTGGCCTGCGGGTTGGCCGAATGGATCGCGCCGCGCGATCCGACCGATGTCGATTTGCGCCGCGCCAACTTGGCGCCGCAGGTTTTGCGCGCGATCGACTCGAGCGCCCGGACCCGCGCTTGGCTCGGCACCGACGCATTGGGCCGGGATGTCTTGAGCCGCTTGCTGCGCGGCGGCCGCAGCTCGCTCGCGATCGCGCTCGCGGCCCAGAGCCTGGCGCTGGCGTTCGGGCTGCTGCTCGGCACCGCCGCCGGATATTTCGGCCGTGCACCGGCGGCCGCGGTGGAAGGGATGCTGCAGGTCTTCGGCGCCTTCCCCTACGTGCTCTTGGCGCTGGCGGTCCGATCCCAGCTCGGGGCCTCCAGGCTCGCCCTGGCGCTGGCCCTTGCCGCTGCTGGATGGTTGACCACGGCCCGGGTCGTCCGCGGTCACGTCCGCCTGCTGCGTGGCTCGGGGCCGGTGGAGGCCGCCCGCGCTGCTGGAGCCGGAAGCGGCCAAATCCTGAAACGCCATGTCTGGCCGGCGCTGATCGGCCCTTTGGCGGTGCTCGGCAGCTGGGGATTGGCGCGCGCGCTGCTGGCTGAGAGCGCGCTCTCTTATCTCGGAATCGGCGTGGTGCCGCCGCAGCCCAGTTGGGGACACATGCTGCGAACCGATCTGGTTCCACTGCTTTACGGCGGGGGGGCCTGGTGGGCGGCGGTCTTCCCAGGAATGGCTCTGGTCGCGGCCATCCTCGGCTTTCAGCTCCTGGGTGACACGCTCGCCGAAACGCGGC
Source organism: Acidobacteriota bacterium (assembly GCA_036398155.1). Classification (GTDB taxonomy): domain Bacteria; phylum Acidobacteriota; class DASWHO01; order DASWHO01; family DASWHO01; genus DASWHO01. Next base: position 1,627 of record DASWHO010000172.1, read on the forward strand.
AGCGGTCCGATCCTACCGCTAGGAGGGGATCTTTTTGGCCCTTTGGGCGAAATCGGTGATCTTAGCAACCAGTGACGTTAGGCTCGTGTCTTATAATCTAGGGGGTCGAAGGGAATCCCGATGCCGGCCACTCCGACGCACCCGCTCGAGAGGGCCATGGTGCGCTCTTTGGAGGACATCGAGGCCTTGCCGTTGCCCGAACCGCTCAAGGGAATGTTGGCGGGCGACTATGCGGACTTGGTCCGGACCGGATCCAACCCGCCGATGATGGTGAGCTTCCCCAACCACGCGATCGCGGGCCGCTGGACCGCCTTGCGAATGGTCCGCCTGGCGGGCGCCTGGAACAGCCGGGTCTTCTCCATTTCAGAAGCTATTTGAGGATAATTCCGCCAAGACGCCGGCGAAGGGCGGCGGAAGCGGAGCGGACAGCTCCAGGAACGAGCCGGCGGGGTGCTGGAAACCCAAGCCCGCGGCGTGCAACAGCAAACCGCGGCGGCTGGCGGTCCGTTGCAGCTCCGTGAGCCGAGCCGGCCCGCGCCCGTAGATCGGATCGCCAGCCAGTGGATGGCCGAGCTGCTGCAAATGGACCCGGATCTGATGGGTGCGTCCGGTGAGCAGCGAGAGCTCGAGCAAGGTGAGCCCGGGCCAGCGCCGCAGCGGCCGATACAGCGTGACCGCCGCGCGCAGCGTGCGTCCGCGCGGCGAGATCTTCTTGCGGTCGCGGCGATCGCGTCCCAGCGCCAGCTCGATCCGGCCGCCGCGTGCGAGCCCTCCCAACGCCAATCCGAGATAGGTCTTGCGCACCCGGCGCTGCTGGAATTGCTCCACCAGATGGCGATGGGCCGGTGGATCCAGCGCCACGACCACCAGGCCGCTGGTGTCCTTGTCGAGCCGATGCACGATCCCGGGCCGCGCCGGGTCGCCGGCCTCGAGCGGTCCGAAGCGATGCAGCAGGGCGTGGACCAGCGTGCCTTGGTCGTGTCCAGCGCCCGGATGCACCACCATGCCGGCCGGCTTGTAAACCACCGCCAGCCGCGCGTCTTCGTAGACCAGCCGCAGCGCGATCGCCTCGGGCTCGAGCGTCAGAACCGCCGGTGGCGGAAACCGCACCTCGATGCTCTCTCCGCCGCTGAGCCGCAGCGAGGGTCGCGCCTGGCGGCCACCGACCTGGACCGCGCCGGCTTCGATCAGCCGCTGCAGCTCCGCCCGGCTCCGATCCGGAAACAAGGCGCTCAGACAGCGGTCGAGGCGCTGGCCGCGCGCCTGGGGTGGGGCGATCAGCCTGCGGCGGGTGGCGAAGCCGGTCACGCGGCGCCGCGGGCATGGGCGCGGCGCCGCAGGTAAAGCAGCGTTGCGACCACGACCAGAGCGACCCCGATCGCCTGAGCGGTCGACAGCGGCGTGCCGGGCAGAAAGCCGCGGTCATCACCGCGCCAGATTTCGACCAGGCCGCGCAGCAGCGCGTACCCGATCAAATACGCCAGCGTCACCTGGCCGCGGAAGCTCTGGCGGCGCTCGACCCACAGCAGGCCGAGCCAGAGCGCGAAATCCGCCAGGCTCAGATAGAGCTGGGTCGGGTGCAGCGCGACCCCAAGCGGTACGCCGACCAAGTCGTGCGCCTCCTGGGAATGAAAGGTGACCGCCCAGGGCAGCTGGGCCGGCTTTCCGTAACAGCAGCCGGCTGCAAAGCAGCCGAGCCGGCCGATCGCCTGTCCGACCGCCAGCGCCGGGACGATGGTGTCGCCAAGCTGCCAGAAGTCGAGCCGATGCCGCCGCAGATACCAGGCCGCGGCGAGCAGCGCTGCGATCAGGCCGCCGTAGTAGACGCCGCCGAGCCGCAGGCTGCCCCAGAGCTGCTCCGGATAGGCCCAGTACCAGCGCCAGTTGAGCAAGATCAGCAGCAGCTTGGAGCCGACCAGCCCGGCCAGCAGCACCAGCACGCCGAGGTCGGTGACCCGCTGCGGATCCAAATCGCGCGCCCGGGCACGCCGCGCCGCGTAGGTCAAGCCGACCAGGAAACCCAGCGCGACCAAAAGGCCGTAGCTATGAACGGCGAAGCTACCGATGTGAAATAGTGTCGGAAACATGCTCGACCCCGGCCGGCGCCGGACGCAACATATCCAACAGCAGCAGCCCGACGCCGACGCAGATCGCACTGTCGGCGACGTTGAAGGCCGGCCAGTGCCATTGCCGATAGTAGATATAGACGAAATCGATCACTTCGCCGATCCGGATCCGGTCGATCAGATTGCCGGCCGCGCCGCCGAAGATCAGCGCGAACCCGGTGAGCGAGCGCGAGGCCGAAGCCGGAAGCTGCTGGACCATGCGCAAGATCAGGGCCATCGCCACCAGGGCGAACCCGCCCAGCACCCAGGCCTGCCAAGGTCGATCGCCGTCGTTGAACAGCCCGAAGGCGACCCCGCGGTTGCGCACGCAAACCAGATCGAGCAGCTCCGGAACCACCCGAATCGAGCCGCGCGGTTCCAGCAGCTCGACCGCCCACCATTTGGCAGCCTGATCGAGCAGCACCACCAGCGCCGCCAGGGCATAGAATCCGAGCTGACGCGGCATGAGAGTCTCGCGGATCCGGGACACTAGTGTCCCGTCTCAATGATAGCTTGCCATGCGTTCGGGGCGCCGCGGCTCCAGCTGCAAGGCGCCGCGACGCAGGCGATACAGAGTATCGGCGAGGAGCGGCAACGCCGCAGATGGGGCCGCGCCGCGCCGAACCCGAAGGGCGCCAGGCGGTTGCGGGCGCATCCTTCGTTGCTCGTCGTCGACGATGCGCACGGCATCGTCTCCTCCTCGCGCCTCGGCTTCGCCTCGCAAGCGCCAGGCGCGCATGGCAAGCTATCATTGAGACGGGACACTAGGCCACGTACTCGCCGCGCAGAATCGGCACGCAGCGCTCGCACAGCGTCGGATGCTCGGTGTCGCGGCCCACGTCCTCGGAATAATTCCAGCAGCGCGCGCACTTCTCGCCGCCGGCGCGCTCGACCCAGACCTTGAGACCCGACGGCTGTTCGACCGCGGGCGCGCCGTCGCGGCGGCCCAGCTCGACCTGCGAGACGATCAGCAAGAAACGCAGCTCGTCGGCGGTCTCGAGCAGCAGCGGCTCCAGCTCTACGGGCGGGCCGAGGACGACGCGCGCCTCGAGCCCCGAACCGATTTCGCCACTCTGGCGCGCCTGCTCCAACGCCTTGAGCGCGGCCGAGCGCACTTGCAGCAGCTGCTGCCAGAGTTGGCGCTCCGCGTCGCTGAGGCCGAAGGCGCCGACTTCGGGAAACGGCGCCAGATGCACGCTCTCGGAGCGCTCGGAATCGGACGGCAGATGGGTCCAGGCCTCCTCCGCGGTGAACGGCAGGATCGGAGCCAGCAGCCGAATCAACCCGTCCGCCAGCTCGTAGAGCACGCTCTGAGCGCTGCGCCGCGATTGCGCGGCCCGCGGCAGGACATAGAGACGATCCTTGAGCACATCTAAATAAAGCGCGGACAGATCCACGATGCAGAAATCGCGCAGCATCTGATAGGCGAGATAGAACTGGTAGCGGTTATAGGCCTCCACCACCCGCTCCGCGGTCTGCCGCAGCCGATCGAGCGCCCACCGATCCAGACCGACCAGCTCCTCGAACGGCAGGCGATCGGCCGCCGGATCGAAGTCGCCCAGGTTGCCGAGCAGGTAGCGCAAGGTGTTGCGCACCTTGCGATAGCCTTCGATCACCGGCTGCAGCAGCCGAGCTGAAAACGGGATGTCCGCGGTGGTGTCCATCGCGGCGAAGAACAGCCGCAGGATGTCGGCGCCGTGCTCGCGGATCAGATTCTCCGGTTGGACCACGTTACCGAGCGACTTGGACATCTTGCGGCCCTGCGGATCCAGAATCAGGCCGTGGGTCAGGACCTCGCGAAACGGAGCTTGGCCGCGCACCGCGACCGCGTTGAGCAGCGAGACCTGGAACCAGCCGCGGTGCTGGTCGGTGGCTTCGAGGTAGAGATCGGCCGGCCAGCCCAGCTCGCCGCGGCCCAGCACCGCGCGCTGCGAACAGGAGGCGTCGAACCAGACATCGAAGATATCTTCTTCCTTGGTGAACTCGCGCCCGCCGCAGGACGCGCAGCGCTGCGGTCCGATCAGCTCGTCAACCGCGGCGCTGAACCAGACGTCGGAGCCGTCCTGCGCGATCCGGTCCGCCACCCGCCCGATCAGCTCGGGCTCGAGCAGCGGCGCCTTGCAGCCGCGGCAGTAGAACGCCGGGATCGCCACGCCCCAGGCGCGCTGCCGCGAGAGGCACCAATCGGGCCGCACCTCGACCATGTTGGCGATCCGGTCGTGGCCCCACTTGGGCACCCAGCGCGTCTTTTCGATCTCGGCGCGGGCGCGCTCGCGCAGCCGCTCGTGGTCGACGTTCAGAAACCATTGTTCGGTGGCGCGGAACAGCAGCGGCTGCTTGCAGCGCCAGCAGTGCGGATAGCTGTGCTCGAGCTCGGCGCGATGCCGCAGCGCTCCGCGGGCGTCCAGCTCGGTGATGATGTCGGGGTTGGCTGCCTCGATCTTGCGGCCCGCGTAGGTCTCGACCTCGGCGGTGAAGCGCCCGGCTTCATCCACCGGACAGAAGATCGGGAGTCCGTACTGCTGGCCGAGCGCGAAATCCTCCGGCCCGTGGCCCGGCGCGGTGTGCACGCAGCCGGTGCCCTGGTCCAGAGTCACGTGGCTGCCGAGCACCAGCGGAGAAGGACGGCCGTAGACCGGGTGGGTGGCCTGGAGCCCTTCGAGCTCGCGGCCCTTGATCCGAGCGTGGACCCGCGGATTGGACCCGCCGAGCAGCTCGGCCACCGCGGCGAGGCGTTCGGCGGCCACCAAACTCAGGCGTCCGGGCGCCAGCTCGGCCCAGACGTAATCGTGCTCGGGATGGACCGCGATCGCCAGATTGGCAGGCAGGGTCCATGGCGTGGTGGTCCAAATCAGCACCTCGGCGGCGCCCGAGTAACCCTTGGCGGTGCGCGCCAGCACCGGATCATCGGGCGCGACCGGGAACGCGACCGTGATCGAAGGCGAGGTGTGGGGGTAGTACTCGACTTCGGCGTCGGCCAGCGCGGTCTTGCAGGTGCCGCACCACTGGATCGAGCGCAAGCCGCGGTAGATGTAGCCGCCCTGGACCAGATCGCGGAAGGCGCGTACGATCTCGGCTTCGTAATCGGGGTCCAGGGTCAGGTAGGGATGCTCCCAATCCCCCATCACGCCCAGCCGCTGAAACTCGTCGCGCTGCACGCCGATGAACTTGCGCGCGAAGTCGCGGCAGCGGCCGCGGATCTCGAGCTTGGAGAGCCGTGGCGCCTCGGCGCCCGCTTCGCGCATCACCTGGTGCTCGATCGGCATGCCGTGGCAGTCCCAGCCCGGCACGTAAACGGCGTTGAGCGCCTGCATGTTCTTGGTCCGCACCACGAAATCCTTGAGCACCTTGTTGAGGGCGGTGCCCAGATGGACGTGGCCGTTGGCGTAGGGCGGTCCGTCGTGGAGCAGGAACGCGGGCAGGCCCGCGCGGCGCTCGCGAATCTGGCGGTAGAGATCCATCTCCTGCCAGCGCCGCAGCAGCTCCGGCTCGCGCTGCGGCAGATTGGCCTTCATCGGAAACTCGGTCCGCGGCAGGTTCAGCGTATCGCGATACTCGTTGGCCATAAACGATCTAAGGTAACCGAGCCGGCAACCCCGATCAAGCAAGATGCCCGCTGAGCCCGCATTTCTCACGGGCCATCTACTGCGGCGACGTAATGCACGGTGTCTGCGGCGTTATGCTTGCCCGGCCTCATTCTCAACGGGGAACTCCCCGCACCCCTCGACATACTGTCCAGTATGCCTGCGTCGGCCGGGCGGCGCATGCCTTGCAGCCACCGCACCTTACGCCGCCTCGCTACGATGGCTCGTGAGAAAAGCGGGCTAACCAATCTGATTTGGGGTTCCGAATCGGGTGGCATGGGCGGCCGAAGGGCGCCCATGGACGAGCTGGCGCTACGCCGCTGCGGCTACGCTTCGGGGAGCGGGCGTGGAGTGATCCGCGCGGCCAGCGCGGCGAGCGCCGCGGCCAGGACGGCGGCGGCCGGGTAGATTCGGGCCAGCGAAACGCCGCCGAGCTCGCGTAGCGGGCCGATGCCGTAGGCGGCCAGGCCGAAGCCGAGCAGGTAGGCGGCCATCATCCCGCCCGAGAGCAGCTCGGCGCGCTCGCTGAACGCCCTGGTCGCCAGGCCGATGCTGAGCGGCAGGAAGGCCGAGCAGGCCAGGCCCGCGAGGGCGAAGGCGGCCAGGCTCGCCCCCGCGCCTTCCACCAGCGGCAGCGCCAGTAAAGTCCCAAGCAGAAGCAAAGGCATCGCGCGATAGGGCGCCCGCGCGCCGATCCGGACCGCG
>DASWHO010000173.1:0-4043 GCA_036398155.1 Acidobacteriota bacterium
GTTCACCGGCATCCTGAGCCAGAGCCGCGCGGAAGCGACCCGCGCCGCGCGCCGCGCCGGCGCGATCGTTCACGGCGCGCCCTCGGCCCGCACTACCGCGGTGGTGCGCGGGCGCCCCAACGTGCTGCAGGCCGCCGGCAGGGACGCCGGGCGCAAGCTGATGGAGATCAAACGCCTGCGCGAGAAGGGCCACAAGATCGTCCTGATCAACGAAGCGCAGTTCTGGCGGCTCGCCCGCCGCCGCAAACGATAGCCCGGCGGCGGATAGGGCGCCGTCTGCCAGGGGGTGTGGGGGAGTGCCCCCACTCTCGATGTCGTTGGGCTCGTTCGGCCTCCTCCAGCGTTTAGCTTCCTGGACTGGCAACTCTGCGCGCTTAACCTGGCAGGAAATCAATCCGGTAAGCGCGAGGATACTGGTCCTCCGGTTGGGCCGCCGCCCATCGTTTCAGAGCGTGGGCGATGCGTTCGGCCCGGCTGTTTGACATACTCCAGGGCACGATCAGGACACCCCAGTGCGCATTGCCGGTCGCGTAGAACTCAACGGTCAGCTTGATGTAATCGTCGCGGTTGCGGGTTACCAGAGTTCGTCTCTCGGCGGCTGCGAAGACGAGCTGCTCGCGGTCGGAGAATCCCCTGCGGCCAAGCTCGTGAACGCTCACGGCATCAAGGCCCAGGTTGCGGGCCACTTCGGCGATGAGCGGGCTCAGATCTTCGTCAAACAGCAGGCGCATCCACGCCTACCGGGTCGGCCCTGCAAAGGGCAGCTCCCGGCGCAGCCGCTCCGGCGTCCACTCCTGCTCGCGCTCGAGGCGAGCATCGATCTCTTCGGGGTACAGCTCGTAGTAGGCCAGCGCCGACCGTAGCTGAGGCTCGGTGAGCCAGTGAAGCTCTTCGCGGAGAGCTGGGAAGCCGCCGCCTACCGCTTTCCAGGCAGCTACCACCTCCCAGACGTCGAGGCCCGAAGCGGCGATCGCAGCCCGGCGCCCGGTGACGCCCTCCACAAACACGACCCCGGGCGCTCGGCGCATCCGAATGGCCTCGGTCAATAGCTCGTGCGTCGTGGCCGACCAGGAACGGCCGCTGGCGGCCGCTTCGCGGGCAATCTCCCGGTCAAGATCATCCGAGAGGCGAAGGCCCTTGGCTTTGAGACTCATCAATCCTCTGCAGTCGTAACACCATCGTGCACATCGTGCACAATATACTACTTCGATTCCGTCCGTCAACCGAACGTTGATGCCCCGAAAAGTCCCTTGACTCTCGTCCCGCCCGTCAATATCATCTACTTTGTAGAATATATGAGAGATGGGGCGGAGAAGACTTTAGGGGAGTTCGAGCAGCTGGTTCTGCTCGCGCTGCTCCGGCTCGCCGGCAAGGCCTACGGGGTCTCCATTCACGCCGAAATCGAACGGCGCGCCCTGCGCCAGGTCTCGGTTAGCGCGGTCTACACCACGCTGGAGCGGCTCGAGAAGCAGGGGCTGGTGAGCTCGCGGGTCGGGGAGCCGACCCCGGAACGCGGCGGCCGGCGCAAGAAATTCTTTGCACTGACCGCGGCGGGGAGCGAGGCGCTGGCCCAGTCCTACCGCACCTTCAAAGGCATGGTCGCGGGGCTCGAGCGCCAGCTCGGTAAGCTATGAGCCTTTGGGGAGCCGACCTCCGCCGGCGGGTCCAGCCGCCGCGCCTGGGTCGCTCCCTGCTCGCGAGCCTACTGCCACCGCGGGATCGAGAGTTCGTCCTCGGAGACCTGGAAGAGCAATTTCAGTCGGTGGTGGATTCGCACCTCGGGCTGCGCGGCGCGCGGCGCTGGTACTGGAAGCAGATCTACCTGTGCCTCCTGCGCCGCGGCGAGCCCAAGCTGCCGCGGAGCCGTCCACCCAAGATGAGGGAGGCTGGCATCATGGAGATCTTCCAGCAGGACTTTCGCTACGGCCTGCGCACGCTGCGGAGGAGCCCCGGCTTCACCGCCGCGGCGGTGACCACCTTGGCGCTCGGGATCGGCGCCAACACCGCGATCTTCAGCGTCGTCCACGCGGTGATCCTGCGGCCCCTGCCTTACCGCGACGTCGGGCGGATCATGACCCTGTGGGAGAGCAACCAGAAAGACGGCATCCCCCAGGACGACGTCTCGCCCGCCAACTATCTCGATTGGGCCCAGCGCCAGACCGCGTTCGAAAAGATCGCCGCGAGTCGGCCCTACAGCTTCGACTACGTCGGAGGCGGCATGCCGGAAGCTTGGCGCAGCTCGCTGGTGACCGAGGGATTCTTCGAAATCCTGGGGGCAAGTCCGTTGATCGGCCGGACCTTCCTCGCCGAGGAGTACCAGCCCGGGAAGGGCAACGTGGTTCTGCTCACCCACGGCATCTGGCAGCAGAAGTTCGGCGGCGATCCCGCGGTGGTCGGCCGCACGCTGCGGCTCGCGGCCGGCCCGACGCTGGTGGTCGGCGTCCTGCCGCCCGAGTTTCATCCCCAGCTCCGGCTGCCCGAGCCGGCGGTCTATCAGCCGCAGGGAGTCGACGAATCTTGGAAGTTCCAGCGCCGCGCCACCTACCTCGAGGTAGTCGGAAGGCTCAAGGCGGGCGTGACCCCCGCGCGCGCCCAGGCGGCGATGGACACCGTCGCCGCGCAGCTCGGGCGCGAGTACCCGCAGACCAACGCTGGCATGGGCGTCCTACTGGTGCCGCTCCGCGAGCACCTGGTCGGCAAGGTGCGCCCGGCGCTGATCGTGCTGCTCGCCGCGGTGGGCCTGGTGCTCTTGATCGCCTGCGCCAACGTCGCCGGTTTGATCCTCGCCCGCGGCTTCCAGCGCGAGCGCGACATCGGCATCCGCGCGGCTTTGGGCGCCGGCCGCGGCCGCATCATCCGCCAGCTGCTCACCGAGAGCGGCCTGCTGGGTCTCGCCGGCTGCCTCGGCGGCCTGCTCCTCGCCTGGTGGGGGATCCGCGGCCTCAAGGCGCTGAGCCCCGCCGGCATCTCGCGGATGGACACGGTCTCTCTCGACCCCGCCGTGCTCGCTTTCGCCGCGGCGATGAGCCTCGCGACTGCGCTCCTGTTCGGTCTCGCGCCTGCGCTTCAGCTTTCGCGCGCCCGCGTCATCCCGTCGCAGGCGGCCTCGCCGCGCGCCGCCGGGAGCCCGCGGAGCCGCAGCCTGCGCAGCCGCCTGGTGGTCGCCGAGATCGCCCTTGCCCTGGTGCTGCTCACCGGCGCCGGACTCTTTCTGCGCAGCTTCGTCAACCTGCTCAGCGTCGACGCCGGGTTCGAACGCGAGCACCTGATCGCAATGCAGGCGTTCGTTTGGGATCGCGTCGAAACTCCCGAGCAGCGAATCGCCTACGCCCGAGACGTCCTCGGGAAGCTAGAGGCCCTGCCCGGCGTCGAAGCTGCAGGACTCACCACCGCCCTCCCCTTCCTCGACAGCAGCTCCGTCTCCTCGATCCCGCTCGCGGTCCAAGGCGAGTCGCCGCCGCCCGCGGGCGAGGAGCCGACCGCCTTTTTCACGGTCGCGACCGAAAGCTACTTTCGCGCCCTGCGGATCCCGCTGCTCAAGGGCCGTCTGTTCACCCCGTTCGACCGCCTCGACGCGCCGCCGGTGATGATCGTGAACCAGGAGCTCGCGCGTCGCTTCAAGCTGGGGAGCGACCCGATCGGGAAACGCATCATCCCCCAGCTTCGCAGTCACGGCGCCGCGTCCGCACCGCGCGCCTACGAGATCGTCGGCCTGGTCGGCAGCCTGCGCCACGAAGGCCTCGACAGCGATCCGCGCCCCGAGTTCTTCATCCCCCACGCCCAAAACGGCAGTGGCTCGGTGATCTTTGTCGTCCGCACCGCCGCCGATCCGCTCGCCATGATCCCGGCCGCGAAGACCGCGCTCTGGAAGGTGAGCAGCAGCCAGCCGATCTACGAGATCACAACAATAGACCAGCTCGTCAGCGGCTCGCTTTCCGAGCGCCGCTTTAACCTGATCCTCCTCGCTGCGTTCGCTCTGCTCGCCCTCATCCTCGCGACCATCGGAATTTACGGCGTCATGAGCCTCGCCACCACCCAGCGCA
>DASWHO010000174.1:0-1676 GCA_036398155.1 Acidobacteriota bacterium
CGTTCCTGCGGCGCTCGACCGCGCCGCGACCGGCCGCGGCCGGCGAGGTCGTCGCGGTCGGCAATCCGCTCCTGGCCGGCGCCGGCTCCGCCGAACGGCGCAGCGCCCCGAGCCAAAGCGGTTTCGAGCTGGATTGGATCCGCGATCTGCGACCGCTGCCGCATACCCGCCAAGAGCTGCAACGCATTGCGGAGATATTCGGACCGGCGGCCCGCGTGCTCGAGCAGAAGCAGGCGGAAGAGACCGTGGTAATGCGGTCGCTCGATGCGGCGGTGATTCTGCACTTCGCCACCCACGGGTTGATCGACGAGCAGCAGCCCGACCGCTCCGGGCTCGCGCTCACGGTGCGCCCCCCCGACTCCGACGGACTGCTTCAGATGCGGGAGATCTATCGGCTGCGCCTGCCGGCCACCAGGCTGGTGACCTTGTCAGCCTGCCGCACCGCCTTGGGCCAGGAAGTGACGGGGGAGGGCATGGTGGGATTGTCGCGCGCCTTTTTCTATGCCGGCGCGGGCGCCGTGCTCGCGAGCCTGTGGAACGTCAACGACAGCGCGGCCGCCCAATGGATGGGCATTTTCTACGATGCGGTCCACCGCGGCGCGCCGATCGATGAAGCGGTCCGCGCCGCGAAGCTGCGTTTCGCCGCCAGCGGCACTCGGTTGAGCCATCCGTTCTATTGGGCCGGATTCATCGTCACCGGTCATGCCGGTCTCCCACTCGATCTTCCTGCGCGCCGGGGGTGGGGTTTGGTGCCGGCCGCCAGGACCCTCTTGCTGCTGGCCGCCCTGTTGCTCATCTATCTCAAGGCCCGCGCGGTGCGTAAACGAAGAACTGAAGCGGCGATCGAATAGTGGACCGGCCGCGCCGGTCGATGGCGATCGCCCGCCAGCGGTACGGCTGGCCCGGTTCGAGCGCCTCCAGCAGCTCGGGCGGCGCTTGGAGCTCGGTGGTATCGCTGCGCCCGGACCAGAGGATCTCTTCGGCCTGATTCAAGACCTCGAGCTCATAGGCAGCAGCCACAACCGGGCTCGCCCAGCGAAACACCGGCGGCTCCGAAACCCGGCCGGCCGGCGCCAGCGGCTGGATCGAGCCGGCGCGAATCGAGTCGTCGGCCGGCGCTACCAAGGGCGGCCGCCGCAGCAGCGGGACCAGAACCGCGAGCAGCAGCGCCGCCGCTCCGAGCGCCAGCACCGCAGGCGACCGCCAGCGGATTCTCCAACCGCGCGCGGCGCCGCCTTTGGAGCGATAAGCCGCGTAGCCGCTCGCAACCAGCTTGCGGTTCGCGGCCGCGGGCGTTTCGACCGGCCGCTGGTCGATGAGCCGGCCGTAAGCGGCCGCGCAAGCGTCGCAGCGCGCCAAGTGCGCGACGATCCGCTCGCGGTCGGCCGCGGCGCCGCGATCCCACCAGCGCTCGAGCTGATCGGGTGTCAAATGGGTCATGTCGATTCGCCCTCCAGGAAGGCGAGACCGGGCGTGGCGGCATCCCCGGGCCCGATGCCGCGGGCTTCGAGCTTGGTGCGCAGCCGAGCGAGAATCTGGCCCACACGCTCGCGGCTCAGCTCCTCCTGCTTCAGATGCAGCGCCCGCCGCACCTCGTGCAGCGCCCAGCCGTGGACGAACAGCAGCCGCACGATCGCACCTTCCTCGTCCTCCAACTCGGCCAAAGCCTCCCCCAG
>DASWHO010000175.1:0-4245 GCA_036398155.1 Acidobacteriota bacterium
CAACCCGGAGAATAGCGAGGCGCAGCGCAATCTGGCGCAGCTCACTTTCGAAAGCAGCCGCGCGGCGCTCGCGGCCGGCGACCCGCAGTCCGCAATCGCTCAGCTGCAAGATGCGCTGGCGGCGCTGCCGCACGACGGCGAGCTGCGCGAGCTGCTGGCGCGAACCCTGGGCGAGGCCGGCCAGCGCAAGGCGGCGCTGCGCGAGATCAACCAGCTGCTGCGCGGCGAGCCCGACCGAGCCGGCGCCCTGCTGGTGCGCGGCAAGCTGCTCGGTCTGGAGGGCGAGCTCGAACACGCCGCCGCCGACATCCGCCGCGCCGCCGCGCTCGATCCCGCCAGCGCCGAGGCGCAATCGGCGTTGGCTTCGCTGCTGGCGCGCACGGGCGATGCGAGCGGCGCCGAGGCCGCCTTCCGGCGCGCCGCCGAGCTCGACCCGCAGGACTCGATCGCGCGCTACAACCTCGGCATGCTGGCGGCGCGGCGCGGCGACTGGCGCGAAGCGCGCCGCCAGCTCGAAGCGGCGTTGGCGCTTGACCCGACGCTCGCGGACGCCCGCGCCGCGCTCGGCCGCCTGCCCGATCGGGCCGCGGCGGAACCGCGGAGCCGATGATGGCGGATCGCTCCAGAGCGCCGGTGCTGCTGGTCGAGTATCGCAGCGGAGAGACCGTCTACGATCCGTACCGCGAGGGCGCTTCGCTGCCGGTGCCGGTGGCGCCGTTTCCCGACCTGTGGGAACCGCCGCTGGAGCGCTGCGCGGCGCGCGACTGGGAGCAGGCGCTGGCCTGGGTCGAGCGCCGCTGGCGGCCCGGCAGCGTGCTGGTCAACGCCGACCACTTGGTCTCGTTCGCCGGCCTGCGCGCCTGGGCCATGCGGCCGCCGGCGCGCCGCGGCCTGATCGTGGTCGATCAGCATCTCGACGCCTACTCGCTCGAGCACACCCAGAGCGCGCTCAACAAGGCCAACTTCCTGCGGGCCGCGCTGGAAAGCGGTTGGATCGAGGCGCTGGCGTGCGTCGGGGTGCGCGCCGCGGAAGTGGCGCTGTTCGAGGGCCGTCCCGAGCTGGTGCCCGAACTGCATCGTCCCTATGTGACCCGAGAGCATCGCGCCGGCGTGTTCGGCGGCTTGGGTGATCGGGTGCGTCTTTATCCGGCCGCGCAATACGACTTGGACGCCGGTCTCGGCGCGGCGCTCGGTGAGCTCGCCGATCGCGGCGTGGAAGAGCTCGGGCTCGATCTGGATCTGGACGCCTTCGACAGCGGCCGGATCGTCGGCGTGGATTACAATCCGGACTGGAGCCGGCGCGCGCTCGATTTCGTCGCCGGTCGGATCGCCGCGAAACGGATCGCTCCAGCGCTGGAGGACTGGCTGGTGGTGCTGGCCAACATCGCCTTCACGCGCTGGGAGATCGGCCAGGTCGGGCTCGATCCGGCCGGGGCCGGCAGCGCGGTCGCGCGCCTGCTCACAGCGGCGGACCAGCGCGGCTTGGCGACGCCGTTTCGCGCCATCAGCGAGTTCGAGCCGGCTTACGACGACGGCCGCAGCGCCGAGCTGGTGGGCGTCTTGAGCGCAGCGCTGGGCGAGAGATAGGCCGCCAGGTTGGAGACGACGAGCTTGATCACGGCTGGCAGGCATAAGGATGGGCGTTCTGTGATACCCATATGTGTGGCATGGGCACGCGAAGCGCGCCCATGGACGAGGTCATTGAGCATGCACTCGTCGACCAGTCGACCCTTCGGCCGCCCAGGCCACCCCGGCTCGCAAGGCGGAGTCGATCTCGGGCATGAAGCGTTGTGTCGGATAGGCTGACGATGCTCTGGCTGCTCATCCTACTGCTGGCCCAGCCACCCGAGTCGTACCAGGAGCGGCTCGAGCGCGCTCGGGCGCTGTCGGCGGCCGGCGACCTCAGCGGCGCCGCCGCCGCTTACCGCGTGCTCACCGAGCTCGCGCCGCACAGCGCGGACGCTTGGAGCGATCTCGGCGCGGTCCTCTCTCGGCTCGGGCGCTACGCGGAAGCGGGGCAAGCTCTGGAGCGCGCGCTCGAGCTCGATCCCGAGCATCCGCTGGCCGGCTTCAATCTGGCGATCACGCGGATGGAAGCCGGAGAGCTCGCCGGCGCGATCGCGGCGGCCCGGGCCGAGGTCGAACGGCGGCCGCAAGACTTTCAGCGCCGCCACCTGCTCGGCAACCTGCTGCTGCGCGCCGGGGATCCGCAAGAGGCCGCGGACCAGCTCGGCGCGGCGGTCGAGCTCGAGCCCGAGAGCGCCGGGGCGCATATGGATTTGGGGCTGGCGCAGCTGCGCGCCGGAGCGGTCGACGCGGCGGTCGCCAGCTTGCAACAAGCATTGAAGCTCGACCCCGACAACGTCGACGCCCACTACAACCTCGGCGCCGCACTGCTCAAAGAGGCACGTTATGGCGAGGCCGAGCGGGCGCTGCAGGCGGCGATCGAGCGCGATCCCACCCTGGCCGAGGGGCGCTACGCGCTCGGCAACCTTGCCAGCGCGCGCGGCGATTCAGAAGCGGCCGAGGAGCACTATCGGACGGCGCAAGCGCTCGGCCTGGATCCGGGCGTCGCCTGGTTCGCGATCGGGCTGGCGCGCTACAAGGCCGGCGCGATCCCGACGGCGCTCGAAGCACTGCGGCGCGCCGCCGAGCTGCGGCCGCAGGACGCCGGCATCGCCCACCGCCTCGGCCTCGCCCTCGAGCGCGCCGGCGACAGCGACGCCGCGCGGGCGCAGTACACGCGCGCGCTGCAGCTCGAGCCCGATCGCGGCGCTGCGCGCTACAGCCTCGCCCTGCTGCTGCTGCGCAGCGGCCATCTCGAGCAAGGCCGCGCCGAACTCGAGCGCTTCCGCGCCTGGCAAGCGCAGCGCCCCCTAAGCCACGTCGCCGACACCACCACCCCCTAATACGGGGACAGTTTACTTAACCCGGGTTCTGGGGACACTTTGAGGTCACGGCGCCATGGTCATCATTCGCAGAGAGCTGACAGCCGGGAATAACGGTTCGGACAAACTGTCCCCAAAACCCGGGTTAAGTAAACTGTCCCCGTTTCTGTTTGCGCCAGAAGAGGTAGGCGGGGAGGCCGAGGGCGACCAGGCCGAGGCCGAGCAGCGACTCGATCGGGCGCTCGCGCAAAGTGTTGCCCAAGAGCAGGACCGAGGCGAGGATGAACAGCGCCGGCACCACGGGATAGCCCCAGGTCCGATACGGGCGCGGCAGCTCGGGCCGGGTGCGGCGCAGCACGAATACCGCGGCGCCGGTCATGACATGGAACAGCACCGCGGCGAACACGACATAGGTATAGATCTGCTCGTACGAGCCCGACACGGTCAGCAGCACCGCCCACCCGCTCTGAGCCCACAGGCTCACGCCGGGGGTGCGGTAGCGCGGGTGGATCGAGGCGATGGCGCGAAAGAACACCCCGTCTTGCGCCATCGGCAAGTAGATCCGCGAGCTGTACAGGATGGTGCACGACACGCAACCGAAAGTCGAGATCAGCACCGCCAGCGACACCAGTCGGGCGGCCTGCGGGCCCAAGAGCGCAATCGCAGCGGTCTCGCCGATACGCGAGGTCTCGCCCATGGCCTCGATCGGGAGCGCGCGGATGTACATCACGTTGAGCAGCACGTACAAAGTCATGATCGCGACGGTGCCGAGAATCAGACCGAGCGGCAAGCCGCGGGCCGGATCGCGCATCTCGCCGGCCGAGAAGGTCAGGCCGTACCAACCGTCGTAGGTCCACAGCGCGCCGATCATGCCGACGCCGAACGCGGTCAGCAGGTTGATCGGCGGCAGCGGCGCCGCGAGGTCGTAGCTGGTCTGCGGCGCTACGAACAGCCCGAGCG
The DNA here is from genome assembly GCA_036398155.1 of Acidobacteriota bacterium. GTDB lineage: Bacteria > Acidobacteriota > DASWHO01 > DASWHO01 > DASWHO01 > DASWHO01. Next base: position 3,849 of record DASWHO010000175.1, read on the forward strand.
CGATGAAGCCGAGAATCGCTCCGACTTTGAGCACGGTCAGGATGTTCTGCACCAGCGCGCCTTCTTTGACGCCCAGATAATTGACCGCCGTCAGCAACACGATCGCGGCCACTGCGGCCACCTGGCCGCCGCTCAAGCTCCAGCTCCAGCTCGCGAGCTCCAGCGACAACCAGATGTTCTGGGTCGAGAACAGCGGCACGAAGCTGCCGAAGTATTCGCCGAACGAGACCGCCAGCGCCGCGATCCCGCCTGACATGATGACCAGAAAGCAGGCCCAGCCGTACAGAAAACCCCACAGCGGTCCGTAACCTTCTTTCAAGAAATGGTAGATGCCGCCGGCCTCGGGATAGAGCGCGCCGAGCTCCGCGTAGGTGAGCGCGCCGGCCAAGGTCAAAAG
>DASWHO010000176.1:0-7169 GCA_036398155.1 Acidobacteriota bacterium
CCCTCGATCAGCCGCGCGATCGAAACGGAAAGGCGCGCGATCGCCTCCCAAGGCGCAGCGACGTCTTCGAAGGCGGCGGCGAAACGGAAGTCCTCAAGCTCGTCGAAGAAATCGGAGAGCCGCATCGCGGCGCTCATTCTACTGTCGAGCGCAGGCCCAAATCGACAGACGGTCGCCCGAGCCGGCCTTGGTATCCGGCGCCAAGCGGCTGAGAATCGGGTGGCATGGGCGGCCGAAGGGCGCCCATGGACGAGCCATGCACCGAGAGGGGCTCGTCCATGGGCTTGCTGCGCACGCCCATGCCACCCATGCGCGCGCCTACAGCGGACTCGCATCCCGTGCTCGCGCTCAACAAACGAAGGACTGTTTCTTATTATGGCCCTGGCCCAACGGTCTCCAGGGAGACAGACTTTCGCCGCGGTGATCCAGAGGGCTGGCGCGCCGTTTGAGATGCCGGCTACGATGCGATCCATGACCAAGCGGATGGCCTTGATCGGCGCTGTGCTGATCAGCCCGGTTGCGGCCGGGGCCTGGGAGGTGCCGACCGGCCGCGCCATGGCGCGGCAGGCGCTGCGGATGATGCCGCAGTCGCTGCAAAGTGTCCTCGAGCAGCACCAGCCGCAGCTATTCGAAGCGTTGGAGCTGGGTCAGGCCGCGGCCGATCGGCTGGCGGCGCAAGACTCCGATCTGGCCGCCGACCGCATCGCCGCCGCCAGCTTCGAGCTGCAGCAGCTGATGCAGCAGCGCGGCTCGTTCTCCGAAGTGGCGCAGCGGCTCGGCCAACTCGGCGCGCTGGTGTTGGCGGTCAACGATCCGACCCACTACGCCGGCGCGAGCGCGAACGAGCGGGCGGCGTTTCTGCGCCAGGTCGAACGCAGCCGCGAGCGGTTCCCGTTCGTGTTCGACGGCCATGGCGCACCGGAGCTGCGCACCGGCGACGTGCAGCACTACATGCGGGTCAGCGCCCGGCGCGCGCGCTTCTACGGCGAGCAGCTTCGCAGCAGCTACTTTGTGCCGCTGCGGGGCGGCCGCGAGGTGAGCTTCGATCCGCGCTCGATGCCGTTCGGGATCGCTTCGATCGCGTATTCACACGCCATCTCCGACCTGGTGCGGATCTGGTTCTACAGCTGGCGGGCCGGCGGCGGGGACGTGACCCGAACGCCGTTCTATCGCCGCGAGTAGCGCCGGATGGAGCCCGCGACCCAACCGATTCGGCGCGCGCTGCTCTCGGTCTGGGACAAGCGCGGTCTGGCCGAGCTGGCCCAAGCGCTGGTGCAGGCCGGCGCCGAGCTGATCAGCAGCGGGGGCACCGCCGCCGCGCTGCGAGAGACGGGCATCACGGTCCGCGACGTCAGCGACTTGACCGGCTTTTCCGAGATGCTCGACGGCCGGGTCAAGACTTTGCACCCGCTGGTGCATGCCGGGATCTTGGCGCGCCGCGATCGCGCCGATCATCTCGAGCAGCTCGCGGCGCTGGGCGCGGCGCCGATCGATCTGGTGGTGGTCAACCTGTATCCGTTCAGCGAAACCTTCGCGGATGGGGCCGCGGCGGTAGCGGACGCGATCGAGCAGATCGACATCGGCGGACCGGCGCTGCTGCGCGCCGCGGCCAAGAACTGCGCGGCGGTCGCGGTGGTCTGCGATCCGGACGACTACGCGGAATTGCAAGGCGCGCTCGCCGGCGGCGGAACCGATCTCGATCTGCGGCTGCGGCTGGCGCGCAAAGCCTTCGAGCACACCGCGGCCTACGACGCCGCGATCGCGCGCGCCTTCGGCCGCATCGAGCTGGCCGCAGGCGGGCCGCAGTTTGGCGTCGAGCCGCCGCTGCCGGATTTTCTGCCGCTGGCACTGGCGCGAGCGCGCGGTTTGCGTTACGGCGAGAACCCGCACCAGCAGGCGGCGCTGTATCGTGACGCCAGTGAACCGGTTTCGGGGCTCGGCGCGCTCGCCGACCTGCAGGGCAAGGAGCTGTCGTTCAACAACCTGTTGGATCTGGATGCCGCGGTTCGGCTGGCCTACGAGCTGCCGCGCCCCGGGGCAGCGGTGATCAAGCACGGCAGCCCGTGCGGCGTGGCGCTTGGAGCGAGCGGGGCCGAGGCCTACGTGCAGGCGCGCGAGGCCGACCCGGTGAGCGCCTTCGGCGGCGTGGTCGCCCTCAATATGGAGGTCGGCGCCGAGTTGGCCCGCGAGCTGGCCTCGACCTTTCTCGAAGTGGTGGCGGCGCCGGGGTTCGATGCCGCGGCGCGCGGGATCCTGGCGGCCAAAAAGAAGCTGCGGCTGATCGAGCTGCCGCTGGCGGCGGCCCGCCCGCGCGGCGCCGATCTACGCCGGCTGATGGGAGCGTATCTGGTGCAGAGCTGGGACCATCCGGCGCGGCTCGATCCGGCCCAAGCGCGCGCAGCGGGGCGCGCGCCGAGCGACGAAGAGTGGCAGGCGCTGCGCTTTGCCTGGCAGGTGGTGCGTCACGTGCGCAGCAACGCAATCGTGGTGGCGGGTCCGCGCGCCAGCTTCGGGATCGGCGGCGGCCAGGTCAGCCGGGTCGACGCGGTGCGGATCGCGCTCGAGAAAGCCGGCGCCAAGGCGCGCAGCGCCGCGCTCGCTTCCGACGCGTTCTTTCCGTTCCGCGACAGCGTCGATCTGGCCGCGGCGGCCGGGGTCGGCGCGATCGTGGCTCCGGGCGGCAGCCTGCGCGACGAGGAGGTGGCGGCGGCCGCGCGCGAGCACGGCATCGCGCTGATCTTCACCTCCGAGCGCCACTTCCGCCATTAGCAAAAGAGGGGAGAAACGGGGACTGGTACGAATTTCCAGCACAGCGCCCGGATACCCGAGGCGTCTCAGGAAATTCGCTACCTGTCCCCGTTTCTCCGCTGTGGCGCCATGGACGAGGCAGCAAACGAGACCAAGATAGTCTCGGCACGAAGGCAAGCATGAGCTGGGTAGTCGGGGACCGTGAGCCCCATTGCCGAGGTCGTCCATGGGCGGCCTTCGGCCACCCATGCCACCCAATTATGAGGCGACGGCTGCATGCGGTTGCACAGCGAAGTGCGCAGGTGGCGCTGCAAAGGGCGCAAGAGACAACCAAGTGGGGTGGCATGGGCGTGCGCAGCAAGCCCATGGACGAGGCAGCAAACGAAACCAAGATAATCTCGGCACGAAGGCAAGCATGATCTGGGTAGTCGGGGACCGTGACCCCATTGCCGAGGTCATCCATGGGCGGCCTTCGGCCACCCATGCCACCCAATTATGAGGCGACGGCTGCATGCGGTTGCACAGCGAAGTGCGCAGGTGGCGCTGCAAAGGGCGCAAGAGATAACCAAGTGGGGTGGCATGGGCGTGCGCAGCAAGCCCATGGACGAGGTCTTGAGGAGTGGAGCGAATCAGAACAGGCGGCTGCCGAGAAACACGATGCGGTAACCGTGGATCAGCATCGGCAGCGCACCCAGAACCGCGGCGCTCAGGAGCCATTCCCAGCGCGCCTTCCGCCGCCGCGCGATCCCGACCATCATCCAGGAGAAGAAGGGCAGATACAGCAGCGCGGCCGTGACCATGCCGGGAGCGTAGCCGCGGTCGACCACCGCAGCGGTGAGGTGGAGGAGGGCGTTGGCCGGCATCAAGAAGCTGAACCAGGCGGTGGCGACGACCTGCGCCGGCGCCGCCGGCGCTGACCAGGCCAGGCCGATGACCAGGGCAGTCAGCAGCAGACCGCCGAGATTGACGCTCCAGAACAGCGGCGCGCTGATATCCGGCTCCACATGAGCGTTCATCCATTCGACGAAGCCGGGAGCCTCCTCGATGACATGGAGCACGAAGATCGGGAGCGCCCACACCAGCAACCGGGCTAGCGGGCGATCGATCTCCGCATCCGTCATTGGCTCTGAGCGCCGGAGGGCGAAAGTGTGCCTTCGGGGTACTTGAAATAGTCGGCCTTAGCGATGTCGCGAATCTCGACCGTGATCTGCACCGCGCGCTCGTCCGCGCCGTAGGCCTGGCGCAGAGCTTCGAGCAGACGCCACCCCAAGCGCTGCTTGACCTCCGGCGTGCGGCCTTCCATGAAGCGCACGTCGAGATGGACGAATCCCGCGTCGCTGCTGCCGGCGGCGACGAAGCAGCGGCTCAGCTCGCGCGCCCGGCTCTTGCAGTTGGCGAGCCGGATCCCCCCGACCTCGGCCAGCAGCGCGTGGAGCCGCGCGAACAGCTGGTCCGAGGCGGCCGCCGGCGACAGATTGGCGCTGTACTCGAGGGTGAGGTGCGGCATGGCGCCTCCGATTGTAACTAGAGTGCCCCCTCAAGGCAGCCAGGCTTGCTCCGCCGTGCGGCCGCCTACTCGTAACGCAGGGCCACGATCGGGTCGATGCGGGAGGCGCGGCGTGCCGGGAAGTAGCAGGCGACCAGGGCGACGCCCGACAGGGTCAAGCCGGTGAGGATGAAAATAGCCGGATCGCCAGGCTGCACATCGTAGAGGATGTTGGCGACCAAGCGGGCGGCGCCGAGCCCCGCGGCCAGACCCAGCAGCAGACCGTAGGCCACCTGCAGGCCGCCTTGGCGCAGGATCAACCCGAGCACGCTGCGCGCTTGCGCGCCGATCGCCATCCGGACGCCGATCTCCTGGGTGCGTTGACTGACCGAAAACGCCAGCACGCCGTAGATGCCGACCGCCGCCAGCACCAGCGCGGCCGCCCCGAAGATGATGAACAGGGTTCCGAACATGCGGTGGAAGAAGCTCGAGTTGCTGAGTACTTGGGGCAAGGTGTAGACCCAGTAGATCGGCAGGTCGGGATCGATCGCGGCCACCTGCCGGCGCACGGCGGCGGTCTGCGCCAGCGGATCGTCGCTGCGGGTCTCCACCACCAGGCTCATGAACGGCTGCGGGCGCTGCACCAGCGGCAGGTAGACCGTCTCCTGGGTGGCATCCGAGTCGAACCCCCCGTCCTTGAGGTTGGGAGCCACGCCGACCACCGTGCGCCACGGCGGCGCGCCGTCTGCGCCCGCAACCCGAATCCGGCGGCCGATCGGGTCCTGACCGTCGAAGTATTTGGCGGCGAAGGCCTGATTGACCAGCGCGACCGGCTCAGTATCGGGGCGGTCGAGGCGCTCGAATTCGCGGCCCGCGACCGGCCTGCTGCCGAGGGTCCTGAAGTAGCCCGGCGAGATCGAAACCGCGCAGGCCCGCGGCCGGTCCTGTTCGGTGGGATAGCTCTGGCCTTCGAGCTCGAACGGCTCGCGGCCGGCGCCGCTGGTCGGCAGCGATGAGGTGACCGCGGCGCGAACCACCCCCGACTCGCGCTCCAGCCCCTCGATCAGCCGCTCGAAAAAGCGCGCCTTGTCGGCGTCGGTCGGATAGACCGAGTCGAACAGCCCGATGCGCGCGGTCAAGCGCCGCTCCAGTTCGAGACCCAGATCGAGGTTGCGCATTTGGATGATGCTCTTGGTCATCAACCCCGCAATCACCAAGAGCAGCGCCGACAGCGCAACCTCGGCGATGACGATGGATTGGCTCAGCCGGCCGATTCTCAAGCCGGTCGCGCCGCGACCCTCTTCCTTGAGCGTGGCCGCGACATCGACCCGGGTCGCCCGCAGCGCCGCCACCAGGCCGGAGCAGATCCCGGCGAAGATCGTGATCAGCGCCACGAACAGGAGCACCGGCCACTCGAGCGCGAACTTCATCCAGAACGGCGGACGGGTATCGGCCACCAGCGCGCTGAACCACCGGGTGCCGGCCCAGGCCAGCGCGATGCCGAGGCCCGCGCCCAGCAGCGACAGCAGGCAGCTTTCGAGCAGCACCTGGAACATGACCTGAAGGCGTTTGGCGCCCAGCGCGGTGCGGATGGCGAGCTCCTTGGTGCGCGCGATCGCCCGCGCCAGCATCAGGTTGGCGACGTTGGTGCAGGCGATCAGAAGCACGCAGAACACCGCGCCCAGCATGGTGAAAAGCAGCGCCCGTGCTTCGGTGCCGATGAACTCCTCGGTGTAGGGTTTGACGGTGGCGCCGAAGCCCTTGTTGGTGGCTGGAAACTCCTGCGCCAGCGCGTGGGTAATCGCGGCGATTTCAGCCGCCGCCCGATCGCGATTGGCGCCCGGCTGGAGCCGGCCGAAGACCTCCAGGGTCGTTCCCTGCTCGCGATTGTTTCGCGACGGATCGAGCCGCAGCGGCGCCCACACGAGGTTGGCGACCGGAAAGCTGAAACCCGGCGGCATCACCCCGACGATGGTGGCGGCCTCGCCGTTCATGCGCACCGGCCGGCCGACGATCTCGGGATCCGCGCCGTAGCGCTCCTGCCACACGGTGTAGCCCAGCAGCACCACCGCCAGCGCGCCGTGGCGATCCTCGCCGGGGCGGAAGCCGCGCCCCAACAGCGGCCGGACTTTTAGCAAGTCGAGGGCGTTGGAGCTCATGAAGGCGCCGTCATAGCGCTCGGCGGCGCGGCCGGTATGGCTCAAGTTCAGCGTGCCTTCGTAGAAGGCGGCCAGGCCGACGAACGATTTCTGCCGCTCGCGCCAGGCGAGAAAGTCCGGCAGGAAGACCTCGAGGCTGTCCTCGCCCTTGGCCAGGTTGTTCATCTCCAGATGCAAGAGCTGCTCGGAGCGGTCGAACGGCAGGCCGCGAAGCGCGGCTCCGTAGACGATGCTGAAGGTCGTGGTGGTCAGGCCGATGCCGAGCCCGAGGGCCAAAACCGACGCCAGCGAGTGGCCCGGGCTCTTGCCCAGCAGCCGCAGTCCGAATCGGAACTGACCCAGCAGCGCACGCATCGGAAAGATCGCCTTTCGGATCAGGCGTCTCCGTCTATAACGCTGCGGCTCAAGAAAAGTTCAAGCTCGGTGGAACCGAGGCCTGACCCGGAGCCGATCAGCTCAGGCGGGCAGCGGCCAGTCCAACACTTCGCGCGCCTTCTGGCGCCAAGTGCTTGAGCGAGAACGGCTTTTCGCGGCGGAGCTGCCGTCAGCTGCGAGGCGCGCGAAGGGAGGGCGACGGAAGCGTACTAAAGGTACGCTGGAGGAGCCCGACCGAGCGCAACGAAGCAGGCGGCGCCCTATCCGCCGCCGAGCACGCCGCCTGGCTTCCCGCAGGCCGGGCAAAACTTCGAGCCCTTGGGCATCTCGGCGCTGCACGAAGGACACACCGCGGCGGCGGCGCGCTGGGCGCCGCAGTTGGGACAAAACTTGGCCCCCGG
>DASWHO010000177.1:0-20760 GCA_036398155.1 Acidobacteriota bacterium
CGAAGGCGCGCGGGTCCGCACCTTGCACTACCCGGACCCCAAAGAGCTGCCCGAGCCACCCCCGCCTTAGGCTCTCCGGCGCAAGCCGGAATCCAGACGGAATGCCTGTCCCCGTTTCGCCCGCGTGCGAGGCATATTCTCGGGCTGGCGGGGCGTCCGACCTGACACTCGGGATCGGCGAAGCAGACGGCGCCAGTTCCGGGCACCGCCGCCTCCGCACGGGTTGACCGGTGTTTGTGAGGCGACTAGCATCCCAGAGAAGCCGATTGCCGCAACCATCATGCGAACTCTGTCGACCGACGGCCTGGTCAAATGGTACGGCGGCCGCAGGGTCGTGAGCAGCGTGTCCATCTCGGTCAGCCAAGGAGAGGTGGTCGGGCTCTTGGGCCCCAACGGCGCCGGCAAGACCACCACCTTTCACATGCTGGTCGGGCTGGTCAAGGCGGACGCCGGGTCGATTCGGCTCGAAGCGGAGGATCTCACCAATCTGCCGATGTACCTCCGCGCGCGGAAGGGCATCGGCTACCTGCCGCAGGAGCCGTCGATCTTCCGCAAGCTGACGGTCGAAGAGAACATCCTGGCGATATTGGAGACGCTCGAGCTGACCGAGCAGCAGCGCCGGGCAAGGCTCAAGGAGCTGCTCGAAGAGCTCGGCACCAGCCATTTGGCGCGCCAGAAGGCCTTTACCCTCTCCGGCGGCGAGCGCCGCCGGGTCGAGATCACCCGGGCCCTGGTGACCGATCCCTCCTTCTTCCTGCTCGACGAACCGTTCACCGGCATCGACCCGATCGCGATCGGCCAGATTCAGAAGATCATCGCCTACCTGCGCTCCAAGCAAATCGGCCTGGTGATCACCGATCACAACGTGCGCGAAACATTGAAGATTACCGACCGGGCTTATATCATTCGAGAGGGCCAAATCTTCCGCGCCGGAACCCCGCTGGAGCTCGCTTCCGACCCGGAAGTGCGACGCGTGTTCCTGGGCGAAAATTTCACTCTAAACTGACATGCTGCAGCAGAAACTAGTCCAAAAACTCAGCCAGCGGCTGGTGATGACGCCGACGCTGCAACAGGCGATCAAGCTGCTGCAGCTGTCGCGGCTCGAGCTCGAAGGTCTGCTGCAGCAGGAGATGGTCCAAAACCCGGTACTGGAGGAGGAGCAGACCGAAGAGCCGTACACCCCCGAGCCCGGCAAACCCGAGACCAGTTCCGAACCCGAATCCATGGCCGCAGCCAAGGAAGTCGTGGTCGGCGAAGAAAAGCACATGCAGGAGATCGACATCACCGCCTATTTCCAAGACTACGACGAAACCCCGATGCGGCATCATTTCTCCGAGGAAGCGCCGCAGTTCAGCTATGAGAACACCCTCGCCACCACCCCCAGCCTGGCCGATCACCTGCTCTGGCAGCTCGATCTCTCGACCAGCGACGAGGAACTGATGGAGATCGGCCGCGCCGTCATCGGCAACCTCAATGACGCGGGTTACCTGCGCGCCACCATCGAGGAGATCCAGGCGATGGGCGATTGGAGCGAGCCGCGGGTGCAAGCGGCCCGCAGCCTGATCCAGCGGCTCGACCCGATCGGCTGCGGTTCCTTGAACCTGCGCGAGTGCCTGCTGCTGCAGTTCGAGGTCCACGAGATCGACGACCCGATCGCGCTGGCGATCGTGCGCGATCTGCTCCATCTGTTCCTCAACAGCCAATTCGACAAACTGGCCAAGCAACTGGGCGTCGACCTGCATCGCATCATGCTGGCGCGCGAGGTCATCCGCCAGCTCGACCCCAATCCGGGACGCAAGTTCAGCAGCGTGCAAACCCACTACATCACGCCCGACGTGATGGTGCTCAAGGAGGAAGACGGCAGCTACCGCGTCATGCTCAACGAGGACGGCCTGCCCAAGCTCCGCATCAGCCCCACCTATCGCCGGCTGCTGCAGGCCGGCGACTCCGGCGGCGAGGTCCAGAGCTACATCAAGGACAAGTTCCGCAGCGCGATGTGGTTGATCAAGAGCTTCGAGCAGCGCCAGCGCACCATCTTCAAGGTCGCCGAGTCGATCGTCCATCACCAGCGCGAGTTCCTGGAGCACGGCATCTCGCAGCTGCGGCCGCTGATCCTGCGCGACATCGCCGAGGATATCGGCATGCACGAGTCGACCGTCAGCCGGGTGGTGACCAACAAATACATGTTTACGCCGCAGGGTGTGTTCGAGATGAAGTTCTTCTTCCACAGCGGCATCAGCGGCCGCGCCGGCGAGGAGGTCTCGTCGCTTTCGGTGAAGGAAAAAATCAAACGGCTGATCGAAGCCGAACAAGCCCAGCAACCTCTTTCGGACGCACAGATCGTCGAGATCCTCAGCCGTGAAGGGCTCACGATCGCACGGCGCACCGTGGCCAAGTACCGCGACGAGCTCAAGATTCCGGCTTCCAAACTGCGCCGTTATGCCTCGCGCTAAGACCGCGGGGCGTTCGCGCGTCGCGCCGTCGCGAAAGCAGCGGGTTGCCCAGGTTCTGCAACCAGGAGGAACGATGAAGGTCGATTTCGCAGGCCGCAACATCGTCGTGCCGGATGCGCTCAAAGATCTCACTCGACGCCGACTCAAGAAGATCGAACGCTTTCTGGATGACATCCTCGAGGTCCACGTCATCCTCGGAGTCGAAAAGCACCGTCACTCGGCGGAGGTCGCGCTTTCGGGCCGCTGGGTCAAGCTCAACGGCGTCTCGGTCAGCGACGATCTGCGCAGCGCCCTCGACCAGGCGCTGGATAAGATCGAGATGCAGTCGCGGCGCCACAAAGAGAAGCTCAAGAAAGCTCGCCGCCGCGGCGGCCAGAAGGCGGCGCTGCGCGCGGTCGAAGCCGCGCCGACCGAAGAGGAGCTGGCGCGCGCGCGCCCTTCCGACGGGGACGCGCCCCAGGTGGTTCGAGCCTCGCGGCTCTCGGTCAAACCGATGTCCGTCGAAGAGGCGGCCTTGCAGGTCAGCAAGTCGAAGGCCAGCTTCCTGGTGTTTCGCAATGCTCGGACCGATCAGGTCAGCGTCCTGTACAAACGCGACGATGGACAGCTCGGTTTGATCGAGTCCTAGGCCGGCGCCAACTGGGGTCAAAGCTTGGCGCAGCAACGGCAACGGGCGGCCAGCCGCATCCACCGCCGCTACCAGGTGCGCTTTCGCGGCGGCCACCAAGCGATCCTCGGCTTCACCGGCGATCTGTCCGAAAGAGGGCTTCAAATCCAGACCCGCCAGCCCTACGTCAAGGGCTCGCGTCTGGTCATCGATCTGCACACCCCGGCCGGCGTGCTGCAGCTGACCGGCGTGGTGCGGCGGGTCGATCCTCACGGGCTGCGCGATTTCATGATGGGGATCGAGCTGATCCATCCCGATCTGCTCTATATCGGGTTCGTGCGCTCGTTGCGCAATCCTGCGCGTGAGGACTCCTCGCCCGGCGGATAAGATGATCACGGGCTCCAAGAGCCGTCCATGAGCCGACACGATCCGCGTCATTTCCTGCGCGCGCCGCTCAACGCCGAGGCCCAGATCGAGGGCATCCACGGCAGCGCCGACCTGCGCGTGACCTCGATCAGCATCAGCGGGCTGTTCGTCGCCAACCTCACCGTGATCCCGGCCGGAGTGCCGCTCGAGGTGATCTTCAGCCTGCCGGACTCCCTGCCGCCGATCCGAGCCCGCGGCATCATCGCCTACGTCGACACCGGCATCGGCTGCGGCATGAACTTCGTCGAGCTGGCCGAGGCCGACCAGGAGCGGATCCGACGCTATGCCGAGCAATCCGCCGGCCCGGCCGGCGCCGAGCCGCCCGAGCTGCCGAGCCGTTCGCGACCGCTGCGGCGGCGCGAGCTGCGAGCCGCGATCGAGCTGCCGTGCCGCTTTTGGGTTCGCAGCGCCGACGATCCCGGCCGCATCAGTCGCGGCGTCGACAGCCGCACGGCCGATCTTTCCAATCACGGCCTCTCGCTGGCCACCGACGAAGCGGCGATCGACGGGCTCGAGATTCTCTCCAGCGACGAACGGCCCAACTCGATCGCGGTCCAGCTCGAGCTGCCCGAGCCGCCCGCGATCCAGCTCCTGGGCCAGGCGCGCTGGTGGTCGAGAAGCTCGAGCGAGTCGGGGGTGAGCCGGATCGGGCTGCGAATCATCAAAATCAAAGCGCCCGACCGCGATCGGATCTTCAAGCTGGTCAGTGAGCAGGTCCAGGCGCTGACCCATGAATTGCCGCTGCCCAGCAGCGGCGCGGCGCTGCCGCTGACCGCCATGCCCACGCCGCCGCCGGAGGTGGAGGTGGAGGTCGAAGTCGAGCTCCGGGTGCTGGCCCGCGACCAGGGCGGCTTGAGCGGGCCGATGCGAGCTCGGACTCGACAGCTATCGACTCAGGCGGTCAGCCTCAACGTTCCCGCGCTCAGCGTCGAGCGCTGCAGCCTTTTGGCTCCCGGAGCCGGGGCGGCGCCGCACTCCTTGATGCTCAAGTTCTTCCTGCCCGATGGCGAAAAGCAGGCCCTGGGAGCGGTCGGCGAGACGATCTGGGCCCGCCGGCTCGAGGACGAACCGGAAGCCCCGATGCCGTTTCTGGTCGGCATCCAGTTCAAGCAGCTGCGCCCCGAATCGCGCGAGCGCCTCCACAACTTCCTGCTCGCGCGCAGCCAGCGCTCGGGCTAACCCGCATTCCTCAGCTCGAGGGTCTGCAGGATCTCGCGGGCCAGGGCCGCGAGGCTGGGATCGCGGGCGCCCATCACCAGCACCAGGTCGCCGGCGCGGGCCTCGGCGGCGACGCGCTCGACCAGCCAGGCGCGCGACGGCGCGAACTCGGCGCGCGCGCCGCACTGGCGGATCTCGGCCGCGATGTCGGCGGCGGAGAAATCGCGCTGCGCGCTGCCGCCGGCATAAAACACTTCGAGCAGCCAGAGCCGGTCCTGCGCCCCGAGCGCAAGGCAGAAGCTCTCGACCAGCTCGGGGCGGAAGAACCGGGTCGGGGCAAAGGCATGCGGCTGGTAGATCGCCAGCACCCGCCGCGCGCGCAGCTGCGCGGTCCGGATCGCGGCCTCGACCTTGGCCGGGTTGTGCGCGTAGTCGTCGACCACCTCCACCCCACCGGCGCCGCCGATGCTTTCGAAGCGGCGCTGGATGCCTTGAAAGCCGGCCAGCGGCGCGACCATTTCCCCCAGCTCCAGCCCCAGCGCCTTCCCGGCCGCGATCGCGGCCAGGGCGTTGGCGGCGTTGTGGGCGCCGGGCAGCGGCACGGTGAAGCGCACGCCCTCGACCTCGAACCGGCTGGCGCGCGGCTCCAGCTCGAGCGCCACCCCGCGCACCGCGGCGCGCGGCCCGAATCCGAACACCGTGGCCCGCGCGCCGAGCGCCGCCAGCGGCTCGCTGTCGCCGATCACCACCGCCTCGCGGCAGCGCGCGGCGAAGCCGGCGAACAACCGCTGCAGCTCGCCGGTTTCCTTGTGGTCCTTGTGCAGATTGAGCACCACCCCGATCGCGGGCTCATAGTGCTCGAGCGTGCCGTCGCTCTCGTCGGCCTCCACCACCAAGAGCTCCGCGCCCGCGGCGCCCGGGCGGCCGCGGTAGGCATTGCCCCACAGCCCCTCGCGCTGCAGCGCGATCGAGGCCGCGCCGCCCAGGTAGGAGGCCGCGCGGCCGCAGCCGCGCAGCAGCTCGAAGATCCAGGCCGCCACCGTCGATTTGCCGCTGCTGCCGGCCACCGCGACGCTGCGTTGGGCGGCGACGAACTGGGCCAGCAGCGCGGCGCGATGCAGCACCGGCAGCCGGCGGGCGCGCGCCGCCTGCAGATCGGAAACCTCCGATTCGATCGCGGTCGAGACCACCAGCGCCCGGCAGTCGCCGGCCACGCCGCTGCCGTCCTGCGGAAACAGCGTGATGCCTTGGCGGCGCAGCGCAGCCGCGAGCTCGGTCTGCTCGCCGCGATCGAACGAACGGTCGCTGCCGCTGACCGTGGCGCCGGCCCAGCGATGGAACTGGGCCAGCGCGCTCATCCCGCTGCCGCCGATGCCGGCGTAGTGAAATCGGCCCGGAGCGAGCGCGGCGGCCATCTACTGCTCGATCGGATACTCGCGGTGCTGGAACAGCCACGCCCCCAGCGCCAGCGCCGCCAGCGCCACCGACGCCAGCACCGCGGCGGCCTGCGCCGGCGGAGTCGGGGTGCCGAGCAGCCGAGCGAGCAGCGCCTGGAGCCCGGAGCCGCCGGCCTCCGGATGGGACAAAAGCGCCCGCAAATGGTGCGAGAGCGTGAGCTTTCCGATCAGCCAGGGCAGATGGCCGACCAGATTCTCCCAGCCGAAGGCCAGCGCCAGCCCGATCAGCATCGGATGCTTGAACGCCGCGCTCAGCAGCGCGAACACCGCGGTGTACGCCAGCGCCCCGAGCGACAGCGCGCCCAGATCGCGGGCCAGCAGACCCAGGTTGCGTTGAAAGGTGCCGCTCGCGCTCGCCAGCGCGCAGACCGCATAGCACAAGGTCAGGCTCAGGCTCAGCAGCAATAGCACCACCACCAGCGCCGCCAGGGTTCGGCCCAAGTAGATCGCCCACTTGGGGATCGGCCGCACCAACAGATAGGTCAAGGTCTTGTTCTCGACCTCTTCCCGCACCACGGCGCAGCCGTAGAACACGGTCGCGAGCAGCAGCAGAGTCGGGCGGTACAGGGTCATCACCAGGATGCCGAACAGCTCGCGCCCGTCGGAAAACACCTCGAGCAGCTCGAAACGCCGCGACAGCCACCACAGCGCGGCGAGCAGCAGCGGCACCAGATGCAGCAAACCCAGCACCACGGTGCGGGCCGAGCCCAGCTGCAGCCGCAGACTGTAGCGCAGCATCGCGCCGATGCGCGGCTGGATCCGGGGCGCAGCGGCGGGCATCGGTTCAGCTCGGCTCATCGATCAGGTAGCGGTAGACCGCTTCGAGATTGTCGTCCGGCGACGAGAGCCGCTCGACTTCCAGCCCCAGCGCCAGCACCGCCTCGGTCAGCCGCGGGTAGAACTGGTCCGGCCGCCGGGTGGTCAGGTGCAGCTCCGGCGGGTCGCTCGCCAGCTCGAGGCTGACCACATCCGGATTTTCGACCAGCGCCGCCGCGAGCCGGCGCGGCTCCGGGCAGCGCAGCGCGATCCGGTGCGGATGGCGGTCGATCAGAGCGCGGATCTCGTGCACGTTGCCTTCCGCGGCCACCCGCCCATTGACCATCAGGACCACGCTCGAGGTCATGCTCTCGATCTCGTGCAGTATGTGGCTGCTCACCAGCAAGGTGCGGCCGCCGGCGACCAGCTCGGTCATCAGCTCCAGCAGGCGCTGGCGACCGACCGGATCGAGCCCGCCGAGCGGCTCGTCGAGAATCAGGACCGCGGGCTCGTGCAGCAGCGCTTGGGCCAACTTGAGCCGCTGGCGCATGCCCTTGCTGTAGCTCGCGATCGGCCGGGCCCAAACCGCCGGCTCGAGGCCGACCCGCTCGAGCGCGCGCCCCGCGGCGTCCGGCGCGGCCCCGCGCCGCAGGCCGTGCAGCTCGGCCAGGGCGGACAGGAAGCCGCGGCCGCTGAGACCCGGGGGAAACGCGTCCTGCTCGGGACAAAAGCCCAGCTCCAGGTAGCCAGCCGGGCAGTTCCAGACCGGCCGGCCGCGCAGCCAGGCGCGGCCGCGATCGGCCTTGAGCTGGCCGGCCAGGATTTTCATCAAGGTCGACTTGCCGGCGCCGTTGGGACCCAGCAGACCGTGGATCCCGGGGCCCAGGCTGAGGCTGACGTCATTCAAGCCCAACACCTGGCCGTACGATTTGAACACCCCCTCGAGCTGGAACACGGCGGCGGAGCTCATGGCGTTCGACTCAGGCGACCACCTGCACGGCGCGCACCCGCCAGCGCAGCACCAGCGCCGCGAGGCCGGCCAACCCCAGCGTGATCGCCGCGCTCACCGCCGCGGGCACCGGATGCGGCGGGGTCAAGCCGAACAGCGCATGGCCGATCTGCTCGTAGTTGGTCCACAGTCCCAAGAGCTGCAGGCGCGGGTCGCGGTAGATCGCCCCCAAGATGCCGCCGACCGCTTCGCTGAACAGGTAAGCGCCGAGCAGCAGCACGGTCACGAACGCCCCGCTCACGCTCAGCGACGAGAGCCCGAGCACCAGCAAGGTCAAGGTCGCGATCACGAACAGCTCGAAGCCCAAGAGCGGCACCAGCGCCCAGCCGTGCTGGCGCAGGAAGGAACCATCCGGGTTCAGCAGCACCGCGGTCAGATAGACGGCCAGAGTCGGCAGCACCAGCACCATGCCGAGCAGACCCCCGACCACGCCGGCCTTGCCGAGCACGTAATCCAATCGGGTGATCGGCTTGGCCAAGTACACCTGCAGCGCGCCGGCCTTGAGATCGTCGCTGATCAGGCGCGCGCAGGCGAGCAGCGCCAGCCAGAGCCAGAGCCCCTGTCCCAACGCGGCGCCGAGCAGGAACTCGGCGTCGATCCGCAGCAGGCCGGTCTGGCTGGCCAAACGGCCCAGGCTCGGCATCTGATCGACCGAGCGCGCGATGTAGATCTGCACCCCCTTGACCAGCGCCGGGGCCCAGGCCAGCCACAGCAGCACCCGCACGAAGCGGCTGCGGCGGTACAAGGTCACGATCCCGCGGCGCGTGATTGGCCAAAAACGCCGCCGGCCGGGGGCCAGCGCAGCATCCAGGTGACGATAGCTGATGTCGTGGATGCGCCCGGCCGGCGCGGTCCCCCTCGAGGCGGGGACGGGCTCGGTGGGGCTCATGCCGGCGCTCCGCTCCGACTCATCACAGTCCCCCCTTGAGGGGGAGCCTGAGCCAGCGCCGCGGCGAAGGCGTCTTCCAAGGTCCGCTCCAAGGCCGCCAGGTGGCGGAGCTGGGCGCCGCTGTCGCGCGCCAGGCGAAACAGATCCAGGGTCGAAGCCGGCTCCGGCAAGGTGACCACGTAGGCGTCGTCGCGACCGCGGCGCCACTGCAGGCCGGCGGCTTCGACCCGATCCAGAAACGCCTCCACCGCGCCGCGCAGGCGCACCACATAGCTGCGGCCGCCGAGCGCCTTGAGGGCCGCGACATCGTCGACCGCCACCAGCTGGCCGTGATCGAGCACCGCCACCCGATCGCAGACCCGCTCGACATCCGCCAGCAGATGGGAAGAGAGCAGCAGGTGCACGCCCTTTGCTTCCAAATCCGCGATCAGGTCGAGCATCTCGACCCGGCCGCGTGGATCGAGCCCGTTGGTCGGCTCATCGAGCAGCAGCAGCTCGGGATCGTGCATCAGAGCCTGGGCCAGCTTGATGCGCTGCTTCATTCCGGTGGAGTACTCGTGCAGGCCGCGGTACCGCGCCTCGCCCAGGCCGACGAAGAAAAGCAGCTCGTGGGCGCGCTGCAGCGCCTGGGATGCCGGCAGGCCGCAGAGCTCGCCGGTGTAGGCGACGAAGCCGATCGCGTTCATTCCCGGGATGTGGCAGTCCACCTCCGGCATCAGACCGAGCCGCGCGCGTACCGCCAGCGGCTCGCGGGTCGGGTCGAGCCCCAAGACCCGCACCGATCCGCCGGCCGGCGGCACGAAGCCCAGCAGCGAGCGCAGCAGCGTGGTCTTGCCGGCGCCGTTGGGGCCCAAGAGCCCTAGCGCCCCGCTCTCGAAACGCAACGAGACCTCGCGCAGCGCCGGCTTGGCGCCGTAAGCCACGGTCAGACCCTCGAGCTCGAGCACCATCGCGCCGCCGATCGTAACCGGCCGGCTGGCGCGACGCCAGCGGTACGGTCGGGCTGCCCCGGCCGCGGCCGTCTGTTATAATCCGCGGATGGAATCGCTTCTATTGCAGCCGGCCGCCCTGCTTTCGCTGGCGCTCGCCTTCGGCGGTTTCTTCACCACCGTCCTGGTGTTTCTCCTGGTCCTGGGCATCGTGGTCCTGGTCCACGAGCTGGGACACTTTCTGGCCGCCAAGTCGGTCGGCATTCGGGTCGAGCGCTTCTCGATCGGGTTTCCGCCGCGGCTCTTGGGGGTCAAGGTCGGCGACACCGACTACTGCCTCAGCGCGATCCCGATCGGCGGCTACGTCAAGATGTCGGGCATGATCGACGAGACCACGCTGGACTCCGACCAAGCCGCAGGCTCGGTCACCGGAGCGCCGTGGGAGTTCATGTCCAAGGGCTTCTGGGCCAAGACCTTTGCGATCTCGGCCGGCGTGCTCATGAACTTCCTGCTTGCGATCGCGATCTTCTCGACCCAGGCCTACCGCGACGGCTATCAAGAAGTGGTCGACGCCAGCGCGACGGTCGGGCGGCTCGAGCCCGGCGCGCCGGCCGAAAAGGCCGGGCTCCAGCCCGGCGACCGCATCGTGGCGATCGACGGCCAGCCGGTGGAGGCGTGGGGCGAAATGACCTCCCTGATCCAGGCCGGCGCGGGCGAGCTGGAGCTGACCTTGGAGCGCGGCGGCCGCGAGCACAGCGTCAAGCTGACCCCGGAGCGGCGCCAGATCCCCGACGTCGAGAGCGGCCAAATGCTCGAGCGCAGCATCATCGGGATCCAGCCCCAGACCCGCCACGTGCAGCCCAACCTGCTGCAAGCGGTCGGTCTGGGGTTCGAACAGACCTGGTACTGGACCCGGCTGGTGCTGGGTACGGTCGCGCGCCTGATCAGCGGCGAGGCCTCGGTCAAGGAGCTTGGCGGGCCGATCGTGATCGCTCAGATCTCGCAGCAATCCTACTCGCGCGGCTGGGCCGAGCTGTTTCACTTCATCGCGGTTCTGTCGGTGAATCTCGGACTGCTCAACCTGTTCCCGATCCCGGCGCTGGACGGCGGGCATCTGGTGATCATCGGGCTCGAGGCTTTGATGCGCCGGCCGCTTTCGAGCCGCATGCGTCTGGTGATCCAGCAGGTCGGGATGGTGATGCTGTTGCTGCTGATGGCGCTGGTAATGTACAACGACGTCCTCCGCCAACTGTAGCGCGGCGGCGGATCTGGCGCTCCGAGATACGGGGACTGGTACGAATTTCCGGCACGGTTATGCTTCGGATCCGGCGAACCAGGAAATTCGATACCTGTCCCCGTATCTCGCTTCCGCGCATGCCAACGTAACTCTTGAGTTTCGGGTGCCGGGAAAGCGGAACCGACTCTTTCCGGATCCAAATGTCGTCCGTGGGCAGAGCAGAGCTTGCCCACGGCACCCATGTGTGCAGGCAGGCGGCCATCGGCCAATCGGACCCACTCGCTCCGTGCGGATCAAATTGACGGGCTTGAGCGGGCCGGGCTAGACTCGGTGGTCCGAGCGCTCGAGGAAAAGCCATGAAGAAATCCGCCGCGGCCCGAGAAGATCTCAACCTCAACCATATCGTCTCGCGCCAGTTCGATCGCGCCGCAGCGCTGGTCAATCAGCCGCAGGGGCTGCTCGACCAGATCAAGGTCTGCAACTCGGTCTACCAGGTCCAGTTCCCGGTCAAGCTCGGCAATCGGGTCGAGGTGTTCTACGGCTGGCGCGCCGAGCACAGCCAGCACAAAAAGCCGGTCAAAGGCGGCATCCGCTACAGCCGCATGGTGACCCAGGACGAGGTGATGGCGCTGGCGGCGCTGATGACCTACAAGTGCGCCATCGTCAACGCCCCGTTCGGCGGCTCCAAAGGCGGGATCTGCTTCAGCCCGCGCAACTACAGTGCCGATCAAATCGAGAAGATCACCCGCCGCTACACCGCCGAATTGATCAAGAAGGGCTTCATCGGGCCTGGCATCGACGTGCCCGCGCCCGATTACGGCACCGGCGAGCGCGAGATGGCCTGGATCGCCGACACCTACGATGCCTTCCACCCGCAAGGGCTGGATAACCTGGCCTGCGTCACCGGAAAACCGGTCGGACAGGGCGGCGTTCGCGGCCGCACGGAGGCCACCGGCCGCGGGGTTCAGTTCGGAATCCGCGAGGCGTTCAAAGACAAGGAGCTGCTGCGGCGCTTCGGCATTCGCGGCGCGCTCGAAGGCAAGCGCGTGGCGGTGCAAGGCTTCGGCAACGTCGGCTACCACGTGGCCAAATTCCTCGAAGAAGATGGCTGCCGGATCGTGGCGATCGGCGAGTACAACGGCTGCGTGGTCCGTCCTGCCGGCATCTCGGTGGCCAAGCTCGCCGCCCACCGGGCCCGCACGCGTTCGATTCTCAATCTGCCGGGCGCCAAGTCTTCGCGCGACCCATCCGCGGTGTTGGAGGTCGACTGCGACATCCTGATTCCAGCCGCCCTCGAAAACCAGCTCACCCTCGGCAACGCGCACAAGATCAAGGCCCGGGTGATCGCCGAGGCGGCCAACGGCCCGACCACGCCGGGGGCCGAAGCGGTGCTGCTCAAGCAAGGCGCGCTGATCATCCCCGACGTCTACCTCAACGCCGGCGGGGTCACGGTCTCGTACTTCGAATGGGTCAAGAACCTCTCGCACATGCGTTACGGTCTGATGGAAAAACGCTTCAACGAGCTGAGCCAAGAGCGCCTGGTCGGCGCGGTGGAGAATCTTACCCGCCGGGCGTTGTCGGCCCGCTTGAAACAAGAGCTGGTGCACGGCGCCGACGAGATCGAGCTGGTCAACTCCGGGCTCGAGACCGCCATGGTGCTGGCCTACCGCGAGATCACCGAAATTTTCAAGCGCAGGAAAAAGGTCACCGACCTGCGCACCGCGGCCTTCATTTGCGCGATCGAGAAGGTGGCGACAACCTACCGAGAACTCGGCATCTTCCCGTAGTCGTGGCGTCGGATCTGGCGCCGGCTGCTGCGTTGCGCTAGCTCGGGCTCCTCCAGCGTACCTTTCAGTACGCTTCCGTCACCCTCGCGTCGCGCGCCTAGCATCCGGCACCCTCTCCACCGCCCACTCTCCTGTGCACAGGTGCTGCGGCGGGTTCGGTGCCCGCTCGGGTCGACATCGCTTCGCTCGTCTCCATTCTGCGCCAGGCCCGCCGCCGTACGGCAGACGGCCGTTCCGACTTGCGTGCGGAAGGACGACGAGCGCTGGCAGGGCGCCGACCGGAGACAAGCGAAGCGATGTCGACTCGAATGTGTAACCAGGCAGCCCCAGCACCTGTGCACGGGGCGGAGGGCGGTGGAGCTGCCGTCAGCTGCGAGGCGCGCGAAGGGAGGCTGACGGAAGCGTACTGAAAAGTACGCTGGAGGAAGCCGACCGAGCGCAACGAAGCAGATGGCGGCAGATCCGCCGCCGAGCTCAGCGGGCGGCGTTGCTCTTGTTCTGGTACATGATGCGGTCAGCGCTGGCCAACACCTCGTGGATGTTCATGCCCTTGCGATAGGCGGCCAGGCCGCAGCTCAGCGCGACCTCGTAGCCGGCATCCGGGTGGGTCTTGTTCCAATCGTCGATCCGCTCGAGCAGGCGCAAGACCGCGAGCTGGGCCTGCTCCGGTCCGGTCTCCGGCATGACCACCAGGAACTCGTCGCCGCCGTAGCGGATGATGGTATCCGACTTGCGAAAGGTGGCGCGCAGGGTCGCAGCGGTGTGTTTGAGCAGCTGGTCGCCGACTAGGTGCCCGAGGCGGGCGTTGATTTTGCGCAAATGATCCACGTCGATCATCAGCAGCGCCACGTCGGTGCCGAGCCGGTCAGCGCGGCTGGTCTCTCTGGTCAACAGATCGTCGAGCGAGCGGCGGTTGAGCGTCTCGGTCAGCGGATCGACGGTGGCCAGCTCCTCCAGGGTCTCGATGTAGATCATTTGGGCGAACAGCTCGCGCCGGGTCTTGCGCAGGTTGCGGCGCTGGTCGAGCAGGTAGATGTTGGCCAAGACCACCAAGGCGATGAAGCCGAACAAGAGCTGCGGCAGGTAGCGCCCGCCGAGCTCGAGCCGACCCAGGCCCCAGATCAGATTGGGCCAGATCAGCGCCAGCAGGCCCGCGGTGAGGACCACCAGCAGCAGCGCTGCGATCGACCACAGTTGGTAATCGCGGCCTTCCAAGGCCTCGATCTCGCGTTGGAGGTCGTCGCGGCGTTTTTCGCGATCGGACTGCAGGCTGTTTGGCTCAGCCATAAATATCCCAACTTACCTCAGGGTAGACAGCCTATTCCAAAAACCCCATTAGTACAAGCATTTATTTGGCTAATGATAAACTAATGAGTTAGGCTGAGAGCGCGTCGTACTCCTGGTAGAGCCGCTTGAGCTTGGCTTCGAGGCTGCTCAGCTCGCTTTGGAGGGTCTTGATCCGACCGGGCTCGCGATAGGTCTGCGGCCGGCCCATCTCGGCGGCGAGCTGCTTGAGGCGCTCCTCGAGCGCGATGATCTCGGACTCGAGCGCTTCCGGCGGCCGGCCGGGGCGCGGGCGGCCCGGCTCCCGCGCCGGGCGCCGCGCCGCCGCGCGGCCGCGGCCTTTGGCCGTAGTCGCGGCCAGCGGCGGCGGCACCGCCGCTGGCGTAGCCCGCGCCTGACGGGCGAGGAAATCGGAGTAGCTTCCCGGAAACAGCTCGGCGCTCTCGGGGCCGAAGGTCAGGACCGTATTGACGATCCGATCCAGGAAGTAGCGGTCGTGGGAGATCAGAACCGCGGTGCCGTCGAAATCCATCAAGGCCTGCTCCAGTGCCTCGCGGCTGTAGACGTCGAGATGGTTGGTCGGCTCGTCGAGCAGCAGCAGATTGTCGCGCCGGCGCATCACCTTGGCCAGCGAGAGCCGGCCGCGCTCGCCGCCGCTGAGCGCCGCGACCGGTTTGAACGGATCGTCGTCATAGAAGCCGAAGCGGGCCAAGTAGTCGCGCAGCTCGCCTTCGCTTGCCAGCGGGTCGAGCTGGGCGATTTCGTCGATCACGCTGAGGCGCGGATCGAGATCGCCGAGTTCCTGATCGTAGGTGCCGATCGTGACCTTGGCGCCGTAGTGCACCAAGCCGGCGCGCGGCGCGAGACGTCCGGCCAAGGTGCGCAGCAGGGTGGTCTTGCCGCTGCCGTTGGGACCGACGATCGCCAGCCGCTGTCCGCGGAGCAGGGTGAACGAGAGCTGTGCGACCAGCGGCGCCGCGCCGGGATAACCGCAAGCCAGCTCGGTGACCTGCAGCACCAGATCGCCGCTGCGCTGCTCGGCCTCGAAGCGAAAGCCGACCCGGGCGTCATCGACCTTCGGCTTGCCCAGACGATCGAGCTTTTCGAGCATCTTGCGCCGCGATTGAGCCTGCTTGGTCTTCTGTCCGGCCAGGTTCTTGCGGATGAAATGCTCGGTCTGGCGGATCATCGCCTGCTGGCTCTGGTAGCGGCGGCGCTCGATTTCCAGGATCTCCTGGCGGCGAACCACGAACTGGGAGTAATTGCCGGGGAACTCGCGCAGCGCGCCGAAGGCCAGCTCGACGATCGATTCGGCGACCCGGTCGAGCAAGCGGCGGTCGTGGGAAACGACGATGTAGGCGCCGTCGATGGTCCGGAGGTAGGCCTCGAGCCATTCGATGCCGGCGATGTCGAGGTAGTTGGTCGGCTCGTCGAGCAGCAGCACATCGAAGCGGCCGAGCAGCGCCTTGGCCAAGAGCACGCGGCTCTTCTGGCCGCCCGAGAGCTGGCCGACCGGCCGCTGCAAATCCTCTTTCGCAAAGCCGATGCCTTGGAGCACGGCCTCGGCGCGGGTGTGCAGCGAGTAGCCTCCGGCGCGCTCGTAGCGTTCCTGCAGCTCGCTGTAGCGCTGCAAGAGCGACTTGGAGTGATCGGAGGTCATTTCCTGCTCGAGCGCGCGCAGCTCCTGCTCGTAGCGAAAGGCCTCGGTGAACACGCTGAGCGCCTCGGCCACCAGCGGCCGGCGCGGGTCGGGAAAGTCGGCCAGTTGCGGTAGATAGCCGAGCCGAACCCCTTTGGCCCGGTGGATCGTACCCTGGTCGGGCTCCAGCTCGCCCTCGATCAGGCGCAGCAAGGTGGTCTTGCCGGCACCGTTGCGCCCGACCAGGCCGACCTTTTGGCCCGGATTGAGCTGCCAGCTGGCCCGGTCCAAGAGGGTCGAGCCCCCCAAGGCCTTGGAGACTGCATCCAGGCGGAAGATCACTTTGGCCGGCTCCGGTTGGAAGTGGAGCACTGCGGGCCGGATCTTTGCACTTTCGTCATCCCTAGACTAGAATAGTTCTTATAGCAGGTGGCTCGGAAACAGGCTGATGATGAGCTATTCGCCTCCGATTTCCTGCCGAGCGCTGCTTTTGTTGTTCTGGGGCCTGGTTTCCGCCGCGGGACAGGCGCCCTCCATGCCGCTCGCCCCGGAATGGCTGCGCGATTACGAATTTGTCGAGCTGCACGGTTTGGATCCGGGTTCGGGGCTCGCCGGGAAACTGACCATCGAGGCTCTGGGGCGAACGTGGGAGCTGGAGGTCGAACCCTATGATATCCGCTCCGACGACTATCGCGCTCAGGTGCAAACCGATTGGGGACCGATCGAGCTGCCGGCCGGGGCGGCGAACACATACAAGGGCAGCGTGGTCGGCGAGTCGGCCTCCCAGGTGAGGCTGGCGCGGACCGAGGCCGGCATTCAGGGCTACATTCGAACCCCCGACGAGTGGATCTACATCGAGCCGGCCGCGCGTTTCGGGCTGTACAGCCGAAACGGCGATCACCTCGCCTATCGGGCCGCCGATCTGCTCGAGCCCGTCCAACCGGCGGCTTGCGGGGTCCAGGATCGGCCGCTGGGCGGTCTGATCGACGACTTCGAGGGCCTGGCCCAGCCGCGGGGTGCGGCCTTCAAGCAAGCGCAGATCGCAACCGAGGCCGATTTCGAGATGTTTCAAGACTTCGGCAGCGCCGCGGCGGTGAACCAGCATGTCTTGAGCGTGCTGGTCTTCGTCGAAGGGATATACGAGCAGGATGTCGGGATCACGTTCAAAGTCGTGTTTCAAAACGTCTGGGCCACCAGCGCCGATCCTTACACCACCACCGAAGCCTGCGGCAGCGTCACCCCTAACCTGCTGGCTCAGTTCGGCAGCTATTGGAACGCGAACTTCGCCGCGGTCGGGCGCGATCTCGCCCATCTTTGGACCGGCAAGGACATCTGCGTCAGCACCATCCCGCCGCCCGGCAATCCTTGCTCGGTGATCGGCTGCGCCTACACCGGCGTGGTCTGCAGCTTCCCGAGCTCGTCCTATGGGGTCAGCGAGAATTTCTCGTCGGTGCTTCACAATCTGGTGCTGGTGACCGCGCACGAAGTCGGCCACAACTTCGACGCCGTCCACCACGGCGAAACCTGTCCGCGCTCGATCATGAACGCCGGCCTGCTGTCCTGCTCCACCAATTTCTCCACCGCGTCGATCTCGGAGATCAACGCCCACGCCGCGGCCCATTCGGGTTGCACGCCTTCCTTGTCGCCGCAGCGGCTGGCGGTCGGGAGCGCCCGCGGCGCCACGGCGGGCGGACGGATCCGGCGGTTCGAGCCCAGCTCGAGCCCCTGAAGATGGCCCGGCGGCTGGTATCTCTAGGGTACGCCTTACCGGTGGCTGCGGGACGGGAGCGCGGCGCCAGCCTGTTAGGTCTGGTTTTCTCCCTCGCCGTGATCGTGATCGCAACCGCGCTTCTGCTCGGTCTGTGGCAGCCCGAGCAGAAGGGTGAAGCGCCGGCGACCCCGCAGGAGCAGCTGGGCAAAGCCGAAGCCGCCGCCTGCCTCTCGAACCGGTCGGTGGCCCGCGCCTACTATGCGAGCTGGAAGATCGAGCATCCGGATCA
Organism: Acidobacteriota bacterium; assembly: GCA_036398155.1. Lineage (GTDB taxonomy): Bacteria > Acidobacteriota > DASWHO01 > DASWHO01 > DASWHO01 > DASWHO01. Next base: position 17,632 of record DASWHO010000177.1, read on the forward strand.
GGAACCGGATCGGTCGATTCTTCCGCCTGGCACCCGCTGCCCGGCCGGCGGGGAGTACCGCTGGCGGGAGGGTGGCACGCTGCTCTGCTCGGAGCACACGCCTTAGTTTCCCGTATCCCGACGTCATTCCGGCGCAAGCCGGAATCCAGGGGGGAGAGCATCCTTATCGTTGGACGGCATGTCCACCGCGCAGCGCCCGTGCCGATGCTCGCCGGCGGCTTAACTCGCCGGTCTGAGGGCCCAGGGAATCGTCTCCGGATGGACGTTCGGCGAACCGCGAGCGGCCGGAATTCGTTGTAAGGCTGGCGCCAACGGCGCGGCACGGAGCGAGGGCGGAAGATGGAATCGATCTGGAGCGATATCAAATTCGCGGTGCGGACCCTGACCAAGAGCCCCGGCTTCACCGCCGCGGCGATCGTCACCCTGGCGCTCGGTATCGGCCTCAACAGCGCGGTCTTCAGCTTGGTCAACGCGGTGCTGCTGCGGCCGCTGCCGGTCGAGCGACCCGACGAGCTGATCACGGTCTGGAACGCCGAGACCAGCGATCTTCTGTCCCACGTGCCGCTGGCCTACCCGGACTATGTCGACCTGCGCGACGCCGCACGCAGCGTCGCCGGCCTGATCGCCTACGCGATGGTCCCGCTGGCGCTGGACGTGGGCGGTGAGAGCCAGATGGTGATCGCCCAGACCGTGAGCGGCAACTATTTCGACCTGCTCGGCGTGCGCGCGGTGGTGGGGCGGACCTTCGCCCCCGAGGAGAGCGCGGCCAAAGGCACCCATCCGGTGGCGGTGCTGAGCCACGCGGCCTGGCGGCGGCGTTTCGGCGGCGCCGCCGACGTGATCGGCAAGACCGTGCGGCTCAACGGCAATGCCTTTACCGTGATCGGGGTGGCGCCGCAGGAGTTCACCGGTGTGATCCGCGGCTTCAATCCCGAGCTCTGGGTGCCGCTGATGATGATTCCGGCGCTGCAGGCCAGCGGCGGGCTCAATGTGGAGAGCGGCGAGGCCGTCGAGACCCCCGAGACGTTGGACCGCCTGGACCGGCGCCGCACCCGCTGGCTGTGGGTGATGGGGCGCCTGCGGCCGCAGTCGACCGTGGAGCAGGCTCGGGCCGAGCTGCAGCTCCAGGGACGGCGGCTCCAGGAGCAATACCCGGACACCAACAAAGACCGCGACGTGGTGGTGCTGCCGGCCGGCGAGGTCAAGTTTTTGCCCGGGGTCGATAGCGTCCTGTATGCGACCTCGGCGGTGCTTTTGGCGCTGGTCGGCATGATCCTGCTGATCACCAGCGCCAATGTCGCGAACATGCTGCTGGCGCGCGCGGCCGCGCGGCGCCGCGAGATCGCGGTGCGGCGTTCGCTGGGCGCCAGCCGCTTGCGCCTGGTGCGGCAGCTCTTGACCGAGAGCCTGCTGCTGGCGCTGGCCGGCGCGGCGCTGGGGCTGCTGCTGGCCGGCTGGAGCAACGCGGTGGTCAACCGCCTCGAGCTGCCGCTGCCGGTGGAGCTCGCGCTCGGTCTGACCCTCGACTGGCGGGTGCTCGCGTTCACGTTGTTGGTTGCCGGCCTGGCCGCCGCCGCCTTCGGCCTGGCGCCGGCGCTGCAAAGCTCGCGCTCCGAGCTGGTCAGCGCGCTGAAGGACGAGTCGGGTACCACCTCGGCCGGGGCCGGGCGCCACCGGCTGCGCAACGCGCTGGTGGTGGTTCAAGTGACGCTGTCGATGGTGCTCCTGATCGGCGCCGGCCTCTCGCTGCGCAGCATGCTCAACGCGCACCGGGTGGATCCAGGCTTCGAGCCCAGCGGGCTGCTCGAGGCCTCGCTGGCGCCGAGCCTGCAAGGCTACGACGCGACCCGGGCCGAGCAGTTCTATCGCCAGCTCGCCGAGCGAGTTGCAGCGCTGCCCGGCGTGGCCTCGGTCGCCACCGCGTCGGCTCTGCCGCTGTCGTTCGATTTCAATATCGACGCGGTCAGTGCCGAAGGCCAAGAGCCGAAAGGTCGCAAGGACTGGCCGGAGGTCGATACCGCCCAGGTCGGGCCGGGCTTCTTCGAGACCATGCGGATTCCGATCCTGCGCGGGCGCGGGTTCGACGATCGCGACCGTCCCGGCGCGGCGCCGGTGGCGATCGTCAACCAGACTCTGGCGCAGCGTTTCTGGCCCGGCGCGGATCCGATCGGGAAGCGGCTGCGTTTCGAGAGCGAGCCGCAGAGCCGGGAGGTGGTCGGTGTGGCTCGCAGCGGCAAGTACCGCACGCTCGGCGAAGCGCCGCGTCCCTTTGTCTACTGCAGTGCGGCCCAAACCGAGCTGCGGGACCGCACCGTCCTGGTGCGGGCCAGCGGCGCGCCCGGCGCGCTGCTATCCGCCCTGCGCCGGGAGATCCGCCAGCTCGACGAGAAGATGCCGGTGACCGCGCTGCGGCCGGTCGAGGAAGGGCTGGGCGTCACCTTGCTGCTGCCGCGCATGGGCGCCGCACTGTTCGGTCTGTTCGGCGTGCTCGGGATGATCCTGGCCGCGGTCGGGCTCTATGGGGTGATGGCCTACATGGTGAGCCAGCGGACCCGCGAGATCGGCATCCGGGTGGCGGTCGGCGCCCAGCCTCGCGACATCCTGCGGCTGGTGCTCGGCGGCGGGCTCAAGCTCACCGCGGCCGGCGTCGCGCTCGGGATCGTGGGGGCGATCGGGCTGACCCGCGCGATCGGGGTGCTGCTGTACGGTATTCGCCCCACCGACCCGATCACCTTCATCGGAGTCGCCGTCCTGCTTTTGGGCACCGCCGCGCTGGCCTGTTTCGTTCCGGCGCGGCGCGCCGCCCGCACCGATCCCCTGATCGCCTTGCGTCACGAATAGGGCGGCCGAACGGCGTGACCGCAGCGTGCCGTGGGCAAGCTTGCCTTGCCCACGGACAACCCCTGAGCGCGGAACCGACTCTTCCCGGATCCAAATGTCGTCCGTGGGCAGAGCAGAGCTTGCCCACGGCACCCGCAGGTGCAGGCCAACGGTAGACCGCCAAATGGCTCCATGGCCCGGATGGCCGGGGGTCGCAATTGTCGCTGCCGCCCGCCGCCACTAGACTAAAGGTTTACGGACCGGGGCGATGGCGGCTTTTCAGCTGATATCCGAATACTCGCCGCGCGG
>DASWHO010000178.1:0-29722 GCA_036398155.1 Acidobacteriota bacterium
ACATGGGCCGGCTCGATTGAGCCGAGCGCACGGCGATGCTTGCGCATCACGTCCAACATCGAGCTCTGATTCGGCTCGTAGGCCGGAAACGGCCCGGTGCGGCGCGCGATCTTGGCGCTGGTGAGATACCCCTGGCCCGACAGCAGCGCGGTGAGCGCGGCGGCGTAGTCGCGCCCGCCGTCGCTGTCGTAGGCCAGGCCGCGGGCCATCAGCAGCGCACCCAGATTGGCGTAGCCCAGCCCCAGCGGCCGGTAGTCGTGGCTGTTGCGCTCGATCGCCGGGGTCGGGTAGCTGGAGTTGGGCACGATGATCTCCATCGCGGTGATCAGGATGTCGACCGCGTGGCGGAACGAGGCCACGTCGAACTCGCCGCCCTCGTCGACGAACTTCATCAGGTTGAGCGACGCCAGGTTGCAGGCACTGTCGTCGATGAACATGAATTCGCTACACGGATTGGAGGCGTTGATCCGGCTGGTGTTGAGGCAGGTGTGCCAGGCGTTGACCGTGGTGTCGTACTGCATCCCGGGATCGCCGCAGACCCAGGCGGCGTCGGCGATCTGGCGCATCAAATCGCGGGCCCGATAGGTTCCCGCCACTTGGCCGTCGGTGACCTGGCGGGTGTGCCACTCGCCGTCTTCCTCGAGCGCGCGCATGAACTCATCGGTCACCCGCACGCTGTTGTTGGAGTTCTGATAGAAGACGCTCGAGTAGGCGACCCCGTTGAAGGAGCCGTCGTAGCCGGAGTCGATCAGCGCCCAGGCCTTTTGTTCCTCTTCCTTCTTGCAGTTGATGAACTCGACCACATCGGGGTGGTCGATGTTGAGGATGACCATCTTGGCGGCGCGCCGGGTCTTGCCCCCCGATTTGATCACCCCGGCGAAAGCGTCATAGCCCTTCATGAACGAGACCGGCCCGCTGGCCTCGCCGCCGCCGGCCAGCTCTTCCTTGGAAGAGCGCAGCGGCGAGAGGTTGGTGCCGGTGCCGCTGCCGTGCTTGAACAGCATCCCTTCGGTATGCGCCAGCTTGAGGATCGAGCTCATCGAATCCTGCACCGAATTGATGAAGCAGGCGCTGCACTGGGGCTTGGCTTCGACACCGACGTTGAACCACACCGGGCTGTTGAAGGAGGCCATCTGCTGGACCAGCAGATAGGCGAGCTCGGCCTGGAAGCTGTCGGCGTCTTCGGCGCCGGCGAAATAACCGTCCTTGCGACCCCAATCGGCGATGCTGTTGGCGACCCGGCCGATCAGCTGCCGCACGCTGTTTTCGCGCTCGGAGGGGCGATTCAGCGAGCCGCGAAAGTACTTCGAGGCCACCACATTGAGCGCCAGCTGCGACCAGCTGCGCGGCACTTCGATGTCCTTCTGCTCGAAGACCACGCGTCCGTCCTCGCCGCTGATCACCGCGCTGCGGCGCTCCCACTCCAAGGTTGCGTAGGGGTCCTGGTCCGGTCGGGTGAAGAGCCGGCGCACCTTGAGGCCCGGCCGCGTCTCGCTGGCGCGGGCCGGGGCCATCTGGGGCGGCTCCACCTTCGGCTCAGGCCCCGCGACCGGCGCCTCGACACGCTCCTCGATTGTTTCTCCCCGGCGGCTGACCTTAGACTCCATCGCCCGCTTCCTCCTTGGACATCTTATTCCGCCCCGCTGGGCGCGCCATTGCTTGATTCCGTTTAAGCCGCTTCATCACAGTGCCGCTGGTTCCGACCAGAAACTGAAGACACCTCCACCCGCCGGCCATGCTCTGATTAAACCCCCGCGCTCCGGCCGCCACGAATATTGGCCGGTCGCACCGATGATCTGCCGCCCGGGCACCGAAAGCTCCAACGGCTGCATGTGCCCGATCGCTCTCTCAGTCGCGAAAGTAACACCTACTCTTGGGCCTGTCAAGGCAAATCTGCACCATATCTAGTGTAGCCGGCAAATCCATCCACAACTAGCTGTAGGTGCATGGTTTCAATACACTTACGGTCTGGAGTACACTTGATATCGGCCCTCGCGGAGCGATCGAAAGGACGTCCCATGAATCGACTACCCTGCGCCCCCCATCGACGCGCCACGATAGAGGTATCCGCGGCGCTCCAGCCTGGATCGACTCGCGCCCAAGCTGCGCGGCGCGGCCGCCGAGCAGCTCTGCCGGCCGCGCTCGCTGCCGCGCTGCTTCAGCTCGCGCCGGCGGCGGCGAGTGAGACCGGCAGCGCCGCCGAGCGCGAGCCCGGGCGCATCACCTTGCGCTGGCGCACCGCCAGCGAGCAGAACAACCTCGGCTTCAATCTCTACCGCAGCGATACGCCCGACGGTCCGTGGACCCGCATCAACCAAGACCTCATTTCGGGTCACGGCACCACTTCACAGGTGCATCAGTATGAGTTCATCGACCAGCCGGTCGAGCGCTTCCGCTCCTACTACTACTACCTCGAAAGCATCTCGACCAGCGGGTTGGCGGAGCGCTATTCGGGAACCATCCACGGGATCGACGACCGCACCATCCTAGGGCCGGCGCGCCCGGCCGGCAGCATCGCCTTGCCGCAGCGGCTGCGAATCCACGACGCGATCTTGGAACCGGGTCGCTACGACATCTCGGTTCAAACGGTGGAGAAGGAGGCGGCGCTGGTCAACGACATCGGCACCCCCGATGCCGGACGCGCACGCTACGTGCGCGAGAACACCAGGCACCTTCTGCTGCAGCGCGGCGGCGAGACCTTGGCCGATGAGCTGGCGATCGAGCTGCCGGCGCCGGAGGGAGCTCCGCCGATCGCCGCCGTCTGGCTGCGGGCCGACACCCCGCCGCCCGAAGCCGAGCCGCGCCGGCTCTACCGCCTGACCGTGCGCGACGGTGACCGCATCCTGCGGATCTTCATGGAGCCGGCGGACTGATCCGACTGCGCGACATAGAAGGCGGATCATCAGCAAAAGAAATCTCAATGCCAACCTGTCGCGAATCGGGTGGCATGGGCGGCCGAAGGGCGCCCATGGACGAGCTGCGCCCAGAGAGTGAGCGCAGCGCTTCGTCATTCCGGCGCAAGCCGGAATCCAGGCCGCGATTCGCTGGCTGTGTGCGCAGCCTGCCCATGGGCGGCCTTCGGCCACCCATGCCACCCCTTTGGGACCAGATCGGCAACCTGCGCGCGCCCCGATTAGGGCCGGGTGATCTCGAGGCGGTGCTCGCGGCCGTCGAAACCGGTGACCACCAAGGTGTCGGCGCTGGGCTCCGGCGGTAGCTGCACTAAGCAGATCGCGCCGTTGCCGGGCCGGCCGTACCAAGTCAAAGGACGATCCGGCGCCGCGGCCAGTCGCGGCGGATTCAGATCGAGATCGAGGCCATTGGGCTCGACGATCAGCGCCCACAGCGAATCCGATCCGGCCTCGCGAAACAGCTCGACCCGCGGCGCGCTGGCGGCGCGCGACTCCAGGACGGCGTACACGCCGGCGCCCGGCACCTCCGCTTGCAGCGCGCCGGATTCGCTGGTGTCGGCCCGCCTCACCGCCACCCACTGGCGCTGCGGCTTCGACCAGCGAAACACATCCAACGACGGCTCCGAGCGATCGAAGGCGATCCGGACCGGACCTTGCGCTTCGGCCCGCAGCGCCTCCACTTCACAGGCCCAGCCCTCCAGCGCAGCGGTCACCAGGGCCGGCTGGGACGGACGAGGGGCGTTGGTCCCAGCGACTCGGAAATCCGCGCCGGCGCCGCCGTTCAGGTCGGCCAAGTGCCAGCGGCTGCCGGCCGGCAAGCGCAGGCGCACGCTCAGCTTGTTGTTGGCGGTATTCGATTCGGCCAGCTCCCGGTCCGGGTCGACCAGAATCTGCAGCTCGGCGGTTGCCGGCAGATCGAGGCCCGGGAAATCCACGGTGGTCTGCCCGCGCGGCGGCAGCGGGGCGACCGTCTGGCGGCTGAGCAGCGAGCCGCCATCGGTGCCGTCGATCAGCCGCAGCTCGACCGCGACCGCCTCGGTCGCCTCATCGCCCGCGTTTCTCAGCAGCGCACGAACCGGCGCTCCGACCTCGGTGCGCAGCGCGCGCAGCCCCAGATCGGCGCGATCCCGAAACGCGATCATCTGCTCCGCGGTCTCGCTCTCGCTCCCCAAGCCATCGCGAACCTGGACCTTGAAAAACAGGGTCTGCCGACCGAGCGGCGGCGCGAGCTCGGACTCGCTCACATAGCGGCCTTCGGCTTCCGCTCGCAGCGCTTTTTCCTGCCAGTTCTGCCGATCCCACGACCACAGCAGCTTCACCTGGGCCAGCGGCTGGTCCCAGCGCAGCTGGACCGCCGGGCGCAGCGGCTGATCACGAAACGGCGCCTCTGGAAGCGGCTCCAGAACGATTTCCGGCACCGCCCGATACAGCTCGAGGGCGCCGACCTCGGGGCGCCGCGAACCGTCGCTCCATACGACCGCGCGCGCCTCGTAACGACCCGGCGCCAGGCCGTCGAGGTGGATCTCGCCCGAGACGACATGATCTTCCAGCGCCAGCGCGGCCTGGGCGACCGGATGGCCCGCGGCATCTTCCAGTACTACGTCGCCGGTTCCGCTCGCGATCCGAGCGCTGCGGCCTTCCAAGCGCAGCCGAGCCGCGCCCGGCACGGGCGCGGCGGTCAGCTTCAGGGTCGGGCGGGGCAGCTTGAGCTGCAGGGCTGGATCACCGAGCAGCACGTAGGCGTCCGCCATCTGGCGGTTGCCGCCGGCGTCCAGATAGCGCGCCTTGACCGCATCGAACAGCTGCCCGACGGTCTCGATCTGCGTCTCGAACAAGGCGCGGAACACCAGCTCGCTGAGCTGAAAATTACCGTGCATCGAGCTGCGCCCGGAGGAGCCCCAAAACGCGATCGCGCCGCCGCCGCGGGCGTTGACCAGCTCTTCGCCGATGCAACCGAGCTCGGTGTCGTCGAAATAGGCGGTGAAACAGGACATCGAGATGACCAGCGGCAGGCGCTCACCGTTCTTGAGCCCGGGCACATCCTCCAGCGTGAGCAGCTGCCGATCCTCCCAGACGTTGAGCCCGCCGTGGCCGCTGTAGTGCGCCAGCCCGAGGCCTTGGTCGAACAGCTGCAGGATCTTCTTGGTCGCTTGGGGATCGGGGACCCGATCGGTGACAAAACGCGGGTCGCGCACCAGCGACCGCTCCAGAAACAGCTTCTCGCGGCGCAGGCCGGCCGGCACCGCGGCCACGATCAGCTCCTCGCTGCTGCGAACGAACGGATTGATCTCCCCGCCGAACTTGGGCAAGCCGGTCACGAACAGCGCGCGCGCCAACCAGCTTCCGGCCGCGCTCTGCTCATAGCTCTGGATCTTCTCCACCATCCGCCGCGCCTCCGCGGCGCTGCGCGCCGGCAAGCGGCCGATCGAGATCTCGGGGATGCCGTCCTCGCCCTCCAGATCGACGATCCGCGTGTCGCTGGCGTTGATCTCATCGGCCGCCACCGGAATGCTGAACGTCGGGACCAGATTGCCGGCGCTGAAGCCGCGCCATTCGAGATAGTCTTTCCGCGCGTCGCCCATGAGCGTGACGAAGCGCGGGCCGGGCGGGTGGCGCCGGCGCAGCTCGACCAAATAGTCGCGCAGCGCTTCGGCCGCCGGATAGGAATGCGAGTAGCGATCGTAGATCGCCTCGGCGCGTACCGCCACCGCAGCCAGACCCTGCTCGCTGCGATAGCGCGCCAGCGCCGCGCCGGCTTCGAACAGGTCGACCGGCGCGATCAAGACATAGTCCAGCGCCGCAAACGGCAGCTCGGCCGCAAAGGTCGGTTCGATGAACTCGGGCTCGACCGCGCTGTCCGGGCCGGCCAAATAGCTGCGCGCGCCGGCGATGGCGTAGTCGACCGCCCCCAATCCGCCCTCGGCCAGCGGCCGAAACGCGACTCGATAACCGTTGGAGCTGTAGATCCAGAGCGGCTGCTCCACATCATCGCCGGCCGCGCGCAGCAGACGGCGACCCGGCGCCTCCCCCGCCAGCTCGAACGCCAGGCCGCGCCGCACTGGTTGGAGCACGGTCTCGTAACGCAGCAGGCCCGCGGTCATCCTGATCCCGTCGTAGGCCGGCTGGCCCGGCTCGAGGCCCGGAATATCGCCCGGCAGGGACAGCTCGATCCGGTTGCTTCCCGGCACCAAGATGCCGGCCGCGATCTCCGACTCGAAGCGCGCCGCGATCGGACCGTCCCAGCGCAGATCGCCGACCTCGCGCTGGTTGATCTTGACCACCAAGTGATGATCGGGATCGTTGGTCAGCTGACTGACGCCCTCGAGCTCGAGCTGCAGCCGGCCTTTGGCGCCGGGCTCGAGATCCGGCGGAAGCTGAACGCTGATCCCGTAGCGGCGTGGCGCGGTCAGGTGCCCTTCGATCGGCTTCAAGGGCAGCTCGGCTTCGATCCGATCGAAAACCGTGGCCCCCTCGACCGCGAGCGGCGGCAGGGTCGGGAGATCCAACCCGGGCGAACCGGCCCACGAGAGCCGGTAGATGTCGTAGTTCGCCCGCCCGCCGATCGGAGGCAGGGCCAAGAACTCCAGCGTGTCGCCCGGGGCCATCTGCGCCGCTCCAGCCTCCAGCCGCAAGGGAATCAGCTGGCCGCGCAGGGTCAGCTGCAATGTCTCCGGGTCGATCGCCGCTAGATCGACGCCCAGCGCCTGCAGCCGGATGGCGGGAAAACGGATCAGGCCTTCAGCGGCGACGAAGATCCGGGCGCCGTTCGGCGCATCGCCGGCCGCAGCGAGCCCGCTGAGCAGGCTCAACCCCGCCCAACCGACCCACCGGCGCTTGGCTCGAAGATTCATAAACATTCAGACTAGCGACCCGCGCCCGAAGCGGTCAACAGCGTCAGGCTGGCGCGGGCCGACCAGGTGGGCGCGGAAACCGGTTCGCAAGTAGCATAGGCCGAGATCGATGGCGTCGGACTCACTGCGGCTCCTGCTGGTGTGCGAGGGCTACCTTCCGGACTATGCGCTGGGATCGACCCTCTATGCCCACGCGCTCGCGACCGGCCTGGCGCGGCGCCACCAAGTCGAGGTGCTGGCGCGCGGCGCCGAGCCGTCCGCCGGCCAGCCCCTCACCCGCGAGGAGCGGGACGGGATTCCGATCCTCCGCCTCCACGCTCGGACCCCCGGTTTTCCGGACCGCTTCGGTTTGGAGTACCGCGACCCGGAAGTGGAGCGGCGCTTCGAGTCCTTGCTGGCCGAAGGACGCTATGACCTGGTCCATTTCCTCCATACCCTCAACCTGTCGGCCGGTCTGATTCCGGCCGCGCGCCGGGCCGGGGCGGCGGCGGTCGCCATGCTCCACGACTACTGGTATCTGTGCCATCGGATCGTCCTGCTCGACTACCGCGACGCGCGCTGTCCGGCGCCGCGCTACGCCAATGGCGCGCGCTGCCTGTTTTGCGCCTTCCACCGCCGCAAACAGCTCGCGTTCGGCGCCGGATCGTCGGAGCCGTGGACCACTCGGGCGGCGCTCGCGCTCTTGGCGCCGGCGGCCCGGCCCTTGCCCACCCTGCTTTCGCCTTTGGCCCGGATCGCGCGCCGGCGCCAGCGCGGCCCGGCGCCGCCTGCGCTGGCCGCCGGAACGCGCGCCGCGATCGACGCGCTCCTATACCGCCCGCGCTGGATGCGCGACGCGCTGCTGGCGGCCCAGCGTTGGATCGCCTTCTCGCCGCACGTGGTGGAGCATTACCAGCGCCTGGAGCTGCCGCTCGATCGCTTTCGGGTGCTCCCGCCCGGACTCCTGCCGCCCTCCGACTCCCACCCCCGCAGCCGCGGCGCCGCGCCCCCCAGCGGTCCGCCGTGGATCCTCGGTTACGCCGGCGGTCTGCTGCCGGCCAAGGGGCTGGCGCTGCTGGTCGAAGCCGCGCGCAACCTGATCCGCGACCCGGCGCTGGCCGGACGCTTCCGGATCGAGCTGCACGGCGGGCCGCTCGACTCCGACTTCGCCGCTTGGCTGCGGGGGCAGATCGCCGCGCTTCCGATCGAGCTGTTCGGACCCTTCTCGAGCGCGGCGCGCGAACCGATCTTCGGCCGGTTTCACCTGCTAGTTTTACCCTCGCAGTCCGAGGAGACCTACAGCTTTGCGGTCCGTGAAGCGCAGAGTTTCGGCGTTCCCGCGCTGGTGTCCGATCTGCCGGCACAGAACCGGGCCATCGAACCAGGACGAACCGGCTGGACCTTCCGGCCCGGGGATGCGCTGGATCTGGCTCGCGCTCTGTCGCGCCTGCTGTCCGCGCCGGGCCCGATCGAGCGGGCCCGCCAGCTGCTCTTGCGCCAGGCTCCGCCACCGCCGTTCAACGAGCACGTCGAAGCCGTCGAAGCGGTCTTCCGCGAGGCCATCGACGAGCAGCGCCAGGGGTCATGAGCGCAGCGCTGGTCACGGTCGCGGTTCCGACCCTGAACGCCGCGCCGACCCTGCCGCGGCTGCTGCGGGCGCTCGAGCAGCAGATTGGAGCGCCGCCGATCGAGCTGCTGATTCTGGACAGCGGCTCCGACGACGCGACCTTGGAGCTGGCGCAGGCCGCCGGGGCGCGGCTGGTTGCGATCGATCGCGCCGGCTTCGATCACGGCGCGACCCGCAACCGGGCGGTCGAGCTCAGCGGGGCCGATTTCATCGCGTTTCTCTCTCAAGACGCGGTGCCCGCCGATCCGCACTGGCTGGGCCAGCTCCTCGCGCCCTTGATCGCCGACCCAACCGTGGCGGCGACTTGGAGCCGCCATCTGCCATGGCCCGGCGAGCCCTTTTTCGAACGCCGCGAGCTGGAGGCGACCACGACCGGAAGCCAGGCCACGCGCCGCATCGGCCTCGACGAGCTCCGCGCCGCGGGCGGCGCGCTCAACCGGGTTCTGGTGTTCGCCAACACCGCCTCATGCGTCCGCGCGGCGGTGCTGCGCGAGCATCCTTTTCCACGCGCCGATTTCGCCGAGGATCGCGCCTGGCAAGCGCGCGTCCTGGGAGCCGGCCATCAGGTCGTTTATGTTCCCACTTCGCGGGTCTACCATTCGCACGCCTACGGCCTGATCGACAACTTGCGTCGCAACTACGACGACGGCCGCTCGTGGCTGATCCACTTCGGACGCCGTCCCTATGCCAGCTCCATCCCTTATCCGCTGCTGTCGGCGGCCGAGGTGCTGTGGTGCTGGCTCGGCGACCTGGGGGCGCTGGGTCGCGAACCGGCGCCGCTGGCCGCGCGCCTGGCGCTGGCGCTGCGCAGCCCGCTGTGGCACGGCAGCCGGGTGCTGGGACAGTGGCTCGGCTTCCGCTACAGCTGGTGGCCGCGCGCCTGGCACGATTGGCTTTCGCTCCAGCGCCGGCGGCAATCGAGATGACCGCTGCTCCAGATCGAGCCGCGCGCTCGAGCGCCAGGCGCTGGTGGCTGGCGAGCTCGATCCTGATCGGCGGGCTCTACCTGCCCGCGCTGGGCATCGGCTACTGCTCCGACGATTTCTTTTTGCTCAACTGGGGACGCTACGCGGCCAGCGGATGGGAGCTGCTGCGCCCAATCTCCGATTGGTACTACCGCCCGCTGGTGCTGCTCTCGTATCGCTGGGAGGCGCTGCTGCTGGATCATCCGGCGCGGCTCGCCCACGGCGTCAATCTGGCGCTCCACCTTTTGGTTTGTGGCCTGGTCTTTTTGCGCCTGCGGCGCATGGGAACCGCGGGTTGGTGCAGCGCCGCGGCGGTCCTCTGGTTCGGGCTTCATCCGCTCGGCGTGGAGACGGTCGCCTGGGTGGCCGGACGCACCGATCTGTTGGCCGCGCTCGGCGTCCTGATCGCCGCCGAATGCGCGGTCCGCGCTCGGCCCGGCCGCTGGCTGTACGCCTGGCTGGCCGGCGCCGCCACGGCCGGCGCGCTCCTGAGCAAGGAGAGCGCCGCCATCGCGCCGCTGCTTCTGCTCGCCGATCCGGTCGCGACCCCATCGCACCGGGCGCGAATCGACGATCTCTGGCCCAAGATCGGCCCTACGGCGCTGGTCGTGGCGCTCTATTGGGTGGGCCAGCGGCCGACCTCCCCCACTGAAATGCACGGCGGGGTGGGCGGGCTGGCCCAGCTCGCGGTCTGCTTCGCGGCCGTTTTCATCCCCTGGCCGAGCAACCCGCTGGAGCTGCTGGCCATCCACCCGCATAGCCTGCTCCTGCGAGGGCTCTTTCTCGGCCTCGGCGCCGGTCTGGCGGCCCTGCTGCTGCTGGGCTGGTTTCGCGGGCCGGCCCGGGTGCGCGCAGGCCTGCTCTGGGCGCTGGTCGCGCTTCTGCCGGCCGCCCTCTTTCAAGGGCTCCAGGCGCGCTATGTCTACCTGCCCGCAGCCGGCGCCGCCGCTTTGGTGGCCTGGGCCTTCGAACGCCTGGCCTCGAGCTCGAGACGAATGGCCTGGTCCCTGGCCGCCGCTCTGATCGTGCTTTCGGCCGCCACGGTCGAATGGCAGCTTCTGGCCTGGCGCCGCGCCGGCCAGCTCTGCCGCGACATCCCGCGGCGCACCGTGGCCCAGTACCCTGGCGGCCTACCGGGCGAGCCCGAAAACGGCTACCGCGGCGTCGGGGTTCTCGGCGCTCCCGATCACGTCGCGGCCCTCTATCCCTATGCGCCGGCTTATGTGTTTCGCGAAGGGGCGATCGAAGCGCTCCTGTTCGAGGTGCGCGAGCGCTATCCGCCGGCGCCGGCGCGGCGCACCACCCGCCGCGCTCCCCCGAACCCGGACGAACGGCCGCTATGGCGCTACGACCGGCGCGCCGGCGCGCTGCGCTGGAGCGGCCCGTGAGCGCCCCGCATCTTTTGATCCTGGCGTGGAATCAGCGCGAGCAGACCTTGCGCTGTCTCGACTCGGTGCGCCGCCTGCGCGGTGCGGCGCCGCGCACGGTGGTGATCGACAACGGCTCAGAGGACGGGACCGCGGCCGCGGTTCGGGCCCAGTTTCCCGCCGCCGAGCTGATCGAGCTGCCGCACAATCTGGGCTACTGCGGCGGCTTCAACCATGGCCTGCGCCTCGCGCTGCGCGAGCGGGCCCAGGCCGCGGTTCTGCTCAACAACGACACTTGGCTCGACCCCGACTGCCTGGTCGAGCTCGCGGCCGCATCCGGCGCGGAGCCCGAGCTGCTCGGTCCCAAGATCTTCTCGGCCGCCGATCCGGAGCGGCTCCAAAGCGCCGGGGCGAAGGTGGCCGCCGGCAGCGGCCGGATCGTGCACCTGGGCTACGGTCAGCGCGACCGCGGGCAGTTCGACTCTCCCGCCGCGCGCGACGCGCTGAGCGGCTGCTGCCTGTGGATCAACCGCGCGGCGCTGGAGCGCGCCGGGCTGCTCGATGAAGGCTACTTCGCCTACTTCGAGGACGTGGAGTACTGCCTCCGAGCTCAGCGCCTCGGAGCACGCATCGAGCTGGTGCCGCGCGCCCGACTGTGGCACCGCGGCGGTATTTCTCTTGGCGGCCCGGATTCCGCGCGGCGGCTCTACTACAGCGTCCGCAACCATCTGCATGTGCTCGACCAACATCGGCCGCTGCCGCCGTCGCACCGCGCGCTGCGGAGCGCGTGGGTGCTGAGTCTGTCACTGGCCTATTTGGGCCTCCGCACCCGAATCCCGAGAGCCGAGGGCCTGCGCGCGCTGGCGCGCGCCTGGCACGATCACCGCCACAACGTCCGCGGCGCCCTGGTCGGCCCTTTGAGCTAGGAGCCCAGAGTGCAAGGCGCTTGGTGGCCGGGTGGCATGGGCGGCCGAAGGGCGCCCATGGACAAGCGCCGCGCTAATCAAGTGATCCCACCAAGGCAATTTTCTAGCTCGCTATGCACTCCGAACACGCTTTGGTCTTGTGAGCTACCTTGTCCATGGGCGCGCTACGCGTGCCCATGCCACCCGGCTCAAGCTCGCCGAGATGTCCAACCTCAAGAGCCCCGACTGAGCGCCGCTTGACCGGATTTCGCCGCGGTCTATACTCGCCTTCCGTGGTCCCCCCAACCCCCTGGTGGCTGCGCTTGATCTTTTGGGAATGCGAGCGCGGCTCTTTGGTTTATGACCTGCTCTGCGCCGCCATCATTCTGGCGCTGATTGCGATCCCGATACCGCTTCCCGGACGCCCACCGATGGCGGACACACTGGCGGCGCTCGAACGCTTGCCCCAGGTCAGCCGCAGCGAAGCGGCCGGAGAGCAGATCTTCTATCTCCATCTCGCCCAGCCGACCCGGGCGGCGGACCGCGACGCGCTGCGCGACCTGCGCGCCGCACTGCTGGATGCGCTTCCGTCACCAACCGGCCGTATCAGCTACGACCTCAATGCGAATGGGGCGGTGGTCGGCATCTGGCTCGATTTACGTTAGCGTGGCGGCGGATCCGCCGCATCAGCACAGCGCAGAGGGCGGTGGAGATGGTGCCGGATGCAAGGCGGGCGAAGCGAGCCCGACGGAAGCCGTACTAAAGGTACGCTGGAGGAGGGCGAACGAGCTCCAACGCCGCAGCCGGCGCCAGATCCGCCGCCTGGCTAGCGGTAGTGTTTGAAGAGGCGCAGGAGCGCGACGTCCAGGATCTCGTTGCGGAAGCGGACGTCGTTGATGAAATCGAGCTCCAGCCAGGTCGACTCGTCCAACTCGTAGGTCTCGTCGGACTGCGGAATGGTGCCGCCGAAACGCAGGATCGAAATGATGCGGCGCACCTTTTCGAGCGCGAACTCACGCTCCAAGAGAAACTCGTTGAACAGGTGCTTCTTGAAGTTGAGCAGCCCGAGAAAAACATGCTCGACCCGCAAAAAATTGTGGCCGAAGCGTTTGGCCTCCAGTTCCGAAAGCGCGAGCACCTCCCGAGACTCCGGCCCCAGCTCGACGTGAGCCTCGTCGATGACGTTTTCGAACTCAGGGTTTTGGCGCAGAACCTTGTCCAAGACCATGAACGAATTGACCTGAAACTGCTCGGTTACCGAATCGACGAGGGGAAAATCCTCCCGAAACAAGCCCAGCAGCAGGTGGTCGGCCGTAAGGACGCCCTTGCCGCGCTGGGCTGCGTCGTAGATCGCATAGGAAATCAAGCGTTTAGTCGCTTTGTGGATCTTCATTCACCGGTCACCTTTCCAAAAAGCCGCCGAAATTCACCCTTTTCCACCCGCTCAAGGTGGTCAAATTATAGCCGGGGGTGGGGTCGGTTTCAACCAAAATATTGACTTGGGACTTGCTTTGACCTTCTGCTTTCCTGTAGCATCGGGCTTTCGCCCTGCAGCGGGGGGGGAGGTCTATTTTCCCGATGAAGAGCCTTCAGCTTCTAGCCGAGTTTTGGCGCTTCCTAATAGTCCGAAAGCGCTGGTGGCTAGCCCCTATTATCCTCGTTCTGGTCCTGCTTTCGGCGTTTATCGTCCTCACCGAAAGCTCGGCGGTTCTGCCGTTTATCTACACGATCTTCTGAGCCGGCTGGCCGGTTCGCGCCACCGCAACCCGAACCGATGCTGCCTGGAGCCGGCCTTTCGCCCTGGGCCGGCCGTCCAGCGGGCCATCTTCAGCCGAGCCTCCGCTTGAATTCTTCAATCCAGTCGACCGGCGAGGGGTCGATGCCGCTCTGGAGCGCCAAGTGGTAGCTGGTCCAGTCGCCGAGCAGAACCCCCCATAGCGCGGTCTCGAGATAGTCCGAGCCCTCCAGGGTTCGCCTTTCGACCGTCACCGGAATCGACGCCAGCATCCGGGCCAACACCGAGAAGCGCCGCGCCATTCTCGGGTCCTGATCCTTCTCTTCCAGCAGCAGCACCACGAACCCCTCGGCTCCGCGGCTCAGCCCGATCATCTCGTTGTGGTTGAGCTCCGGGAGCACCGACCAAAACGCCGGGATCTTTGCATTCTCATTGAGCTTGATCTTGAAGGTCCGAGCGACGGAGACGCCGAACCGGTCGCTGGCATACACCAGCACGATGCGATCGCGCAGGCGGGCAGCCAGCCGCTCGCCGGCGCGCTCCAAGTCGGCCTGCGCCGCGCGCAGGAATGCGCCGGCGCGATCGAGGATCTTGGGCTCGCTGCGCTCCAGCCCCGCGTTGTCCAGCACCCGGAGCAGAGCGCCGAACACATAACCCAGCGAACAGCGGGGCTGAAAGCCGGCCCAAGGCACTTCCAGCTTAACCGACGCGCGGCCGGCCTCCCGCGCCCGCGCCAGCAAGGCGCCGCCCGAGGCCAGGGCGATGGTGCTCGCCCCTTGCGCCAGGCCGGCCTCATAGGCCGACAAGGTCTCCTCCGTATTGCCCGAAAACGAGCAGGCAATCAGCAAGGTTCGCCGGTCGATTCCAGGAGGCAGCTGATAATCGCGGCTCACTTCGAGAGGCAGCGTACTGCCGCGCTGGTACCTCAAGTAGCTCTGCACCAGATCCGCCGGCAGGGCGCTTCCCCCCATACCGGCGATCACGACCCGCTTGCAGCCGCCCGCTTCTTGACCCGCCGCCGCGGCCAAATCCCAGCCCTTCAGCAGCTGATCGGGAAAGGCCCGCAGCACTCGATCCATGCGCATGGAGTCGGTCACGGATTTCGCCCTCGAACGGCGTGATCTTAGAAGAAGCGGGGCGGCCAATCCATTCTGGTTTTCTCTGCCGGCCTTGTTGACACGGATCGGGCGCTGCTTATGTTTTCAGCAGAAAGACTTGTATGGGCCCTCAGGGAGGACCGCCAAGAGCCTAGCGAAAGCCCTTCCCCCTTCTTTCGCCTGAAAAATGCATCTGGCACCCTGAGGGCCCTTTTCATTTGGGATCGGCTCCGCAGCATCGCGTTGCCCGAAGGCCCGGCCTTGGATAACATCGGCTGTCCGCTTTTCCAGAAGTATTTGAGAAATCCCCTCCGAAGGAGCCCGCATGAAACGCAGTCCACGCCATCTCTTGAGCCGCAGCGCGCTCATGCTTCTGGCCCTCGCGGCTGGACTCAGCGGCTGCGGGCGACGGCTGGAACACCCCAACCTGCTGCTGATCAGCGTCGACACGCTGCGCGCGGACCGGCTCAGCAGCTACGGCTATCAAGGTCTCCAGACCGACAACCTCGACCGGCTGGCCAGCGGAGGGGTGCGCTTCGAACAAGCGTTTTCACCGGTCCCGGTCACTTTGCCGGCGCATGTCTCGATGTTGAGCGGCCTCTATCCGTTCCAGCACGGCGTGCAGGACAACGGGCGCTTCCAGGTCCCGGAAGGACAGGTGCTGCTGGCCGAGCGGCTCAAGGCCGCCGGCTATCGCACCGCCGCGTTCGTCAGCTCGATCGTGCTGGACCGGGTCTATGGACTCGATCAGGGCTTTGATCTCTACGACATCTCGATCGATCCCGCGCTCAGCCTCCTTGGCCAGCCGTTCGAACGTCCCGCCAATGCGACGGTTTCGGCTGCCTTGGACTGGCTGCGGCGCGATTCGAGCGGCCCGTTCTTCCTGTTCGTGCATCTGTTTGATCCGCATGCTCCCTATCGGCCGCCGGCGCCGTTTTCCCAGCGCTACCAGGACCGGCCCTACGACGGCGAGCTGGCTTTCGTCGATGCCGAGATCGGCAACCTGCTCAACTACCTCGAGGACCAGGGACTCGATGACGAGACCTTGGTCGTGTTCACCGCCGACCATGGAGAAAGTCTGGGCGAGCACGGCGAGCCGACCCACGGCGTGTTTCTGTATGACAGCACGGTGCGCGTGCCGTTGATCTTGCGCCTGCCCGGCACGCTGCCCCAAGGCCAGGTCGTGCAGCAGCCATGCAGCTTGGTCGACCTGGTGCCGACGGTTCTGGCGGCGCTCGAGCTGCCGAGCGCGCCGGGACTGCCCGGCCGCGATCTGATGCCGGGCACGGCCGCGCCCGGCGGCGGAGCGGCCGCAACTGCGGCCGGGGACGATGAGGCCGCGGTGCTGCTGGAATCCGATTTCCAACGCTACAACTTTCTGTGGAGCGCGCTGGCCGCGCTTCGGCTCCAGGATTGGAAGTACGTCCGCGCCCCGCGGCCCGAGCTCTATAACCTCAAGCGCGATCCTGGCGAGCTCCAGAACCTGATCGATCGGCAACCCGATCGCGCGCGCCAGATGGCGGCCCAACTGGATCGCCTGCGCAGCCAGCTCACGCCGCAGGGCGGAGCGCAGGCGCCGCAGGCGACGCTCGACACCGAGCAGCGCCGCCAGCTCCAGAGCCTCGGCTATCTGGGCCTGACCACCGCGGCCGCCGACCAAGCCGGCGCCGACTCGCTGCCGGATCCCAAGGACAAGATCACTCTTTTCGCGCGCGTCGAGCAGGCGCTGCGTTTGGCGGGCGCCGGACAGGCCGATTCCGCGATCGCCACCTTTCGCGAGGTGCTGGCCGAGAATCCCGAGTCCGAGGCGGTCAAATCGCTGCTCGGCTTCACCTACCTGACCGCCGGCCGTTTCCAGGAGGCGGTGCAGCTCTACTCCGAGCTGCTGCAGGCCTTCCCGGAAAACGGCGACTACCATTACAACCTGGCCTACGCGTTCTTGCGCCTCGAACGGCGCGACGAAGGCCTGCGCGAGCTGGATGCGGCGCTCGCCGTCGAACCGCAGCACTCCGGAGCGATCAGCCAAAAAGCGGCCATGCTGCTGCGCGAAAGCCGCCCGGCCGAGGCGGTGGCGCTGTTGGAGCCATTGGTCGAGCGCGCGCCCTACGATCAGGCGGCGCGCTTCAATCTGGCCCAAGCCTATGGACAGCTCAAGCGCTTCCCCGAGGCGGCGCAGCAGCTCGAATCGCTGCTGAAGGCCAACCCACGGCATCCGAAGGCCGCGTTCTGGCTCGGAATCGCCTACGGCCAAATGGGCCGCCGCCAGGATGCAGCGCGCGCGCTGCAGGCCTACTTGCGAATGAACCCCAACGCGCCCGACGCGCCGGAGGTTCAAAAGCTGCTGGCCCAGCTGCTTTCAGGAAAGTAGCTGCCTGCGCAGCACCCAGTCGGCCGCACCCAGCGTCGCCCCGATCAGGCCGCACAAGAAGTAGAACCAGTGAAGCGGCACGGCGGCGGCCGCGAACAGCGGTCCACGGCACCGCGCCAGAAACCGATAGAAACCGAAGTGGGTCGCGGTCAGTGCGCCCAGCAGGCTTGCGCCCCACCAGGCCAGTCGAGGTTGAAACGGGGCGGCGGCGCCGGCCGCCATCGCGCCCGCCAGCAACACCAAGCTGAAGCGTTCGCTCCAGCGCAGATTAAGATCGGCGGCGCCGGAGCCACGCTCCAGGGCCAGCCGGGTCCAAGGTCGGGCGCGGCGCTGAATGTCGGTATAGGCCATGGACCGAAAGCTCCAGCGCTTGAGATGCCGCACCTGGAGCTCGCGTCGCAGGTGGACGGCATGTCCGGCGCGCTTCAAGCGATAACCCAGCTCGATGTCCTCGATCGAAGCGCGGCGAAAGCGCGGATCGAAGCCTCCCAGCGCAGCGAAGACCGAGCGGCGGATGGCGCCGCAGCCGGCCCAGAAAGTGAACGCTTCGCGCCGGCCCCGCTGATGAGTGTAGTGGTGCAGGAGGTTGCGGTAGTCCGAGACCCACCCGCCGGGCGCCGGCCCGGCGTCGTACGATCCGAACAGCGCGGCGGGAGCCCCGGGTCCGGTCATGGCCATGCGAACCTGCTGGACCAGATCGCTCGGCATCGCGATGTCTGCATCCAGAAACAGCAGCAGCTCGGTGGTGGCAGCGGCCGCCCCAAGATTCCTGGCGGCCGCCGGGCCGCACCCACCCGACGTGCCGAGCTTCAAGCAGGACAATTCCGGCGCGACTTGGGCAAGGGCCGAGAGGACCCCCGACCCAGAACCGCCGTCATCGACCACGATGACTTGATCAGGCACCGGATCGAGCCGGGCCAATGAGCGCAGGCACTCCCGCCATTCGGGACCGTCGGCCCGCACCGGAATCACGACCGCCACGCTCGCGCCTGGGCCTGGGCCTGGGACCGCTTTCATCCTTCAGTTTCCCCGCTGTTCGAAGATTATGACGCAGCGGAATCGGGAAGCGGAGCCTTTCTGAACTCCGGCTTGCGCCGGAATGACGGCAGGATGGAGACCAGCGAAGCGATGCCGGCGAACGAGCGCCAAGGCCCGCCCGAGCACCAGAGCACGGCGCAGTGGGCGGTGGAGATGGGGCCGGATGCAAGGCGGGCGAAGAGAGGCCGACGGAAGCGTACTAAAGGTACGCTGGAGGAGGCCGAACGAGCCCAACTACATCAAGAGTGGGGGAACTCCCCCACACCCCCTGGCAGCCGGCGCCAGATCCGCCGCCGCGGCACTAAAAGATGCGTTTGGGTTGGGGGCGTTTCTTCCCCGGCGCCGGACCACATGGAGTGGGGCCGCCAGGCGGCACCCAGGGGCGGCCTTCCAAGCTCTGGTTGAGCCGCGCCAATGCCGGTTGCGCCCGCTCGGAGTCGCCCCCGAGGCTGTTGGCGCGGACCAACAGCTCGCGCGCCACCAGCGGGTCGCCGATCCGCTCGTAGAGATCGGCGAGCTGCACCAACAGACCGCTGCGATCCGGTTCCATCACCGCCGCGTCGAGCAAGCAATCGGCCGCCGAGCGCAGATCGTCCTTGGCCAAGTAAAGACCGGCGACCTGTTCGAAATCGGATACGTTGCTGGTGTCCAGCTTGAACACTTCGCGGAACGACTCGATCGCAGCGTCGACCGAACCTTGGGCCGCGTATTGATAGGCCCGGCTCTGCAGCTCGCCCATGTCGACCCGAGCGCGGGCCACCATCAGGATCGCGGTGACTTTCTTGAGCGAATCCTGATAGGAGGTCGCCAGCGGATGATTCGGGTTGAGCTCCAACATTCGGCGGATGTGGAATTGAGAGCGCGACGGCGATCGCACCTTGGCCATCGAGCCGAAGGCGATCGCGAGATTCTCGTGCACGCGCGGATCATTGGGGCTCAGAATCGCCGCAATCTGGAACTCGCGAACCAAGTCCAGCGGCAGTTGCTCGAACTTGCGCAGCAACGCCGAGCCCATCCACTGCTCGATGTCGCCGGGAACCAACCATAGAATGCCGTCCACATCGGCGCGCGCCGCGCTCAACCGCCCCTGATCCTGATGGATGGCGTTGAGCCGGCTCAGCGCCGCCACCATCACCGCCCGGATCCGCTCGGGCTGCATCCGTTCGGGCCGGCCGCAGGGCGGGACCAGCCGGAGCGCGAGGTTGCGCGACTGCCGCAGGTCGGTTTCGAGCTGATTCAGCCGCCGCTCGCGCTCGTCCCCGATCGGCAGCTCCAAGACCTGGCTCACATCGTCGCGATCGAGGTAGTAAATGGCGGCGTTGAAGTAATCCACTCCGCGCACCCGTTGATCGGGAGCGGCCAGCAGGGATCCGATCAGCGCCGCGGCTCCCGCCAGCGCGGCCCAGCGCAAGACTCGATCCGAACCGGCCGACCTCAGCCCCCCGGCGAGGGCCGCCACGCCGCCCCCGGCCAGCAGCGCCAGGATCGGGATCCACGGCAATCGCGATCGCGAATCCGGCAGCAGGAGAAAGGTCCCCAGCGCCGCCGCCAGCAGCCACAAGATCGGAAGCCGGGCGCGCTGCCGCCAGGCTGCGGCCATGCCGAGCACGCCGAGCCCCAGCAGCAGCGCGAAATGGCTCCAAGGCATCCGCAGCAAAAGCGAACGCTCGGCCGACAATGCGTAGGCGGTGTTGGACGGGATTTCGTAGTCGCCGAAGGTCTCGGCGACCTTGCGGCCCCACAGCGCGGCGTAATCCGCCGGCGCCCGCAGGATTCTATCGCCGAGCTCGGAGGCCACAGAAGGCAATGTCATCGGACGGCTACGGCTGAATTCGGTGAAAGAAGCGGATCCGGCCCAGCCGGGGTCGGCCTTGTCCAGCAGATTCCCGAGCAACAGCTCGCGCACCTCGCGCTTCGACGGCACCAGCGATCCGTCGAGCGCATGGGCCCGCAGCAAAGCCGGTGCGACCAGCAGCAGCAGGGCGATGCAGTAGCTCGCCAAAGCGGCGCTGCGCTCGGAACCGCTCCGGGAGCGAGTCTGCCGCCACAGGCTCCAGACCGACGGCACCACCAGCACGACCCCGCGGGGCCATCCGGCGATCACCAAGCCGAGGCTCAGGCCGGCCAGGCCGGCCCAGACCGCCGCAGGGGCGCCCCAGGCCAGGCGCTGGTGAGCGTAAAGGCCCAGCGCGACGGCGAACGCCGCCAGCGAGGCCTCGAGAATCTGAAACTCGTAGAACAGCACCGGGCCGAACAGCCCATAGAGCAGACCGGCGGCCACTGCGCCGAGGTTGCCGAACCAGCGCCGGCCCATGCCGTAAACCAGGCCGGTGGTGATCAGTCCCAGCAGGATCTGAAGGGCATAGATCGGCCAGACGCGCTCGCCTCCCAAAAGACGGAGCAATGCCACCCAATAGGCATAGGCAGGCGCGAAGGTGGTCCCGAGCTTGCGCCCAATCAGATCGCCGTCCGCGATCGCCGCACCGCTCTCCAGATACGTCGCCTGATCCATGCCGCCCATCGGACGATCGAAGAACGGCGCGTCGCCGAGCTGCCAAAAACACAGAATCCTGGCACCCAAGGCAACAAGCAGCACAAAGCCAAGCCAAACTCGGGAGGAGGGGGACATAACGGTGTCGGCGAAACCTGGTTACTATGCAGACCCCATGCCGAGCTGTCAAGCAGTGCCCGGCGGCGGATCTGCCGCCATCTGCAAGGGGGTCTGGGGGACTTCCCCCAGTTTCCACGCCGCGCTCGGTCGGGCTCCTCCAGCGACCTGTAGGGGAGGGGCTTGTCCCCTTCCGAGGGGCGGGCGCAAGGCCCGCCCCTACAATTTTTGGACCGCGTCAGCCTGGCCGGTCTTGGATGGTTCAGCCGCCGAAATGGCCTGCCGGCCGGGGTGATAAGATCAATCGGATGGAGCCTGGACCTTCGCGACGAATCGCCGGTTTCTTGGGGGCGATCTGCTTCGCTTGGTTCGGTTGTGGTCGAGCCGGCCCTCCGAATCTCCTGCTGATCACTCTGGATACCGTGAGGGCCGATCATCTCGGCGCGTATGGGTACGCGCAGGCCCGAACCCCCACGCTCGACGCTCTGGCGCAGCGCGGCGTGCTATTCGAGCGGGCGTTTTGCCAGGCCCCCATGACCTTGCCCTCGCACACCTCGATTCTCTCCGGCACCTATCCCGCCGCTCACGGCGTTCGGGACAACTTCTTCGTGGTTCCGCATCGGGTCACCACTTTGGCCGATTTGCTTTCGATTCATGCCGGATACAAAACCGCGGCCTTCGTCAGCGGTTATCCACTGGTCGCCAGTTTCGGGCTCAACCAAGGTTTCGCGCTCTACGACGACGCGCTGCCATCCGGAGTCGTGGACAACGTCAGCGGCATGAACGTCTCCGAGCGCAGCGCCGGGGCAACCACCGACCGCGCCCTGGCGTGGCTCGGGAGCGCGAGCCGCGGACCGTTCTTTCTCTGGGTCCACTACTTCGATCCGCACACCGATTACGAGCCCCCGGCGCCCTATTCCGAGCAGTTCGCGGATCGGCCCTATGACGGCGAGATCGCCTATGTCGACGCCGAGCTGGGCCGGCTGCTCGCGGCCCTGCGGCGGCTCGAGCTTGACCGCAACACGATCATCGCAGTGATAGGCGATCACGGAGAGGCGCTCGGCGAGCACGGCGAGCTGGAGCACGGGATGACGCTGTACGACGCGGCCACCCAAATCCCGCTGATCTTGGTGGCGCCGGATCGGCGCTGGGCGGGGCGCCGAATCGAGACCGTGGTCGAATCGGTGGATCTGATGCCCACGCTGCTCGAGCTGCTCGACCAGCCGATCCCGAGCAAAGTCCAAGGACGCAGTCTGCTGCCTCTGATCGAAGGCCAGCTCGACCGGCTGCGAGCCGCAAGCTACAGCGAGACTTTCATGCCCCGGCTGGCATGGGGTTATTGCGAGCTCCTCAGCCTGCGCTCGGACGATTGGCGCTTGGTTCTGGCTCCGCGGCCCGAGCTCTATGACTTGGGCAGCGATCCTGGGGCGCTCGAGAACCTCCACGATCGGAGGCCCGAAGAGGCGAACCGGCTGAGGAGCGAGCTGGCACGGCGGCTCGAGCGCATGGACCCAACCGGCAGCGCGGAAGCTCCAACCATTTTGGATCCCGAAGCTCGCGCCAAGCTCGAAAGCCTGGGCTACTTCGGGGGCGCCGGTTCGGGCTCATCGTCGGATTCAACGCGGTCAGATCAAGCGTGCCTGGGAGACCCCAAGGACATCGTGGGTTTGCCGGCGGAAATCCGCCAAGCCCAAGAACTGTTTGCCGGCAGCCGCTTTCAGGAAGCGCTCGCGAAGATCGATGCGATCCTGCCGCGGGTACCGCCCCATACCAAGCAATGGGACAATCTCCGCTCGGCCCGCCACATGATCGCGCAGCACTTGGGCCGGACCGCCACGGTGAGCGGGTCCGAGCCCCCCTGAAGCCGCGCGACAGTCGGCCGATCCTGATGCTCCGGCGCGCCAGAATGGCGGGTGCGCGTCATTCTGGTCCCGGAGCCCCTGCACAGCGCCCGTTGGAATCTGGCATCGGGACCCGATCTTGAACCAGGCCGGGGCCGGACCGGCGGCACGGAAGCTGCATCGGATGTTCCCGCTTCTTTTACTGCTCGAAAGCTCGTGCTCGAGACCAATTGAAATGCTGGGGACCAAGAACCTATACTGGACCGGTAGCTATCTCCGGCGTTCCGGCCCTCCATCAAGCGATTTCGATCGGATCCCCTTTGTGAGCTGTCGTTTACAAGGATCGGCCAGCCGGAGCTCAAGCTCAAAAAGGAGGACATCCCCAAGCATGTTGTCACGCGCAGTCGCATGGTCCCTTGGATTGGCCCTACTTCTCGGCGGGTGCCAGGGCAGCCGAGAATCCCAGCTCCGAAAGCGGGCGAAAGAGTTCTACGACCTCAAGGTCGAGGGCAATTGGAAAGATATGTATGCCTATCTGGACGCCAACACCCGGCGCCGCATGCCCCGCTTCAACTACGTCATGATGCAAACCGTTGCCGACTATCTCTCCTACGAGATCAGCGCGGTTCAGATCGAAGAGGACGTCGCCAAGGTTAAGCTCGGCTGGAAGTACAAGCTGATTCATCCCGCCGCCCTCCAGGTCGACGAAGGCAAGTTCGCCGAGGAGGTGCGCGGTTACGATCAGGAGGACGAGTGGGTGCTGGAGGACGGAGTTTGGAACTACGTCCTCAAGCCGGCGCTTTCACCCGCACAGCGGGCCAAGCAAGGCGAGCAGGTGCCGGTCGCAAGCCGCGATTTCTTCGAGTTCCTCCAGTCGATTCAGGATCTGCCGCCGGATGAGCGCAAGCGCAAGGTGGAAGAGTGGCGCAGCCAGCACCCCAACCTGATGACCTCGGCCCCGCCGGCCGGCGCCCCGCCGACCCAGCCATGAGGCGCACCGCGCTGCCGGCGCTGCTCGCCTTGGCCGCGCTGGCCGGACCGACGCGGGCCGCCGACATCTTGGTGGAGGCCCGCTCCAAGATCATGATGCCCTCGCCGCGCATTCCGGACACGATCGAGGACCTGCGCATTTTCCTGGGCCCTGAGGCCGCCTTGGTCGAAGGCGGGCTGCTGGGAACGACCCTGCTGCGCTACGACATAGAGCAGGCCCAGCTCCTGACCCGATCGCCGGCTCGGCTCCGCCATGCCCGCCGCAGCCAGCGTGGCGCTGCCTCGGATTCCCCCTTGCGGCTGCAACCGATGGGTGAAACCCAAGACATCGCGGGAATCCCCTGCTCCCGTTTCATGGCTCGCGGCGTGCTCGAACATTCGGTGCGCCCGCAAGGCGGTCGAAGCGGCACCGCCTTGCCCCAGCTCGAGCTCGAAATCGAGCTGTGGATCGGCGCACTGCCGCTGGTCGATCCCGAGCGGCTGGCGCACGTTTTGGTTCACGATCCGCATTTCCAGAGCCTGTTTCCCTTTTCGGTCGAGCAATTGGCGGCGCTGCCGGGCGTGCCGATTCGCAGCGAGAGCCGCCAGCTTCAGCTCGGACGGGAAACCCGAGCTCAACTCGAATTGCTTTCCGCCGCGCCGGCGCCCGAAGATCCGGCGCGCTTCGACGCCAACACCCCGGAGGATTGAACCGCCATGATTCCACGCTGTCACGATCAACTAGGTTGGCCAGCCGGCCTCGTGTTTGGGTTGGCAGCCCTTATGACTGTGAACGCCGCCACCACCCTTGCGGCGCCGGCCGAGCAGGACCGCTATCTGGAGTTTCAACTGCTTAGCAGCCGCAGCGGCGCGGTGGCGACCGAGACGATCTTTCGGGTTTATTGGAGCCAGATCGGCATGCGGGTGGAGACCAAGGCCGATTCCGCGTCCATCCTGCTGCCCGGCAAGAAAGAACGCTATTCGGTGGATTTGGACCGAAAGCTGGCCCGCAAGCTCCCTTACGAAGGCCGGCCGCAACCCCAGCAGATGATCACCTCCGAATGGAAAGTCACTGGATCCAAAAAAAACCAAGAGCTGGGCGCCTGGCAGTGCACCGCTTTCGACCTGCACAACGAAGTCCCGGAGCAATTCAAGCGCCACCTGCCTAGCGACGCGAAGGCCTGGAGCGCTCACAATCTCGAGCTCGATACTCAACGGCTCTACGATCAGCTCGGCCGCAGCCAGCCCAACCTCAGGCTGCTGGGCGATCTATTCAAGGCCTTGCCTGAAGGCAGCGGTCCGATCGTCCGCGCCCAGCTGATCCGCGATCGCCAGCAGGCGATCTGGACCACGATAAACCTGGTCTCGAGCCGGACCGTGCCCCACGATCCGATCCGTTACGAGGTGCCCAAGGACTTCGAGATCCTCGACGTTTCGGAGCCCAAGCTCAAGGCCACGCCGCCCAAGCTCCCCAGCCCACCCGGCAGGTAATTCCGATCGAGCGAATGAGGCGCTTAAGCGCCGCGTTCGCAGCGATCCGGCTCTGAAACGAAACCCTGGCCCCACCGCAGCGATCTGCTGAAAACCCCGGGCGACCTGGTGGGGGCCGTCCCGAGCGGAGGTCCACGATGCTTCTGGATTTGATTTTGAACCGCCGACTGGCGCGGCTGGCGTGCGCGCCCATCGCGCTCGCGCTCGCGGCGGCCGGCTGCGCCACGCTCAACGACCAACCGGCGCCGGCCGGCGCTTCGGTGGAGCTCGAGCCGATTATCACCCTGAGCCCGGAGGCCCGTTCGATTTCCTTTCTCGACCAAGTCCAACTCTGGGCCGGCCCCGACGCGCGCGCGGTCTACGCCTTCTCGGAGATGGATGCGGATTTCGAATACCTGGTGACCCGCAGCTCGACCGACGGGGGGCGCTCCTGGACCGAACCGGTCCGCTTGAGCCCGAGCGGCACGCAAGAGACCCGTCACCACGCATTTTGGATCGACCGCCTGCCGGATGGCGCGCTCGGTTTGCTTTTTTGGCAGCGCAACATGGTGACCGGCAAGAAATCCATTTTCCTTTCCCGCAGCACCGATGACGGCCGCTCTTGGTCGGAACGTCCGCCGCAGGTGGACGGCGCGAGCGAGTCCTTTCTGCCTTCCATCGCTGCCGCAGCCGACGGCCGAGTGTTGATCTCTTGGTTGGATGAACGATCCGCGCCGGACCAGGGACGGACGGCCAATCGCGTCTACAAGCACTATTTCAGCCTGTCGAGCGACAGCGGCGAATCCTGGTCGATTCACGACCGGCGGCTGCCGATGGAGCACCAGAGCCGTCTGGTGCTTTCGCCCGAATCGATGATCTCCGGGCCGACCCTGCTGACGATGCACTTCGTGGCCGATTCGGCCGGCTACGGCCTCGAAGCGTATCGCAGCGCAGATGCCGGGGCCAACTGGAGCGGAGTCGCCATCGCTTCGGATCCGTACCGCTCGATTTTTGCTGAGTTCGCTTTCCTGCGCCGTTCAGGCCCTCCGGCGTTCGTTTTCTGCCAAGGCAAGAATCGCGATGCGAACCTGGTGCTGGCCAGCAGCAACGACCAGGGCCAGACCTGGCAGACTCAGGTGCTAACTACGAACACCGATATCGCGTATCACGTCCCGGTCCTGGCCCGATCGCAGCAGGGCACCCTGGCGCTGAGCTGGGAGCAGAACGTGCGCGAGGCCTGGGTTCCGATGCTCAGCTTCTCGACCGACGAGGGTGCCAGCTGGAGCAAACCGATCCCGGTTCCAGCGCCGGCGCGGCGCGAGACCGGGTTCCGGACCTATCCTGAGTTGGCCTTTGACCGCAGCGGCGCGCTTCTGGTGGTCTGGATGGATCGAGTCGAGCGCCGTAAGGACATCTATCTCAACCGCACCGCCGATCTCGGCCAGACTTGGCTCGATGAACCGACCAAGATCAATACCGGCACTGCCGCTACACCGGATGCTTGGCTACCCAAGCTCTTGGCGCTGGCCGATGGCTCCGCGTTGGCACTCTGGCAGGAACGCGATGCAACCGGCAGCGGGCCGCTCCTGCTGCGCCGCTTTCGGGTCCAGCCGTAGGCGCCGGGCGGCGGATCGGGCCCGATCCCCCGCCACCCGGTTCCGCTCAGTTGAAGCAATCTGGATTGGTGATCGGCCACTCGTAGCAGGTGCGCAGCATGGTGAAGGTTCCGCTGGTGCTCGAACCGTTGACCGTGCCGCTGGCGCTGCCTTCGATGTGTTCGTTGTCGATCGCGACCCCCGAATAGCTGAGGTCGATATCGTTGCCCTTCCAGCGGAACGAGCCCGAAAAGCCAATCAGATTGCCATCCAGGCTCCCGGTCAAGGTCCCCTGGCTGTGCCGATCCACCATCGTCAAGGTCAGGCTCGCTCCGTCCTGCTCCAGTAGGATGTGCTGATCGGCGGGGTCGTTGGCCCCCGAATGCCCCTCCAGCTCGAGATTCATGATCCACGGATAATCCAGCGTGATCTCGCCGCCGACGCTGATTTCGACCGGTCCCAACGCCCCCGAGCTGGAGCCCTCGTCGTCGATCGCCACGGCTTCCAGCGAGTGCGCGCCCTCGCTCACCGAGTTGAGATCGAGCGGGAAAGACCAGCCGGACGATAGCCCACCCGGACCGTCCAAGCGCGGCACCGGATACTGAGCTGCTCCGAGCGCCACGCCGTCGAGATAGATGTCGACGCGCTGCACCTGATGATCGTCGCTCGCATAGCCTTCGACCCGGACCACCCCGGCCAGCTCGGCGCCGCTGGCCGGCGACTCGATGGCGCCGCCCGGCGCTGCGTTCGGCGGGGTCGAGCTGACCAGCTGCAGGCTGGCGGCCGAGATCGCATAGGCTCCGCTGACCGTCATGCCGAGACCGGCCGGGGTCACCAGAGCAAAGAAGATGTACTCCCCGAGCGGGGCGGCGGCGCCGAGCGGTCCCGCTCCAATAACCACGTCTTCATTGCTCAGGGTGGCGCCGCTCAGCGCCGGTCCGGGCTGCAAGCGGAAGAGTCCGTCCTCGTGCATGAAGAAGATTCCGATCCCCGGCGCCAGGATGCCGTAGTACAAGTCGACCAAGGTATCGGAGTCCAATCCGCGCCGGATCAACAGCTCGGCCTGGAACGGGTCATCGGCGTCGACCTCCTGGCGGCTCAGCACCATCTCCACCGAGGGATCCACCCGCGAAGCTCCCGCCAGCCGAATCGGGCCGTCGAAGACCGAGGGGCCGACGGCCACATTGCCGGTGTCCGGATCCACCACCGAGAGCGTGTTGCCGCCGGAGTTGGCCACGAACAACAGGCCTCCAGCCGCGAGCAGCAGGCCGCGCGGGCTGCTGCCCACCGTCAGGGTGTCGATGATCGTGAGGTTCGCGATATCGACCACCGTCAGCGTGCTGGATCCGGTCGCGCCGACGAAGGCCTGACCTCCATCGGGGCTGAACAGGATCGAGCTGGGAGGATCCTCGAAGTCGGTGATGGTCGCCAGCAGCCCCCCGGTGGCGGCGTTGAGCACGGTCAAGCTGTGGCGGCTGAAAGGGTTGCCGGTTTCGGCGTCGTTGGCGATCAACACCACGCTGTTGTCCGGGCTCACTTCGATCGCGGTCGGCATGGCGTTGACCGAGGTGACCGAGAATGCGGTCGCGGCCTGGCGATAGAAACCGTGGACTTTGGCGCCCAGCGGATCGGCGACCCACGAGACCGCCCCATCCGGGCTGATCCCGATCGCACCGGGAATGAAGGTCAGCGAGGTCTCGGACACCAGCGAGAAGTCGCTCAGGTCATAGATCTGCAGCTTGTTGGACGGTCCGCCGAACAGGCTGCCGACCCCGATCGTGACATGGGCGAAATTGCCGTCGGGAGTCAGAGCCAGATCCACCGGACTGGTCGGCAGATCCGCCAGCGGACCCGCCATCAGCTCCACCCCGCCAGCGCCGTCGAACTGCGCGTCGTAGGTGAAGAGCCGCCCGGCATTGAGATCGCTGGCGCGGCTCGCAAACAGCAGCCGCCGGCCGTCCGGAGTTGCCCGCATGCTGCGCACCTCGCCGCTGATTTGAACGGCGTCCAGCAGGTGCAGTGATACGGAGTCAACCGCGAGCAGCTGGTTCTCCTGGCTCAATACATACAGCGGGACCTGTGCCTCCGACCGGGCGCCTCCCAGCAGAATGAAGGCTCCCAGCACCCAACTCACCCCACCCTTGGTAGACATGCATTTCCTCCTTATTCCACCATAGCTTAGACGTCATATGGTAATAGGAAACATTAAACTTTACGCAAGAATGATGTCAAGCAAAAACTTGTCGATATGATCTAAGTAGGCATTCTAAAAGGGGAAAATGTTATCGTCAGAAAGGAAAAAGGCCGCAGGGCTTTCGCCCTGCGGCCTTTCGTTTACTAACTTCCGAGACTACGGTGTCGGAGGAGTGTCGAACGGATCGAAGCAGAGCACTCCGTTCGGGAACACGCACTGGCTGATGACGGTCTCGGTGGTGGTGCGCTCGTGGTGGGTGTAGTAAGCGCCGGCGAAGTTGGTGCCGCCGCGCGCGAACGGGCTGCCCACCGCCTCGATGGTCACGAAGATGTCGCCCGGACCCTCGAAGAAGTCGAGCGTGGTGCTCAGCAGCGTCCAGCCACCGTTGGCGCCGAAGATCCCCAGATCCAGCTGCGAGATCGTCTCGATCGTGTCCACCTGCCAGCAGAAGCAGGTGTACTGCTGCACCGACGGCAGCGGCTCCTCGATGTCGTTCCAGCTCAGCACCCGGAAGTAATCCAAACCCGGGGTGAAGAACGGCTGGATGATCTCGTTGTACCAGAAGCCGCCGTACACGAACGGACCCGACAGGATCACCTGGTTGGGCACGCACACCTGCTGGTTCACGACGATGTCCTGCGGCAGCCACTCGATGTAGAAGATGTCCGGGTAGTTGGCGAAGTACTTCGGAATCCCGGTCGGGTCGCCCCAGGCGAAGCTGCCCAGCGGCGCGTAGCTGTAGTAGCCGTCGTCCGGCCCAATCGCGATGCCGACGATGTTGCCGTCGTAGCCGGTATTGCCTTCGTAAGTGACCAGCTCGATCTCCCACGCCGTGTTGTTCACGATGTCGAGAACGAACTCCTCACCCTTGATTGCATCGTAGTCCCACAGGAATGTCCCGCACGGCACGCCGTTCACGTCGGCATACTTCGAGTTGGCCGCCGTCGAGGTGCCATTGGGGTTCACGACTGTGAAGTACGACATCCCGCCCTGGCTGTAGTCGAACTCGTTGAGGCCGACCACCAGCTGGCTGAACACGAACCAGTCGAAGTCGTTGCAAGTCATG
This sequence comes from Acidobacteriota bacterium, assembly GCA_036398155.1. Classification (GTDB taxonomy): domain Bacteria; phylum Acidobacteriota; class DASWHO01; order DASWHO01; family DASWHO01; genus DASWHO01. The sequence goes on from DASWHO010000178.1 coordinate 29,588, forward strand.
TAGATGCACTTGTCGTTGATCGACCAGTCGGTGGTGCGGATGAAGTAGTAATGCAAGGTCGCGTTGAAGCAGAAGTAAAACGGGTTCAACGGCACCGGACCGTGATCGTTCAGAATCAGGTCGCCGACGTTGGCG
>DASWHO010000179.1:0-26258 GCA_036398155.1 Acidobacteriota bacterium
GGCGCCGAGATCTTCCGCGCCGCGGTCGCGACCATGGTGCGCAGCAGCCGCGCGGTGCTGGAGCGGATCGGCAGCACGCCGGCCGCGGTCGACTGGTTTCTGTTCCATCAGGCGAATCTGCACATCAACCAGGCGGTGATGCGGCGGCTCGGCCTCGCCCCCGAGCGCTGCCCGTCGAACTTGGAGCGCTTCGGCAACACCACTTCGGCCAGCATTCCGCTGCTGCTCGGCGAGCTGATCGAATCGGGCCGCTTGCGCCGCGGCCAGCTGCTGCTGTTTTCCACCTTCGGCGCCGGTTACGCCTGGGGCACGGCGGCGCTGCGCTGGTAGCGATGGGCGTGCGATCCAAGATCCTCGGAACCGGCGGCTACCTGCCGGCGGCGGTGCTGGAGAACGCCGAGCTCGAGCCGCGGATCGGCCAGCCGCCGGGCTGGATCCGCTCGACGCTCGGGATCGAGCGCCGCCACGTCGCCGCCCCCGGCGAGCTCGGCTACCACCTCGGGGCCAAAGCGGCGCGGTTGGCTTTGGAGGATGCCGGGGTGGAGCCGGCCGCGGTCGATCTGCTGATCTATCACACCAACTGGGCCGACTACTCGATCCCCGGCAGCGGCGTGCTGGTGCAGCGCGAGCTGAGCCTACGGCCCTCGGTGCCGGCGCTCGACCTGCGCCAGCAGTGCGCCGGCTTTTTGTACGGCCTGGCGGCCGCCGAAGCCTATCAGCTCGCCGGCGCCAGCCGCTGTGCGCTGGTGGTGTGCGGCGAGCGATTGGTCGCGAATTCGCTGCCCTATGCGCCGATCGCGCCGATCTTCGGCGACGCCGGGGCCGCGGCGGTGGTGGCGCCGGCCGCGGGCGATGCCGGGCTGATCGAAGTGCGCGGTTTCAGCGACGGCAGCGGCGCGGAGTTCGGCGTGGTCTCGAGCGACCACTATGACGTGCTGGATCCGCGGCGCAAAGTACCGCCGGAGCTGGAGCGCGGGGTCGCGGCCTGGCGCGAGGCGCCGCTGGCGCGGCGCTTGGCCTATCACTGGGACGGCGGCGTGATCTACAAGAACGCGGTCAGCCGAATGGCCCAGGCGACCCGCGAGCTGCTCGCCGCCCACCAGCTCGAGGTCGGCGATGTGGACTGGTACCTGTTCCACCAGGCCAACCAGGGGATCGTCGAGCGGGTCGGCAGCCTGCTGCGCCTGCCGGCCGAGCGCATCCTCACCAATTTGGGACCCTACGGCAACACCTCCTCCGCGTCGATCCCGCTGCTGTTGTGGGACGCGCGCCGCGCGGGCCGAATCCAGCCCGGCCAGCTGCTGCTGATGTGCGCCTTCGGCGTAGGCTACGTCTGGGCCGCCGCCCTCTATCGTACCTAGGCGGCGGATATGCCGCCATCTGCTTCGTTGGGCTTGCTCGGGCTCCTCCGAGATAGGGGGACTGGTACGAATTTCCGGCACCTCAGGACTTCGAACGCTGCCTCCCAGGAAATTCGATACCTGTCCCCCTATCTCGGCTTCCGTCGCCTGGCTTTGAAAGCGGGGGCCTCCCCCGCACCCCCTGTCGCCCGCCTTGCAGCTGACGGCATCTCCACCGCCCACTAGGCCGTGCTCCACTATTTCAGGCAATCGGGCGAAGTGCGAAATGTAGGGGCGGGCCTTGCGCCCGCCCTCGGGAGGGGACAAGCCCCTCCCCTACATGCACGCTCGAATCCCCCGAGCAAGCGAGCACGGCGCAGAGGGCGGCAGATCCGCCGCCTGGTTAGCTGCAGTGCTGGTCGAAGGCGGCGGTTAGTACGTCGGCGATCTGCTTGGCTTCGCGCCCTTCGATGTCGTGGCGGTGCATCATGAACACCAGCTCGCCGTCCTTGAGCAGGGCGATTTGAGGCGAGGACGGCGGCATGCCGCTGAAATAGGAGCGCGCTTTGGCGGTCGCCTCGAGGTCCTGACCGGCGAACACCGTGACCGTCGAATCCGGCAGGACCGGATGCTTGAGCGCCAAGGACACGCCGGGGCGGGCCTTGCCGGCGGCGCAGCCGCAAACCGAATTGACCACCACCATGGTGGTGCCGGGTGTGCTGGCGAGCTGCTGATCGACCTCGGCGGCGGTCTTGAGCTCCTTGACTCCCAGGCTGGTCAGCTCGCGGCGCATCGGGGCCACCAAAGTTTCGTCGTAAGGCATGTTCGGGGAAACCTCCTGTACTGCGATCGTTTCCGGTCCATTTCGGTCCGGTCGGACAAATATAACCGCTTTGGTCAGCGATCGCTAGGGTTTACGCGCCGGGCTGCGAACGCCTCGCGAGCCAGAGGTCAAGCGGGAAGGCGTAGACGTCGTGGGCCAGGCGCGCCCGAGCGAGGCGCCGGCGCAGCTTGCGCCCCAAGCTGTCGGCGGGCCGGTGCTGCAGGCCCAACATGTGGATCGGATAGGCTTCGCGCAAGGTCGCTCGCATCCGATTGACGCGCCGCAGCCGCGCGCCGCGCAGCCATGGCAGCTCCATCCCGTGGGGGCTGAAGCGGCCCCACCCTTCGAACTCCTCCGGCTCTTGCACCCCCAGCCGCAGCGCCTCGTCGTAGGCCGGACAGCCCGGATACGGGGTGAAGATGTTGGTGTAGATCTCGGCGACCGGATTGGCAGCGCGGATCTGATCGATCAACGCCAAGGTGGCGCCAATGTCCGATTCGGTCTCGCCCGGGTAGCCGAAAATGAAATAGAAGCCGCTGGTGATGCCGTGCCGGCGGCAGCGCGCCGCGCTGCGCATGACGTCCTCGTTGGTCTCGCGCTTGCGCATCAAGGTCAGCACGTTCTCGCTGCCGGTCTCGGCGCCGAAGAAGATATGGTCGCAGCCCGAGGCCCGCACCCGCTCCATGGCGCGCTCGCTGTAGCGCGCGATCCGGTCGGCGCGGCCTTGGGCCGACCATTGGAACTTCAGGCCGCTGGCGACGATCGCGCCGCACAGCTCGACCATGTGGCGCTCGTTGACGAAGAAGTTGTCGTCGACGAAACCGACGTAGCGCGCGTCGTAGCGTTCCACCAGCTCGCGCAGCTCGGCCACGATCCGCTCGACTTTCAAAACGTTCCAGCGGCGCTGGTAGACGGTCGGGTTGCTGCAGTAGGTGCAGTCGTAGGGGCAACCGTAGCTGGTGAAATACTGGACCCAGTGGACCCCGCGGTTCTTGGCGTAGTAAGGGCGCAGATCGATCAGATGGTAGGCCTTCTTGGGCAGCGTATTGATGTCGGCGTAGGGACGCTCGCCGCTGCTCACGACTTGGCCGCCGCGCTTGAAATAGAGCCCGGGCACCTCGACCAGATCGCGCCCGGTTTCGAGCGCCTGCATCAGCTCGACCGCGGTGATCTCGCCCTGGCCTTTGACCACCACGTCGCACCACGGCTGCTTGGCGGTGCCCTCGGGCAGCAGGCTGGGGTGCCAGCCGCCCAGGATGATCGGCAGGTCCGGCCGCCAGCGGCGCACCTTCTTGGCCGACTGGGCGCAGTGCGCCGCCATCGGTCCGGTCAAGGTCGTGATCCCAAGGGCCAGGGCGCCGTCGAGCGCGGCCCGCAGCTTGGGCTCCCAACCGGGGTCGATATTGGCGTCGACCAGCCGGACCTCGTATCCGGCGGCTTCGAGGGCGCCTCCGATCGTGATCAGCGCCATCGGCAGGGCGACCTGGTTGCCGATCGTGGTGTAGATCGGATTGAACAGAACGATGTGGCGGCGCCCCACGGCCCGATCCTGAGGGGAAGCGTAACCGAAGGGGCGCCGGGAGTGAACATCCGACCGCCGGCGCCGGCGCTCGGGAGGGGAAAGCTCGATCACAGCGGCGGCTCCGACCGCGGCGTGCGAAGCCGCCTCGAGGCCGAATGCTGGATAAGATCCCAGCTGGCCCAGGAGGTGAATCGGCATGAAAGCGATCGAATATCTGACCAGGCTGTTTCGCTACGATGATTGGGCCAACCGCGAGATGCTGGCCGCGATCGAGCCGCACGGCACGGCGCGCGACCAGCGCGTCCTAGCCCACGTGCTGGCGGCCGAAGAGCTGTGGTGGCGGCGCCTGCGCTCCGATCGGACCGCGGTCGTGGTCTGGCCCGATTGGAGCTGGGAGCAGTGTCGAGGCCGCCTTGGGGAGCTCAGCGGTTGGTGGACCGAGTATCTGGCCAAGCTGGACGAAGCGGGTCTGAGCCGCGCGATCGAATACGTCAACTCCAAAGGGGAACCGTGGAGCAGCTCGGTGGGCGACATCCTGTTTCATGTGGTGATGCATTCGGCCTACCATCGCGGCCAGCTCGCCGCCGGCCAGCGCGCGGCCGGCCAGGTGCCGGTGGTCACCGATTTCATCCACTGCGCGCGTCAAGGCTTGATGGATTAGGCCAACGGAGGATCCGGAACCCGCTTGCCCCGGGAGGCTGGGGAGTTCCTCGGGTCTCCGGGTATTGCGCCGATTCGGCCTCCTCCGGCCGAATCGAGGGCTCTGAGCCGACCTTCAAGTTTGTTCTGGACTTAGGGCCGGGTTTCTGCTAGGCTACACGGCGAGCTCAAAGCTCACGAATTTAAAGCAGGAGCGGTAACCACCTCCATTCCCCCGGCGGATCCTCGCCAAACTCCCCTAAGAAGGACTCGGCTATGGTTCCACCACAAGGACGAAGGTTGTCCGCTGCGTGCAGGAAAGGAGGATCCCATGGCACAAGGAACCGTCAAGTGGTTCAATGACCAGAAGGGCTACGGCTTTATCACCAGCGATGAGGGTGGCGATGTTTTCGTCCACCACAAATCCATCAACGGCGATGGCTTCAGGTCCCTGAAGGAGAACGACCGCGTCAGCTTCGATCTGACCCAGGGCCAGAAAGGCCCGGCGGCCGAGAACGTCACCAAGATCGGCTAAACCGCTGATCCCGCCCCGGTCGGCCCGCAAGGCCGGCCGGGGCTTTTTTTCTTCGGCGCCAGTGTTGCGCCGGGCTCATTGCCGCAGCAGGCGGACGACGAGCAGGACGGGGAGGCCGCGGATGGCCGAGAGCGGCTCGAGGCCGCGGGACTCGCGGTCGAAGCGCTGCAGGCGGTCGTCGGCTGCGACCTCGCGCAGGGTGTCGAGCTCCAAGCCCGCGGCGCGCGCGGCGCCGGCGATCCGCTCGGGACCGTGCTCCCAAGTGTGGGGTACGATCGTGCGACCCCCGCAGGCGAACCCGCGGGTCCAACCGGGTCGCATGCCGCTTGGATGGTAGTCGCTGATCAGGAGCGCGCCGCCGCGCCGCAGGATCCGGGCGCACTCCAGCAGAGCGCGGTCAAGGCGCTCGACATAGCTGAGGCAGCAGCCGGCGACCGCGAGATCGAAACGCTCGGAGCGCAGCGGCAAGCGTAGGAGATCCGCCTGCGCCCAACCGAGACCGGAGCGCGCGGCGCACCCGGCGCGCAGCATGGCGAGCGCCAGATCGATCACCACCACGCGGCGCGCTCCGCGCCGGAGCAGCTCGGCGCCCCAATGGCCGGTGCCGCCGCCGAGATCGGCCGCGTCGAGCCCGCTCAGATCAGTTGGAAGCAGCGCCGCCAGCTCGGGGCGCTCGAGCACCCAGAGCGGGTTATCCTGTGCGTCGTAGCCGGCCGCGAGACGCTCGAAAGCCGCTCGCGGCGCGAGCCGCTCCAGCTTCGGTCGGCGCCACCAGCGCCGGGCGCCGGAAAGCGCCATCGGAGGGCTAGAAACCTTCCGCCTCGACTTGGCGGTAGTGAATCCACTTGTGGACCAGCTTGAGCTCGAGCGGAAAGCCGTACAGCTCGCGGTCGTAGCGCCAGGAACCCAGCCGGCGCAGAAAGCTCCGCACCCGCGGAGTTTGGCGGATGTCGGTGGCGGTGGGGAACTTGGACAGCATCGCGAGCTCGAAGTTGCGCACCTTCTTTTCCAGCTTGCGCGTGAACCACGGCGTGTGCGGCACCCGCATGGTCGAGAACAGCACCCACTTCTCGTCGGCCCACTGCTCGAGCCGCTTCGGATACTCGAAGCCCTGCTTGACCGAATCGTTGTAGACCGCTCCGGGGCGGGGCACCGGAGTGTAGCGGAAGATCAGGATCTCGTAGGCGGGATTCTCGGCTTTAAGCCGGCGGATGAACTGCAGGGTGCGCTCGATCTCGCGCTCGGGCTCGAACGGGTAGCCGACGATGAACGAGAACTCCGGGGTGATGCCGAACGAGGTCAGGCGCCGGCCGCACTCCACGATCTGCCGGGTGGTCTGCTCCTTTTCGGCCAACGCCAGAATCGCGTCGTCGCCGCTATCGGCGCCGAGATAGATCATCGAGCAGCCGCTCTGCTGGATCAGCCGCAGCGTGCTCTCGCTGTAATCCAGCATGTGGTCGACCCGGCTCTCGCCCCACCAGGTGATGCCTTGACCGCGCAGGCCCGCCGCGATCGCGCGGACCCGGTCCTGGTTGACGAAGAAGTCGCCGTCGAAGAACTCGAGCGCGTTGATCTGGGCCTCGCGCCGAAAGCGCTCGATCACCGCCAGGGTGCGTTCGGGCTCCTCGGCGTACCAGCGGCGCCGGAACACCTCGGTGATGGCGCAGAAGTCGCAGTTGTACGGACAGCCCAGCGAGCTGAAGTGGGACAAGGTTCGACTTCCGAGATAGGAAGGCATCACATAGCGGCGCAGGCCGACCTTGTCGTAGGGATAGTGAGGAAATTGATTCAAGCCCACGATCGGGCGCTCCGGGTTGTGCACGATCTCGCCGCCGCGGCGCCAAGAGAGACCGCGAATCGCGCTCAGGTCGCCGCCCTGCTGCAGGGCTTGGGTCAGCTCGACGAAGGTCAGCTCGCCTTGTCCGCGGACCACGTAGTCGGCCAGCGGCGACTCCAAGCACACCTGCGCGTGCTGCGATGGGAAATAGCCGCCCCACACCAGTACCAGGCTCGGATCGGCGCGGCGCAGCTGCTGGGTGTCGCGGATCGCGTTGCGCAGCTGCGGCCCTTGCATCGTGGTCAGGCCGAGGATGCGCGGGCCCTGGGGGCGGCGCCGGAAGTGACTCAAGATGGTCTGGACCGGGTCCGGATCGAGGTTGGCGTCGACGATCTCGTAGCGGTCGGTTTCGAACATCCGGCCCAGGGCCAGCACGCTCTTGGGCAGGCGCGGCTGCCCGACCGTGATCGCGCGCGGATTGTACAGGACGATCACGCCGATGATCCTAACATGGTCTCGCGCGCCCGGTCCGACAGGCGGATCACAGGCGCCGCGGGCGGCGGAAATCGGCCCGCCGGCGGGCGGCACGAGTCAGCGCTCGAAGGCCTGGCGCAGCTTCTGCAGCAGCAAGGTCGGCGTGAACGGTTTGGGGATGAATCCGCTGCCGGATTGCATCATCTGGTCTTGAGCCACCGTATCTTCGGTGTAGCCGGACATGAACAGGATCCGAATGTGGGGCTGCGCCGCGCGAACGCGTTCGGAGAGCTCCGGGCCGCTCATGCGCGGCATGATCACGTCGGTCAGCAACAGATCGATGTGCTGGCCCCGGCTGCGGCACAGCTCCAGCGCGCTCTCGGGATCCTCTGCCAGCAGGACGGTATAGCCGTTCTCGCGCAGGATGGTGGCCGCCAGCTGGCGCACGTTGGTTTCGTCCTCGGCGATCAGAATGGTCTCGGAGCCGCGCAGGCTTTCCGGAGGGAGCGCCGGGCGCATCGGGTCGGCCGCCGGGCTCTGGGCGCGCGGCAAATAGATCTTGAACGTGGTGCCCTTGCGCGGCTCGCTGTAGAGCCAGATGCTGCCTTTGCTCTGCTTGACGATCCCGTAAACGGTCGCGAGGCCCAGCCCGGTGCCCTTGCCGAGCCGCTTGGTGGTGAAGAACGGCTCGAAGATCTTGGACTGAACCTGCTTGCTCATCCCGTGTCCGGTGTCGCTGATCGATATCATCACGTAGGGGCCGGGCTGGACCTCGGGGTGGGTGTCGGCGTAACCGCGATCGAGCTCCGCATTGGCGGTTTCGATCGTGAGCCGGCCGCCGCGCGGCATGGCGTCGCGCGCGTTGACCACCAGATTCATGATGATCTGCTCCATCTGCGACGAATCGGCCTTGATGTGGTCCAAAGCCGGATCGAGCAGCAGCTTGAGCTCGATGTCCTCGCCGATGATCCGCCGCAGCATCTTGTCGGTTTCCCGGATCACTCGGTTGAGGTTGAGGACCCTGAGATCGAGCATCTGCTTGCGGCTGAACGCCAGCAGCTGGCGGGTGAGCGCGGCGGCGCGGTCGCCGGCGCGGCGGATTTCGGCAACGTAGGCGCAGACCGGATCCTGGGCCTCGAGCCGCGGCAGGATCAGGTCGCTGTAGCCGATGATGACCGAGAGCAGGTTGTTGAAGTCGTGCGCCACCCCTCCGGCAAGCTGACCGATGGCCTCCATCTTCTGCGATTGGAGCAGCTGCTGTTGGAGCTCGGCCTGCTGCAGCTCCGCCCGTTTGCGCCGGATCCCGAGCGCGATGGTGGATGCGATCGACCCCAGCGCGTGGACCACGAACTCGGTGAGCGGCTTGCGCGAGAACATGGCGAGCACACCCAGCAGCTCGTCATCGACGATCAATGGATAGCCGGCAAAGGATTCCATGCCCTCGCGTCCGGCCCAAGGCGGGTCGCTGATCCACGGGTCGCGCGCCACCGCGTTGGTCAGGTGTGGGCGCCGCTGCTGCGCGATCCGGCCGATCTTGAGTTGTCCCAGCTCGATTCGGCTGTGCGCGCCGTCCAGGTGGGTATAGAGGCCCGAGCTGGCGCGCAGCTCGAGGACGCGACTCTTGGGATTCAAGATCCAGATGCGCGCGAACGCGGCCTCGAGCTGGTGCACGACCGCGTCGGTGCAGGAACGCAGGATCTCCTCGAGCGGAGCGTTGCGCGTCTGAGCGATGCCGATGTCGGCGGCGAGCGCCGCCAGCTTCGCCTTTTCGCGCAGTTCGGCTTCGGCTCGCTTGCGTTCGCGGATGTCGACGATCGAAGCCAAGACGAATCGGCCCTCTGAGGTTTCGATCGGGTTGAGCCCGATCTCGACCGGAATCTCGCGACCGTCCTTGCAGCGCGCGAAGAGGTCGCGACCGACCCCGATCGGACGCATTTGCGGGTTCTGCATGTAGCCGGCGACCAAGTCTCCATGCCCTTCGCGATAGCGCTCCGGCACCAGCACGCTGATCGATTGCCCGAGCAGCTCGTCGCGCCGGTAGCCGAAGGTCCGCTCGGATTGCCCGTTGGCCAAGACGATCGCGCCGCCCCGATCGACCAGGATCAGCGGATTCGGCGCCGCTTCGATGGCGGTGCGGAAACCATCGCCGCGCTGGTTGGGCTGCGGACCGACCAGCAGCAACCGTGCCGGTTCCAGCTTCATGGCTGATCCCGCAGCCGGGGTTCGATGGGGCCGGGCCGCGGAGGGACTCTCGAATCACGCTGCAACAACATCACAATGACCAGGATCAATCTATACTAGTACTTATTACTACCCCAATCAAGTAAGTATTGACGCGCCGGTCGGAGAGAATCCCGCCGCCCGGAGCCGGCCCAGCGTTGGCCGCCGGAGCCGGCGCCGAGGCCCAGGAGCCTAATCCGGGCTGGATTCGGAGCGATTCGCGGCGGGAAGGTAGGCGTTGACGAAATACTCTTGCAGCATGCGGTCGGTCGAGAAGCGGCTGCCGATCGTGGCCACCGAGTGGAGCACCCGCTCGATCCATCCTTCGGGCAGGCCCTCGGCATCGCGCTGGTAGAACAGCGGCACCACCTCTTCGGCCAGGATTTGATACAGCGACTGGGCGTCGAAGTGATCCTGTCCGCTGCTGTCGTCGATCGGTTCGCGGGCACCGAACGCCCAGCCGTTGCGGCCGTCGTAGGCTTCGTCCCACCAGCCGTCCAGAATGCTCAGGTTCAGCGCTCCGTTGAGCGCCGCCTTCATTCCGCTGGTGCCGCTGGCCTCGAGCGGCCGGCGCGGCGTATTGAGCCAGACGTCGACCCCCTGGACCAGCTGGCGCCCGATCGCCAGGTCGTAGTCTTCCAAGAACACGATGTGATCGCCGAGATCGATGCTTTCGGCGAGCTGCCAGAGGTGCCGAATCAGCTCTTGACCGGGTCGATCGGCTGGGTGTGCCTTGCCGGCGAAGATCAGATGAACCGGGCGGGCCGGATCGGTCAAGATCGATCGGATCCGTTCCAGATCGCGAAACACGAGGTCGGCGCGCTTGTAGGTTGCAAATCGGCGGGCGAAGCCGATCATCAGCACGTTGGGATCGAGCAGTTTCTCCACCGCCGCGAGCGCGTCCGGAGCCCGGCCGTGCCGCGCATACTGCTCGCGGATCCGGCCCCGGGAGCGCTTGATCAAGAGCAGCTTTTGGGACAGGTGCGCCGACCACAGCTCGGCCGGCGGAATCGCATAGGCGCGCTGCCAAATCGCGGGATCGGAGTGGCGCAGCTCCCATTCGGGATCGAGGTAGCGTTCATAGACCGCGCGCATCTCCCGGCCCAGCCAGGTCGGGAAGTGAACCCCGTTGGTAATCGCCCGCACCGGCGGATGCTCGGACTCCGGCCACAGACCGCGCCACAGCTCGCCGGTAGTGGCGGCGTGCAGCCGGCTGACGCCGTTGAATTCGGAGCACAACCGAATCCCCAATGCGGTCAGATTAAACAGCTCATCGCCATTGCCGTTGGGCGCCCGACCCAGAGCCAGCAGCGAGTCGCTCGAGATGCCGATTCGCTTGCACCAAGCGTCGTAGTATTTGCGGATCAGGTGGGTTTCGAAGGCCTCATTGCCCGCCGGCACCGGGGTATGGGTGGTGAGGACCGTGTTGCGTTTCACCGCGCCGATCGCTTCCTCGAGCGACCCGGCTCCGTCCTCGACCAGCTCGCGGATCCGTTCCAGCCCCATGAGCGCCGAGTGCCCTTCATTCATATGCCAGATCGCCGGTTCGATGCCGAGCGCGCGCAGCGCGCGCACGCCGCCGATGCCCAGGACCAGCTCCTGGCACAGCCGCATCTCGCGACCTTGGACGTAGAGAATGCTGGTGATCGGGCGGTCGGGGAAGGCGTTGGCGACGATGTTGGTGTCCAGCAGCAGCACCGGAATGCGCCCGACCTGCATCTTCCAGAGCTTGGCGGTCACGGTGCGATCGGGAAAGTCGATCGTGACCCGCACGTCGCTGCCCGACGAGCTCACCACCGGCAGCAGCGGCAGCCGCGTCGGATCATAGTCCGCGTAGAAATGCTGTTGGTTGCCGTCAGCGTCGATGGTCTGGCGAAAATAGCCGCGCTTGTAGAGCAGACCGATGCCGATGAACGGCAGGCCCAGATCGCTGGCGGACTTGCAGTGGTCGGCCGCCAGCACGCCGAGGCCTCCGGAGTAGATTCCGAGCGATTCGTGGAGGCCGTACTCGGCGCAAAAGTACGCGATCGGCCCGCCCAGACCTTGGGGAGCGTGGCGCTGGAACCACCAGTTCTCCGCGGTTCCCATATAGCGATCGAAGGCCTCGGTGACCGCGATGTACTCGGAGATGAACAGCTCGTCCTCGAGCAGGCCCTCCCACTCGTGGGGCTCGACGTTGATCAGCAGCTCGACCGGATTTCGGTAGCGTCCCCAATGCACCTGATTGATGCGGGCGAACAGCTCTTGGGCGGGCAAGTTCCAGGTCCACCAGAGGTTGTAGGCAATTTCGTGGAGACGCTCGACTTCCCGCGGCAGCTCGATGTCGGCGGTGGGGCGGGTGAGAATCGAATGCGGGTAATCGGACATCGGGTCGGGTGAGCGCCCGAACGAGCGCGCTCACAAGCTAGCCGAAAGTTGCTCCTGCGGCAAGAGTGCTGAGGCGGCGGATAGGGCGCCGTCTGCGTCGTTGGGCTCGTTCGGCCTCCTCCGAGATAGGGGGACTGGTACGAATTTCCGGCACGGCCAAGCTTCAAGCTCAGCGCTCCAGGAAATTCGATACCTGTCCCCGATTCCCGCCGCTACGCTGGCAGGACGCCGTGCTGACTCACTCGGGGCCCGAATAACGGCGCTCGCAAGGTGGCGCACGGCATTAGTTATGCGCTGCAAACGTGACTGCGGCCGCACGGGCGGGGACCAGCCCCGCCCCTACATTCTAAAAAGTCGCCCGCCTCGCATCTGCCGCCATCTCCGCCGCCCACGATGCCGTGCCGAGGCGGCGGATCTGGCGGCATCTGCTTCGTTGGGCTAGGAGTTATTTGATGTCGAGCTCCCCCGCCGGGTCGGTGGCCGGATGGCGGGCCATGATCTCGGCGATTCCATCCCGCGCCGCCTGAAACAACGGGTCCCCGCGGCCTGCGGTCCCGAGCCGGTCGAGGGCCTGGTTGTAGAGCTTGAGGGCGCGGACCTCATCGGCGCCGCCCTGGTAAATGTGGGCCATCTCCAGCAGCGCCGCAACGTTCGACGGGTCGACTTCGAGCGCGCGCTGGCACAGGGTCAGCGCGACCCCGGTTTGGCCCTCCTCGACCGCGGCGCGCGCGTTGCGCAAATAGGGCTCGGCCAAAACCGATTGAGGCAGGTCGCGGGCCGCGCCGTCGAACCAGGACGGGCCGCTGAGCAGCAAGGCGCCGGCGAAGGCCGCGGCGATCCCGATCCCGAGCAGGGTCAAAAGGGTGGCGGCGGGCGGAAGCACGCCGATCCACCACAGGTAGCAGCCGGAGGCGAGCAGCGCGGTGCCGGCCGCGACGATCAGAAAGCCCAACACGGCCAGCAAGTTGCGGTCGCGCACCAGCGACGTCCAGTTCCGGGCGCCGCGGCGGGGTCTGAGCTGGGGGCGATTCATGGGCTGGCCCGGATCGGGGACACTAGCGGTCCTCGCTCAGGAGCTTTTCGAGCGGTGGCCGCAAATCGTCGCGGGTCACCGCGCCGACATGCTTGTAGGCGACTCGGCCGCGCCGATCCAACAGGAACGTGGTGGGAAGCGCGGCGACCGCGCCGAGGCCGGGGTGGTAGCTCAAGGTGTCATGCAGCCGAGCGCCGTCTCGAGGGACGGCGACGGTATAGCGGAGCCAGGGACGCTCGGCCAGAAACGGATGGAGCGTCTCCCAACCGCCCTCATCGACCGACAATCCGATCACTTGCAGTCCCTCGGGCGCGAGCTCGACCTGCAGCTGGTTGAGCTCGGGTAGGGAGATCACGCAGGGACCGCACCAGCTGGCCCACACATCGACCACCAGCACCCGCCCGCGCAGGGTTTCGATCGACCAGCTGCTGCCGTCGGCCGCCTGCAGGCTCAACGCGACCGGGGCCCCGCGCTCGGCGGGCGGCAGCAGCTCATAGGTGCGCTTGCCCAGTCGAATGAAGCCGATCAGCGCCGCCGCCGCGGCCAGTGCCAGCGCGGCCGCCACCAGCAGTCCGTAGAGCCACCGCATTAGAGGCACCGCATCTTTGGCCGTTGCGACCCGCGCCGCGCGCGCCCGATCCTTTCTGCCGCGCCGCACCTAGGTTAGCATAGGCGTGGCATGGAGGATGAGCGATCCATTGCAGGACCGCAATGCCAATGGATGAATCTCGGCCGATGGATGAATCTCGCAGGCGCTATCGTCACGCAGCGATCGCGTTTCTCGCTTACATCCCGATGGGGCTGGTCAGCTTGGTGCTGATGCCCGCCGAGCAAGCGATCGAACCGAAAGCTCCGGCCACGGTGATGGCGCGCTACGCCGCGGCGGCGATCGGGCTCGCGGTGCTGGCCCCGATCCTGGCCCAGGGATACCGCTGGATGGCCAGCGTTTGGCTGACGCGGCTGCTCAGCGTGCTGATCATCGGCCACGCGTTTTACCTCACCGGCTTTTATCCGCGCGCCGTCGGGCTGCTGCCGCTGAGCCTGGGTATGCTGGCCGCCGCGGTCCTGCTGGCGCGGGCCAGTTGGGACGTCATTTGGTTGCGCCGCCATCTTTGATCCGACCATGACCGACCAGCAGGACAAGACCATCCTCTCCAGCTCGGTAAATTGGGACGCGACCAGCGGCTCGCGCCTGCCGGTGCTGATCGTGCTGCGCGGCGCGCAGCTCGGACGCCGCTACCTGCTCAACGAGCAGAGCATGATTCTGGGCCGGCGCAAGCAGCGCGCCACCCTGGTGATCCCGGCGGATCCGGAGATCAGCGCGGCGCATTGCCGGATCGAATACGATCCCGGGTGCAAGCTGCACCTGCTGCACGACCTGAAATCGACCAATGGGACCCGGGTCAACGGCGAAGTCGTGGAATCGATCCCGCTGCACGACGGCGACAAGATCCTGATCGGGCGCAGCATTCTGAAGTTCACCTATCTCGATCTGGTCGAGTCCGAATACCACCAGCAGGTCGACCAGATGATCAACATCGATCCGTTGACCGGGCTGATGGTGCTGCGCGCATTCGAGCAGCTGTTCCACCAGGCGTTGGAGCAGTGCGGCACCGGCGGCCAGCCGCTGGTCGCGATGATGATGGACATGGATGGGCTCAAGCGCATCAACGATACCCACGGCCACCAGATCGGCGCCCAGACGGTCGCCACCGTCGGTCGACTGTTGGGCGAGAAGATCCAACCGGACGGACTGGTATCGCGCTTCGGCGGCGACGAATTCACCGCCTACTCGGTGGGCCGCGATCGCAGCCGTGGTCTCGAGCTCGGCGAAGCCATCCGCCTCGCGATTGGAAGCCATCGCTTCGAGTTCGAAGGCGTCGTGGTGGAGCCGACGATCAGCATCGGGTTGGCGGCCTTCCCGGAAGACGGTCGAACCACGCAGCAATTGACCCGGCGCGCCGACGAAGCGCTCTATCGCGCCAAGGCGGCAGGCAGAAACTGCGTCCGCTAGTGCCCGGCGGCAGATCTGGTGCCGGCTGCCTCGATTCCTTAGTCCAACGAGGGCAGGTCGAGGTGATGCTCGCGCGCGGTGCGGCGGGCCTCTTCGTAGCCGGCGTCGGCGTGGCGCATTACGCCGCTGGCCGGGTCGGTGGTGAGGACGCGCTCGAGCCGGCGCGCCGCCTCCGGGCTGCCGTCGGCGACCACCACCATGCCGGCGTGAATCGAAGCGCCGATGCCGACGCCGCCGCCGTGGTGCACCGAGACCCAGGAGGCGCCGGCCACCGCGTTGAGCAGGGCGTTGAGGATCGGCCAGTCGGCGATCGCGTCGCTGCCGTCCAGCATCGCCTCGGTTTCGCGGTACGGCGAAGCCACCGAGCCGCTATCGAGGTGATCGCGGCCGATCACGATCGGGGCTTTGAGCTCGCCGCTCGCAACCATCTGGTTGAAGCGCAGCCCGGCGCGCGCCCGCTCGCCCAAACCGAGCCAACAGATCCGGGCTGGCAGACCTTGGAAGTGCACCTTCTCCTGCGCCAGCTTGATCCAGCGCGCCAGCGCGGCGTCGTGCGGGAACAGCTCCAGGATGGCGCTGTCGGTACGGTCGATGTCCTCGGCTTCGCCTGAAAGCGCGACCCATCGGAACGGTCCTTTACCGCGGCAGAACAGCGGCCGGATGTAGGCCGGCACGAAACCGGGATAGGCGCCGGTCGCGCCGGCGACCCCGCCTTTCTCGGCCTGCGCGCGGAGGTTGTTGCCGTAGTCGAAGCAGATCGCCCCTTGTTGTTGGAGCTGCAGGATGCCGCGCATGTGTTCGGCCATCGCGCGATAGGATTCGGCGATGTAGGCGGCCGGATCGGCGCGGCGCAGCTCGAGCGCTTGAGCCAGCGACCGACGGTTGGGCACGTAGCCGTTCAGCTCGTCGTGCGCGCTGGTTTGATCGGTGAGCAGGTCCGGCACCACTCGGCGCCGCGCGAGCTCGGGGACGATGTCGGCGGCATTGCCCTCCAACCCGATCGAGAGCCCGGCCCCGCCGCGGCGCGCCTCCTCGATCCATGCCAGCGCCTGATCCAGATCGGCGCTGCTGCGGTCGAGATAACCGGTCTCGATCCGGCGCCGGATCCGGCTCGGGTCGATTTCGACCGCCAGCAGCGCCGCTTCATTCATGGTCGCCGCCAGCGGCTGAGCGCCGCCCATGCCGCCGAGCCCGGCGGTGAGGATCCAGCGCCCGCGCAGAGTGCCGCCGAAGTGCTGGCGCGCCGCCTCCGCAAAGGTCTCGAACGTGCCTTGCAGGATCCCCTGAGTGCCGATGTAGATCCAGCTGCCGGCGGTCATCTGACCGTACATGATCAGACCGCGCCGCTCGAGCTCGCGAAAGTGCTCCCAATCGGCCCATTTCGGCACCAGCAGGGAATTGGCGATCAAGACCCGCGGCGCCGCCTCATGGGTGCGGAACACGCCGACCGGTTTGCCGGACTGGATCAGCAGCGTCTGGTCGCCCTCGAGGCGCTCGAGGGCGGCGACGATGCGATCGAACGCTTCCCAGTTGCGCGCGGCTTTGCCGCTGCCGCCATAGACCACCAGCTCGGCCGGATTCTCGGCCACCTCGGGATCGAGGTTGTTCATCAGCATGCGCAGGGCGGCTTCCTGCGGCCAGCCCTTGCAGCGTAGCCGGGTGCCGCGCGGTGCGCGGATCGAAGGCGCCGATTTTTGCTCGCTCATCCGCCGATCTCCACGCTCCCGAGCGGACGCGCGCGCCATGCGTCCCAGATCAAGAGCGCATAAAACGGAACGAACTGGACCGGCTTGGTCCAGGCCGGCTCGCTCCAGTGTTGGCTGTCAGCACCGGCGCCGATCAGGATCGCGTAGGAAACCAGGACCAAGCCGGTCAACATCACCCATGCGCGATTCGGATAGACGCACAGAAACGGAACCATCCAGGTCAGATACCACGGCTGCAGGGTCGGGCTCAGCAGCAGATAGATCCCGAGCACCAGATACGCGCCGCGCACGAAGGTTAGCTTGCGCAGTGCTGCGAACGAAACCGCTCCCACCAGCACGACTCCCACCACGATTTTGCCACAAAACAGGGCGGTTGGTTCGGTCAGCCCCACGGCCAGCAGGCCTCGGTGCAACACGCTGAAGGCGGCGTCGTTGAAGCGCCAGCGCAGGGCATACTCGCGCAAGCCGAACACCAGCCCGGGGCCGGCTCCGACGAAAGGCACAAAACCGGCCGCGATCCAGGCGCCGAACAGGACCCATGCCAGCGGGCGGGTCCAGCGCGCCAGGAGCGGCAGCAGAAGCGCCGGAATCAGCTTGACCAGGGCCGCCAAGCCCAGCAGCGTCGTTGACAGTGCTGAGCGCTCCTGTATAATCGCGCAGGCTGTCAGAACGAGGAGCAGGACGGCCAAGACATCCACATGCGCGCTCCCGCAGAACTCGAACAGGATCAAAGGGTTCCAGGCGTAAACCAGGAGGCGCTGCGGTCCGAGTTGGAGCAAATCCAGAAGGCGCGCAAGCGCCCATAAGAGTCCAAGTTCGAAGCACCAGAAAACCGCCTTCGGTCCCCAGATCCCCAGGTCGAGGAGGGCCCCAAGGGCGAAGGCGAGTTGGGCCAGAGGGGGATAAATGGTGGAGATTTCCTTGTAGTTGATGGCCTCGTAGTGCGGCCCGCGAAGAAAAGCGAGCTGCGGATCCTGGGGGGGATGGCTGTAGGGGTTGATGCCGTGAAGCAGGACCGTGCCGTCCCAGAGATAGCGAAAGATATCGTCGGACAGGCTGGGAGGGGAAAACAGGAGCGTGCCGCGAAACACCAGCGCCGGGACCAGCACCCACCATCGCAGCTGCCGCGCGAGCAGCGACTGCGCCGCGTGGTGAGCGGACCGGATCGCGCACCAGTAAACCGCGGCGCTTCCCAGACCGAGGACGATGAAGAGAATGGCGTGTTGACGAAGATTGCCCAGCAGGACGATCGCGACCAGCACGGCTTCGATCAGCAGGGCCTCTGCCAGCAGAGCGCCCGGCAGGCGGCGTGGCGGCCGCTTGGCCGATTGGCTATAATCGCTCATCTGTCGAGCGGTTTGGTGTGCTCGTTGCAGCATAGCCGGCGGGAGCTGCCGCCGGGACCGCCCCAGAGTCCACCGACCTCGATGACGCTGGATACGCCATGACAATCACTGAAACCGCCATTCTGAGCGCTTACTTCGCGGTTTTGATAGTGCTTGCAGTCTATGGGCTCCACCGCTATCAATTGATGTACCTCTACCACAAGTACCGCGACCGGGTGCCGCTGCCGGCGGGTCGCTTTGAGCAGCTGCCGCTGGTCACCGTTCAGCTGCCGATCTACAACGAAATGTATGTCGTCACCCGCTTGATCGATGCGGTCTGCCGCCTCGATTATCCGCGCGAACGGCTCGAGATCCAGGTGCTGGACGATTCGACCGATGAGACCCAGCAGATCGCGCACGCGGCGGTCGAGCGCTACCGGGCTCAGGGCTACGACATCCACTACCTGCACCGCACCGATCGCTTGGGCTTCAAGGCCGGCGCGCTCGATTACGGGATGCGCCGCGCCCGCGGCGAGTTCCTGGCCATTTTCGACGCCGATTTCATTCCGGCGCCGGAGATTCTGCGCCGCACCATCGACTTTTTCACCGACGCCGGAGTCGGCATGGTGCAGGTGCGGTGGGGGCACATCAACCGCGACTTTTCGATCCTGACCCAAGTGCAATCGATGTTTCTCGATGGCCACTTCGTGCTCGAGCACGGCGCCCGCAACCGCTCGGGGCGGTTTTTCAACTTCAACGGCACCGCCGGCGTCTGGCGCCGCAGCTGCATCATCGATGCCGGCGGTTGGCAGCACGACACCCTCACCGAGGACCTCGACCTCTCGTATCGGGCCCAGCTAGAGGGCTGGCGCTTCGTCTTTCTGCCCCAGATCGTCTCGCCTGCGGAGCTGCCGGTGGAAATGAACGCGTTCAAGACCCAGCAGCATCGTTGGGCCAAAGGCTCGATTCAAACCGGCCGCAAACTGATTCCCAAGCTGCTGCGCAGCTCGCTGCCGTGGACCGTCAAGCTCGAAGCGTTGTTCCACCTGACCAACAACGTGGCCTACCTGCTGATGATCGCACTGTCGCTGCTGATGTTCCCGGCGATGGCGATTCGGGTCAAAATGGGCTGGAGCAAGACCCTGTTCATCGATCTGCCGATCTTCCTGCTGGCCAGCGCGTCGTTTTCGACCTTCTACTTCTTCGCCCAGCGCGAGATCTATCGCGACTGGATGCAGCGCCTCAAGTACATTCCGTTTCTGATGAGCTTGGGTATGGGGCTCTCGGTCAACAACGCCAAGGCGGTGCTCGAGGCGCTGCTGGGGTTGGACACCGAATTCCGCCGCACGCCCAAATACCGCATCGAATCGAACCGCGATCAGTGGAAGGACAAACGCTATCGCGGCCAGATCGATCCGCTGGTGCTGATCGAGCTGGCCCTGGGTGTCTATTTCACCGTGACGCTTTACTACGCGATCGTCTCGGGGCTCTATTTTTCGATTCCGTTCATCATTCTGTTCCAGGTCGGCTTTCTCTA
This sequence comes from Acidobacteriota bacterium, assembly GCA_036398155.1. GTDB lineage: Bacteria > Acidobacteriota > DASWHO01 > DASWHO01 > DASWHO01 > DASWHO01. Next base: position 19,313 of record DASWHO010000179.1, read on the forward strand.
CACCGCGATGCTGTCGCTGCTGCAGCAGGGCCACCGCTGGCGGTTTGAGCGCCAGCAGGCCGCCAGCCGCGCCTAGTTACCGCGGCGGCGGATCTGGCGCCGGCTGCGGCGTTGGGCTAGCTCGGGCTCCTCCAGCGTACCTTTCAGTACGCTTGCGTCGCCCTCGCGTCGCGCGCCTTGCATCCGGCACCATCTCCACCGCCCACTATGCCGTGCTGGGGCGGCGGATCTGGCGCCGGCTGCCCCGCGCAGGCCGCCAGCAGCCCTCGGGAAACGGGGACTGGTACGAATTTCCGGCACGGTCAAGCTCCAAGCTCAGCGCTCCAGGGAATTCGATACCTGTCCCCGTTTCCCGCCGCTGCGCTCGCAGGACGCCGTGCTGACTCACTTGGAGCCCGAATAACGGCGCTTGGAAGCTGGCGCACCGCATTAACCGCACGGGCGGGGACCAGCCCCGCCCCTACATTGGAAAACCATCGGGCTGGCGCGGCGGGCCGACCTGGCAACGAGGGACGTCAGGGACGCGCCGGAGCAGTGCGATCGCGAGCCCCCGGCGCTGCTGGTGCGTCCCTGAAGAGGCGCGCGTCGTGCCGCTTCTCTGCTAACTGCGCGCGCCGATCCCGAGTGTCAGCCCACCGCTAGCCCGAAGCACGGCGCGTAGGGCGGTGGAGATGCCGTCAGCTGCGAGGCGCACGAAGGGAGGGCGACGGAAGCGTACTGGAAGGTACGCTGCAGGAGCCCGACCGAGCGCAACGAAGCAGATGGCGGCAGATCCGCCGCCTGGCAACTAGGTTTGAGCGCGCAAAGCGGTCATCATCTCGGCCACCGATTGGAAGCGATCGGCGGGCTCTTTGGCCAGGCCTTTCAGGATGATCTTGTCGAGCCAGGGCGGGATCGCCGGGTTGCGCTGGCTGGGCACGATCGGGGCCACGTTGAGGTGCTTGAGCAGGGTGGTGGTGATCTGGGGGCTGGAGAACGGCACCACGCCGGCGCAGACCTCGTACATCAGCACCGCCAGCGAATAGATGTCGGCGCGGTGATCGAAGGGCAGCTCGCGAATCAGCTCCGGCGCCAGGTATTCTGGCGACCCGATCAGAATATCGTGCCGCCCGGCGCGCGCGACGTCGAAGGCTTGCGCGATCCCGAAATCGACCAGCTTGGGGATCTCCCGCTTATCGAGCAGCACATTCTGCGGCTTGATATCGCGATGGATCACGCCGAGCTTGTGCGCCGCGTGCAAGCCGCTGAGCAGCTGGAGCACGATGACCATGCGGCGCTTGAGGTCGATCGCCGGCTGCTCCCGCATCCAGCGCGACAGCGACGGGCCGTTGATCAGCTCCATCGAGATGAACGAGGCCCCGCCCCATTCGCCGTAATCGAACACCTTGATCACGTTCGGGTGGCTGATCTTGCGTGCCAGCTTGAGCTCGAGAATGAAGCGCTTGATGTTGACCGAGTGGTCGGTCATGTTGGGGGTCAGGAATTTGATCGCCACCATCTCGTCGAGCTTCTCGTCATAAGCCTGCAATACCTGACCCATGCCGCCCGCGCCGAGACGCCGCACCACCCGGTAGCGCTCCGCCACCCGCCCCTCGTTGCGCACGATGTCGCCGAGCATGCGTTCGAAGTCGGCGGCCTTGCGGCCGGCTTCGCGCGCCCCTTCGAGTCGAGCGCGGCGCTCGGCAACGTCGGCGTAGCCCGGCACCAGCTCTTCGACCCGGCGGTAGGCCGCGATCGCCTCCTCGTCGCGCTTGAGCATCTCATAGGCCTGGCCGAGCAAATAGCAGGCGTCCAGATCGCGCGCTGTGGGGCGTTCGCCGATGGCGTCTTCGAGCGCTTCCACCGCCTCCGCCGGCCGGTTGAGCTCGAGCAGCAGCCGGCCCAGCGCCAGGCGCGCTTCGACCAGATGCGGCGAGTCGCGCTCGACGTCCTTGAGCACCGCCACCGCGCGGGCGATATCGCCCTGCTTGCGCAGCAGCGCGGCCGCGGTGACCGCCTGACCGCGCGCCATCAGCAGGCGGACCGCGGTCTCGCGATCGCCCAGCGCTTCGTAGAGCTGGGCGGCGGCGTCGATGTCGCCGCCGGCAGCGTAGGCATCGGCGGCGCGGCGGCGATCGGCCCCGCCGCCGCGTTCGAACAGGGGGGCGGCCTTGAGCGGCTCGCCGAGCTTGAGATAGAGCTCCGCGGCCTCGGTCCAGCGGCGGTCCTTTTCGAAGCATTCGGCGGCGTGGCGTTGGTACCCGGCTTTGAGCAGCAGCTCACCGGCTTCCCCGTAGCGCTTGAGCCCGATCAGGATCTCGGCTTTGAGCTCGGAATCGCCCGCGCCGCTCGGCAAGCTGCGCACCAACTCTTCGGCGGCCGGAAACTCCTGGATCTCGACCAGCATGCGCGCGGCGTGGAGCAGCTCGCCGGCGCGACGGTAGGCGCTGGCGGCTTTCTTGAGCGCGCCGCCGTCCTCGAAATAACGCGCGGCGCGCAGCGGCTCGCCGATCAGCAGGGCGACCTCGCCGCAGCGTTCGGCCAGCGCGTCAGCTTCGCGCCGCGCATCGAGGGCCTTGGGCCCGCTCTTTTGGGCCTCCAGCTCGGCGCGCAGCGCCTCGAGACAGCGCAGCGCGGCGGCGTAGTTCTGGGTCTTGAGGAACAGCTGGGCGGCGCTTTCGTGCTGTCCGCCGCGCTCGTAGAACTCGGCGGCCTTGAACAGCTGGCGCATCTCCAGGCTCACTTCAGCGGCGGCGACAAAGTTGCGGGCGCGTTCGTACATCTCGCAGGCCTTGGCGAACTGTTTATCGCGCCGGTAGGCGAAGGCCGCCGCGTTGTAGTCGCGGGCCCGGGCGTAGAGCTCGGCCGCCGCTTCGAACTGTTCTTCTTCTTCGTGAATCTTGGCGGCGGAGGCGTGGAGGCCGCCTTTGAGGTACATCTTGAGCGCGTTTCTGCGATCGCCGGCGAGCAGGTAGAAGTCGCCCGCTTGATGATAGTCGCCGCGCCAGCGGGCGCTGCGGGCTTTGGCGCGAAGCTCTTTCATCGCATCGGCACGACGCCGGTGAGTGTCCGAGTCCAACGCCAGCCTGCGAGCGTGCCGCGCCCAGGTTGCGGTGCGGACGCCGGCCGGATTCCGTGACTCCGATCACGCCGGAATGACGCCATTGGGATACTCCGCCAAACGCCGTAACTGATTGTAGGAATAGACTTCCGGCGAGTCAATCAAGATTCTTGCCAGGCTGGAAAAACTTTGTTGCGCAGGCTGGGCCTGGTTGCTATATTCGGGGTTCGGGAGGTAATCAGGGCGAATGGCCAACTGCTTGGAATGCGACGCTGCTCTCTTCATCGACGAAGGGGAGATCGAAGAGGGCGAAATCATTCACTGCGAGGATTGCGGCTTCGAGATGGAGGTTGTCAACACCTCCCCGCTGCAGCTCGCCCCGGTCGGCGAGAGCGAGGGTGGGCTCGAGGCCGAATCGGGCGAGGATTCGGAGCTCGAAGAGTAGAACACGGCGGCCGCGCCGTGATCCTGGTTATCGACAACTACGACTCGTTTACCTACAACCTGGTTCAGTTGCTCGGGGAGCTCGGTGCCGCGCTTGAAGTGGTTCGCAACGACGCGCTCTCCGCGGAGCAGATCGAACGGCTCGCCCCTCGCGGGATCGTGATCTCGCCCGGGCCCGGAACTCCCGACCGTGCCGGAGTGACGCTGGACGTCATTCGCCGGCTGGCGCCCAGCACCGCCGTGCTCGGTGTCTGCTTGGGACACCAGGCGATCGGACAGTGCTTCGGCGGCCGCGTGGTTCGCGCGCCGGCGGTCATGCACGGAAAGACCAGCCCGATTCACCACGACGATCGCGGCGTGTTCCGCGGTCTGCCCAACCCGATGGAAGCGACGCGCTACCATTCGCTGGTGGTCGATCGCGCCTCGGTTCCGGATTGCCTGGAAATCAGCGCCAGCAGCGACGATGGGTTGGTCATGGGGCTGCGGCATCGGCAATACCGCGTCGAGGGCGTGCAATTCCATCCCGAATCGGTCCGCACCGGCGCGGGCAAACGTCTGCTGCAGAACTTTTTGACCGGCTTGCAGTGAGCGCGGTGCCGGCAGCGTCGCCGCGCCAACCCGCGCGCGTGCTCGGCTGGCTGGCTCCGGACGGGCCGCGTTTTGCCGGCATCCACCTTCCAGCCGGCCCAGCGCGCGGCGACGTCCTGATGGTTCCGGGCCGGACCCAGAACCGCTGCGGGCCGCATCGTCTCTACGTGAAGCTGGCCTGGCGGCTGGCCGCTGCCGGCTATCGGGTGGTCCGGCTCGACCCTTCCGGGCTGGGGGACTCCGCCGGACGCTGCGATCCGATCGCCATGCGCGGCGACGTGGCGGACGCCTTGACCCGGCTCCGGCCCGAAAGCGCGACCTATCTGCTCGGGCTCTGCGAGGGCGCCGCGCTGGCTCGCGCGGCGGCCGGCGCGGATCTCGCCGGTCTGATTCTCCTGGCTCCACTCGAGTCCGAGCGGCGGCGCGACGATCGGCTCTACTTCGGCTCGGTGTTCAAGCGACTGTGGCGACCGGCGACCTGGCGCGGGCTTCGAGCCTTGGGCGCCGGCTCCGTGGCGCGGTTCGGCGCGGACCGACTGACGCGGCTGATGAGGAGCGGCAGCCGGCCGTTCCGGTCTCCCGCCGCTCCCCCCGGCTGCCCGACCTTGATCGTCCGAGCCGGTGCCGATCCCTACGCTCCGGATCCGGCGCCAAACGAATCCTCCTGGGGTCGGACCGCTTCCGCCGCGGTCGAGGAAGCGCTGATTGCGGGCGCGGACCACACCTTCGCCGGCTCGGACTGGGAGCAGGCGCTCGGAGACACCGTGCTGGGCTGGATCCAACGCCGGCCGCGAGCGGCCGCGCGCTCCATCGGGCTGCCCGACTTGGGCGCGCCGCTGTCCGAAGGGCCCGCAGGGCTGGCGGTGGAGTACACCCCCGGGCGCTGCGCTTTCTGGCATCGCCCGATCGGTCCCATCCGCGGCGCGATCCTGCTGCTGGCGCCGTTGGCGGAAGAGGCGCGCTGGTCGCGGGCGGTGTTGCGCGCCGCGGCGCTGCAGTTTGCCGCCGCCGGCTACGCCGTGCTGCGGCCTGATCTGTCGGGACACGGCGACAGCCCAGAGGAGTTCGATCGCTGCACGGTGGCGGGCTGGGGGGCCGAGGTGCGCGCCGCTGAAAGCTACCTCGCCGCCCGCGCGCCGGCAGCTCCGGTGGTGGTCGGCCTGCGCTTCGGGGCGCTGCTGGGGTGGAGCAGCGCCGCGCGCGCCACCCGCCATGTGATGTGGGATCCGCCGCCGTCCGCGATCGCGCACCTGCGGCATTATCTTCGGATCAAAGGCCTGCAGGAGTTGTTCCTGCTCGGCCGCCCACGCGCCGGGGCGGCGGAGCTGGAGCGGCGGCTCGCGCTCGGTGAGACGATCGACGTGGCCGGTTACCGTTTTTCGCCCGAGCTGTGGCGCGGCGCCCGACAACTCGATGCCGAGCTCGGGCGCTGTTTTCCACCGCGGTCGGTGTCGGTGCTGCTGAACCGCGGCGCCCTTCTCCCGGCCTGGCTCGCCGCCGAGCGGCCGCGACTCCGCAGCATGAAGCTGCCGCGGTTTTGGGAGCTGCACGGCCGCCAGTCGGTCCCGGAGCTGGCCGAGCAGACGATCCGATGGCTGGAGGACTCCTAGGTCAGCCGACCATGCCTCGAACGACCGAGCTGCTTGCGCCCGAGCTGGCGCAGCTCTGGCGCCGAGCGCTGGAGCGGCCTCGGCTTGCGGCGCGCGCGCTGCGCGGCCGCGGGCTGCTGCGTCGCCTGCAGGTCGATTCGATGCAGCTGCTCGAGCTGATTGCGCTGATCGAGGAGCGCTTCGACATCAGCCTGGTGGATGACGAGCTGCGCCGCTCCGACTTCGATTCGCTGGCGGCGTTGGGGCGGGCGGTGGCGCGGCGGCTGGGGCCCGCGGGACGATGACGCGCAGCTCGGGCTGGCCGGCGCCGCGGCTGGAGCGGGTCTTGCTGGGGCCGATGCGCGCCGCGCTCTTGGAGGCGAGTTTCGAAACCGGCCTGCTGCACGCCCTCGCCCGGACCGGCGGCAGGCCCCGGCGGCCGGACGAGCTCGCGCGCCGCGCTCGGATCAGCGGCGCGGGCGCCGCGCTGCTCCTGGCGGGGCTGCAAGAGCTGGGCTGGGCGCGTCGCGGCGGCGGCGGCTGGTCGCTGACGCCGCTCGGCCGGACCGAGTTGGCCGCTGGCGCCGGCGCGCTTCGCGGCGCGCTCGATCTGACCTGCGCGCTCAACTGGCGCCTGTTTCCGATGCTGCGCCGCGCCGCGCGCAAGGGCGGAGCCGTGGTGCCGCGGCAGCTCGCGCGGGAGGCGGAGGCTCGGAGGGTCGCGGCGCTGAGCACGCTCGCCGGCGCGGCGGTCGCGCCGGCCGCGGCAGGCTTGCGCCAGATTCTCGGCGCCGGCGGACTCCGCCGCTGGCTGGACGTGGGCGCCGGCGCGGGACGGCTATCGTTCGGGCTGCTGCGCCGTTTCCCGCGAGCCATGGCGGTGCTGGTGGATCGCCCGCACGTGGTGCGCTCGAGCCGGCGCGGCGCTCCGGCGGTGGTGGCCGAACGGGTTCGTTGGCGCCCCGGCGACATCCTCGAGCGGAGCTGGGGCCGAGAGTTCGACGCGGTTCTGCTCAGCCAGGTCCTGAGCGAAGCTCCCGACCTCGACGATTGGTTCGCCCGCGCGGCCGCGGCGCTGCGGCCGGCCGGGGTGCTCCTGGTTCACGACACCTTTGCGGGCCGCCGCGGCTTTCCGTTGGCCTTGCAAGCGCTCCTGATGCTGCTCGGACCGCGCCCGCCGCGCCGCGCCGCCGACGTGATGCGCGCGCTCCAACGCAACCGATTTCAAGTGGTCCGCAAGCAACGCCCCACCCGTTGGACCCAGCTCTGGCTCGCGCGCCTGCGC